>JANXXJ010000358.1 GCA_025350665.1 Gemmatimonadota bacterium | reverse complement strand
TGGCCCGGCTGGCTGAGGCGGTGCCGGGGCACCACCGGGATCAAATTGGCCGCGTCGCCACACCAGTCCTCGGTGATCACCAGTACCTTGAGTCCCGGCGCCTTCGCCGCCGCGGCCACCGCCCATTCCGGCACGGTCACGTTCCGGTAGACCCCCTCCCACAGGGGTCGCAGCTCCATGTCGGGAGCGAAAAAGGCGCTCCACGGGAGCGCCTCCTGCCACAGGGTCTTGAAATCGGGTGCCATCAGCGGCCTGCGTCCTTCGAAAGGAGCGCGGCAACCCTCCGCCGCTGTCCCAACATAACCGAACGTGGCTAGATTCGGCCCGTCATGACGACGCCCGCGCCGACACCCCGCCGGAAGGACGCTATCGCGACCCGCGAACGATTGGTGCGGGCCGCCCTGGAACTGTTCACCACCGAAGGGTACCGCGCCACCACCACCCAGGACATTGCCGGCCGAGCCCGGATCGCCGAAGCGACGATCTACCGGCACTTCGCCGGCAAGGAAGCACTGTTCAACGAGGTCTACCGCGATGCCCTCCGGTCCGGCCTCGCCGGCTTCCGCCCGCTCGAGGGCGAACGCCCACCCCCCGCCCGCGAACGCCTGAGCCGGGCGGCCCGCCGGATGCTGGACCTGGCCCAGAAGGATCCCCCGGCGGCGCTGATGTTGCTCCGGAAACCGGACGGCGTCTCGCTCGACGAAAGCACCCAGCAGGCCGCCCGGGACTTTCGCGACGGCATCACCCAGATCGTCGCGTCCGGCAAACAGGAAGGCACCATCCGGCCCGGAGCGGCCGATCTGTGGGCCACGGTCTGGCTGGTGCTGCTGGCCTTCGTGGTGGAGCGGGTGGCCGCCCGGGACTGGACGCCGGATCACGCCGGCGCGACCGGGACTCTCGACGCGGCGTGGACCGCGATCGCTTACCGGGCTTCGGAGCCTGGTTGATGGGTGGGCTGGCGAAGGTGCGCCGGCGCCCTGGTCCAGGTCGGCTGACGGATCCGGCCGCCGCCTAACGGTCGCACTTCGATCTTGCCATCGCGGATGTAGGCCAGCGCCGTGTCGCCCCAGCGGCAGCCGTCGGCCGCCCCGGCGGCCAATGTCGTTTCCTCGCCGCCATCGGACATGACGCAGAGTCCGCCGGCACGGCAGGGCCGGATCGAGCCGAAGGCCGGTTTGCCGACCCGGTCGTAGCTCAGCGAGTCGGCCCGGGCGCCGCCGGCCACCGCCACCAGGGGTCCGCTGCCTAACGCCACCGCCCGGGCCCCTCCCGCGGTCACCACCGCCACCGTGTCGCTGCCCGGGAACCAGCCCAGCCGGACCGGCGCTGCCTCGAACGCAAGGACCCGCTCGGTGCCGCCGAGCAGATCGAAGATCACGAGTTCCGGTTTGGACTCGCCCCCCTGCCGCACGAACGCCAGCAGGGTTCCCGACGGCGCCAGCTTGGGGTTCGACTCGGCGGCCCGCGTGAAGGTGAGCTGGAAGAACTGGCCCCCTTCGGCCGGCGCCGCGAAGAGATCGGTCGCCCCGTCCGTGCCTTCGCCCACGACCACGACGAGCGCTTCCTCGCCGGGCTTCAAGCGGTTGGTGATCGGCGTGACGGCGCACCCGGCCAGAACCATCAGGACCAGCAGCGGCTTCATCATGAGTCCCTTCACGGCTTCGCCACGTCGAGCAGCCACCAGCCGTCGGGGTCCACTTCCACCGCTGGCGGCGTCTCGCCGTCCCAATGGGTCACGGTCCGCGCGGTCTTCCCCATCATCGCGACTCTGATGGTCCGGCCGCCCAGGCGGATCTCCAGATTGGGAATCCGGTAGCGGCCCCACGCCGGCTTCTGGACCTGGGTGAGCTCGATGATCAGATGTCCGCCCTCGAGAGAGGCGGTGGTCTTGATGATGGGGTATCCCGGCTGGGTCAGCGCCTGGGTGAAGTACCAGTCGAGATCCATGCCCGCTTCCTTCGACATGATCCGGGACAGGTCGGCCGAGAGCGCGTTGCTGTGTTCATAGGTGCGGTAGTAGGTCCGGAGCCCGCGGAAGAAGGCCGAGTCGCCGATCAGGCCGCGGAGGGTGTGGAGGACCCACGATCCCTTGGGGTAGTTGTTGCTGTTGAGGAGCCCCATGAGGTCGGTCGCCAGGGGATCGATGATCGGGCGCTCGGTGGCGGGTGACGTGATGACGGCGGCCTTGGCCCCGGCCATCGCCGCCTTGAGCGCGCTGTCACCGCCCTGGTGTTCCTGCCACAGCGCGCCGCCGTAGGTCGCGAAGCCCTCCGAGAGCCAGAGATGATGCCAGTCGCCCTCGGTGGCGGCGTCGCCGAACCACTGGTGCATGGTCTCGTGGGCCACGGTGCCGGCGCTCAATCGTTTACTCTGATAGCCGCCCTCGTCGTAGAAGATCGCGGTGCTGTTCTCCATCCCGCCGAAAATCGTCGACGTCTCGACGTGCCGGAGTTCGCCGTACGGGAACGGTGCGATCAGCCCGCTGAAGAAGTCCACCATTGCGGAGGCCTCCGCAAACGGCCCGGTCACGGCCCAGGCGGAGTCGGTGGGGTAGGTGTACACCGAGACCGGTACGCAGCGGATGCTGCACATGGCCGGCGCCAATTGGGTCACCGCCAGCCGCGCCGCACCCAGAACCATGGTGGCAACGGGAATCGGCTGCTCGATCGCAAAGTGCCAGCGGGTGAGTCCGTTCCCGGCGTCTTCCTTCCCCTTGAGCGTACCGTTCGCCACCACCGTCAGGGCGGCCGGCGCCTCGATGGTCCAGGTGATGGTGGCCTTGTCGGAGGGGTGATCCTGGGTGGCCAGCCACTTCCGGGCCCGGTTGGGCCAGTTGTCGGCAAAGATTTTCCGGTCGGCGCCCCAGCCGCGCTGGACCAGACCGTCGTCCTGCTCCCCGCTCTGGCGTCGTCCCTCGCGCACGAACTTGGGCGGATGGCCCTCGTACTCGATCTTCGTCACGGCCGTCCTGGCGCCGGCCCTGTGGGTCACCAGGATCAGGTCGGGCCCGGCCCGCCGCCACCGGGCTCGCTGGCCGTCGAGCGTCAACGCCGAGATCCGGTACGACGAATCGAGATTGATCCGGATGGGCTCAAAGCTCTTGAGCTTCCAGTCGGTGGTCACCGCCGCCTGGAACCGGCTGCCCGAATCGGCGAGCCGGATCCACACGTCGTAGTGGACCGCATTGTGGGCCGGCCGCTCGGCGTCGTACCGCATCGCGATCGGCGCCGGCTGAGCGGCCGCCGTCGCGGTCCCCATCAGGCAGGCCGCGGTCGCGAGTCCGAAGAGCCGGTTCATCGAATGCTCCGTCCGTTACTTGGCGAGGTTGCTGGCCAGGAAGCCCTGGATCTTGGCCCAGGCCTTCTCGACCTGGTCGGTGTCCGACCCCTTCCGGCCCGGCTTGAGGAACCCATGGCCGGTGCCGGGATAGCTGTCGGCGTCGAACGGCTTGTTGAGCTGCTGCATCAGCCCGCCGACGGTCGGCAGCATGCTGTTGATCCGGGCGTCATTCTCACCATAGACGCCCAGAATCTTCGCCTTGATCCGGCCGAGCGCCGCGCTGTCGAGCACCGGCGACTGGCCCGGCTGCATCGGAAGGCTCGGCGCCGGCCCATAGCAGACGACGGCCGCCCTGAGTTTCGGGTTGTTGGTGGCGTAGCGGAACGTCTGCCCGCCGCCCCAGCAGAACCCGATCACGCCGACCCGATCCTTCTTGACGCTTGGCAGATGGGTGACGTAGTCGTACGCGGCATCGAGATCCGCCGTGATTGCGTCCGGCGTGAGCTGGGCCATCAGCTTCCGGCCCGAGTCGGGATTGGGCGGCGTGATGCCCCAGCGGGACGACAGCATGTCCGGCACGATGGCCACGTACCCCTGGCCCGCGAGCTTGTCGGCCACGGTCGGTTCCCAGTCGGTGAGCCCGAAGATCTCGTGGATCACCACCATCGCCGGCGCTTTGTCTTTCCGCTCCGGGTACGCCACGTAGGCCCGGACCGAATCGCCGCCGGCTTTCTTGACCCAGACCCACTCGCCGTGGGTGGTGACCTGGGTCCGGACCGGCCGGTTGACCAGCCAGGTGAGGCCGGCGCCCGCGGCAACGGCCAGGAGCCCGACCAGCAGGTGAGAAGCGAAACCACGGCGTCCGAGCGGCATGGGGAACCTCGTGCGGGGCTAAAGAGAAATTCGGGACAACGCCTGGGCGAACTCGGTCATCGACTGGAACCGGTCTTTGGGCTCCAGCTTGAGGGCCCGCTCGATCGCCTGGTCGAGGCCGCCCGGAATGTTGGATGCCACCGTCGACAGCCTCTTGGGTTTGCCGGTCAGGTGGTTCAGCATCGTTTCCTGCGCGGTGGCGCCGGCATAGGGCAGCTCGCCGCTCAACAGCTCGAACGCCAGCACGCCGAGGGCGTAGATGTCGCTCCGGTGGTCGATCGACTTGCCGCGAATCTGTTCCGGGCTCATGAACTCCGGCGTGCCGAGCACGATGCCCGTGGCCGTGAGCCGGTTGAGGTCCGCGCCGGCAATCCGTTCCTTGGCGAGACCGAAGTCCATCACCACCGCCCGCTCCCCCGCGTCCTCGGCCACCAGCATCACGTTCTCGGGCTTGAGGTCGCGGTGCATCACGCCCTGATCGTGGGCATGCTGGAGCCCGCGGCAGAGCTGGATCAGGATCGGGACCGCCTGCTTCGGCTTCATGATCCCGATCCGGTTCTCCCGGGTCGAGAGCGTCTCACCTTCGAGGTAGGGCATCACCAGGTAGGGGAGCCGATTGGCTTCGCCGTAGGACAGGAGCCCGCAGGTGTTCGGGTGAATCAGCTTCATGGCGAGGTGGGCCTCGCGCTTGAGACGGGCCACCGACTCGGGATCGCTCGCGAGCTTGGCCATCAGCACTTTGACGGCGACTGTCTGGCCGGTCTGCCGGTCCGTGGCGCGATAGACGTACGCCATGCCACCTTCGCCCACCCGGTCTTCGATCGCATACCGGCCGTCGATCACCCGGCCCTCGAGTGTTCCCGCCGGATCGGTGGTCCGGACGCCGGGTGGCCTGGTCTCGTCAGTGCGATGCAGCGCCGGGGACGCCTGCGTGCCGGTGATCAGCGGGAACCCGTCCTTGATACAGAATCGGGCTGGTGGAGGATAGGAAGTGCCGCACTTGGGGCACTGCGCGTCGTTCAATCGCGATACCTGTTCCGCCCGTCGGCCTTGGCGCGCAGCAGATTGGTATCGGCCAGCCGGAGCAGCGAATCGGGATCGTGGACCCGTTCATCGGGATACGTGGCGATCCCGATGCTCACGGTAATCTGGGCCGGGTGCTCCACCGTACCCAGCGTCGCCGCACTCACCTTGCGGAGAATCCGCTCGGCGTAGATCCGGGCGCCCCGGATCCCGGTTTCGGGGAGCAGCACCACGAATTCCTCACCACCCAGCCGGGCCAGAACGTCGATGGCCCGCTGTTCCCGGCGCAGGACCTCGGCCAGCTGGGTCAGGACCCGGTCGCCCAGTTCGTGGCCGTAGGTGTCGTTCAGCCGCTTGAACAGGTCGATGTCCAGCATCAGGGCCGAGAGCACGGTGTTGTTTCTCTGGGCCCGGGCCAGCTCCCGGTCGAGTCGCTCCCGGAGTGCCCGCCGGTTGAACAGGCCGGTCAGCGAATCGGTCTCGGCCAGCTGGCGCATCTCGTCCTGGCGCTGGATCGCTTCCTCGAAGTTATGGGCCTTGTCGAGCAACGGCCGGGCCGCGTCGATCACCCGGCGGCCGAATTGGAGATCCGCCTCGGACAGGACACCGTCCTCGCCCGCGGTCCGGAGATAGAACGCCGCGGCCCGCCGTTCGCGGACTTTGAACGGGACCACCGCCACCGAGGTCGTCGGCACCACCCGGCCCTCGACCCGCCAGAGTTCGCGGACCGGCGCGAAGGTCGGGTCGTCGCGGACATTGTCGATCAGCAGCGGTTCGCCGGTGATCATGGGGCCGAGCAGCTCCGGATAGCGGCGCAGCTCGACGGTCAGGTGGCGGAGACCGGGACTGTCGCAGGCGGCGACGACGGTGGCCGTCTCGCCGTTGTCGTCATCCAGCACGATCGAGCAGCGCGAAATCTTGAGCCCGCTGGCGATCCGCCGGACCAGTACCTGGTAGATCTCCGCCGGGGACGCCGCGACGGCCGCCTCGCGCAGGATGTCGTTCACCTCCGCCTCCGAGCGGGCCTCGCGGCGCGCGGTCTGGAGCGCGCGGCCGTCGCGGAGGTGGGCCCGGATCCGGGCCAGGAAGTCGTCGAGCCGGAACGGCTTGGTGACGAAATCCGTGGCGCCAAGTCCTAACGCTTCGACCGAGACTTCGCCCGCCGGAGCACCGGTCAGCACCAGAATCGGAATGTCCCAGTGGACCGAATGGCCTTTGATGCTCTGGAGCACGGCGAGCCCGTCGATCTGGGGCAGACCGATGTCGAGGATCAGCAGGTCGATCTGATTGGCGTCGAGAAACTCGATCAGGCCGTCCGCCGTGTAACGGCTCGAGATCCGGTAGCCCTCGGAGCCCAGGATCGAGCTCAAGGACCGGTTGAGCGACTCGTCGTCGTCGACGATCAGGACATGCGCGAGGGGCGGATCGGCGTCGGCCATCGGGGTCAGTCCACCAGCCGGCTGAACATGGCGGGGTCGACGTTCCCGCCGGTCAGAATGCAGGCGGTCGGGCCGGACGGCGTGATCTTCCCGGCCAGCAGCGCGGCCACGGGCGTCGCGCCCGACGGTTCGACCCTGAGGCCCATCGAGTGGAACAGAAACCGGACCCCGGCGGCAATTTCATGTTCGGTGAGCGCCACCGCCTGGTGGACCACCTGGCGGATGTAGGAGAACGTGATGGTCCCGACCGATGGCGGCACCAGGCCGTCGGCGAGGGTCTCCACCGGCTCGAACGGCACCGGATGCCCGGCGGCCAGCGCCGCGCCGAGTTTGGGCGAGAGCGCGGGTTCGACGCCGATGACGGTCCGGACGATCGGGTCACCGGCGGCGCGGGCCGCCATCACCATGGCACAGGTGCCGGCGATCATTCCGCCGCCGCCGACCGGCGCGATGAGGGTCGAGACGCTCGGCTGGTCCTCGAGAATCTCGAAGGTACAGGTGCCCTGGCCCATGATCACGTCGATGTTGTCGTACGGGGCCACCATCACGAGGCCCTGGGCCTCGATCAATTCCCGGGATTTCTTTTCGCGTTCCTTGCGGGTGGTGAAGACGATCTCGGCCCCGTGGCGCCGGATGCCGTCCACCTTCACCTGGGGCGCGTTCTCCGGCATCACGATGACCGAGCGGACCCCGAAGTGCTTGGCCACGAAGGCCACGGCCTGGCCGTGGTTCCCGCTGGAATGGGTGATGATCCCGCGGGCCCGGTCTTCCGGGCTGAGCCGGGACATCGCCGTGTAGGCGCCCCGGAGCTTGAAGGCGCCGATCGGCTGGTGATGCTCGCATTTGACCCAGACCGGAAACCCGAAGCGACGGGTCAGCTCCGCCGATTCCACCAGCGGCGTCCGGACGGCGATGCCCTTGAGGGCCTGCGCCGTCCGCGCCAGGTCCTCCCTGGTGATGGTCGGAACGGCGGTCGCAGTCATGACGGCTCCTCGATTTCCACTTCTTCCCCTTCACCTTCTTCTTCCTTCACCACCCGCGCCACCGCCACGATCGAATCCGCCGGATCGAGATTCATGACCCGGACGCCCTGGGTGTTGCGTCCAATCACGCGGATGCCGTCCACCGGTACCCGGATGATGACGCCGCTTCGGGTGATCATCATCAACTCGTCCTGCGGCTGCACTTCCTTCAAGGCCACGCAGTCACCGGTCTTGTCGGTGTTGTTGAAGGTGATGATGCCCTTGCCGCCCCGCTTCTGGACCCGGTACTCCGCCAGTTCGGACCGCTTGCCGAAGCCCTTCTCGCTCACCACCAGCAGGGTGGCGTCGCGGCGGATCACCACCATGCCGATCACCTGGTCCTTCCCGAGCTCGATGCCCTTGACGCCGCCGGTGGCGCGGCCCATCTCGCGAACGTCGCTTTCGTGGAACCGGATGCTCATCCCACCCTTGGTGGCGAGGACGATGTCGTTGTTGCCGTCGGTGAGCAGCACTTCGATCAGCTCGTCTTCCGGCTCGATGTTGATCGCGATGATCCCGTTGGCCCGGGGGTTCCCGTAGTCCGACAGCACACTCTTCTTCACCGTGCCGTTCCGGGTCGCGAACATGAGCCAGCGGTTGTCGGCAAATTCGCGCACCGGCACCAGCGCCGTGATGTGCTCGTCCGGCCGGACCGCAATGCACTGGATGATCGGCTTCCCGCGGGTGGCGCGGCCGCCCTGCGGAATCTCGTGGACCTTGAGCCAGTAGACCTGGCCCCGGTTCGAGAAGAACATCACGTAGTCATGGGTCGAGGCGATGAACAGGTGCTCGAGCCAGTCGTCTTCCTTGGTTGTGGCGCCGGTCAGGCCCTTGCCGCCGCGCCGCTGCCGCCGATAGGTGGAGACCGGGGTCCGCTTGATGTAGCCGGTGTGGGAGATCGTGATCACCATGTCTTCTTCGACGATCAGATCTTCCACCGAGAACTCGGTCTGGTCCGGGATGATCTCGGTCCGCCGGTCGTCGCCGAAGTCCTTGACGATCTCAGCCATCTCTTCCTTGAGGATCGCCATCCGGCGGGTCTTCGAGGCCAGGATCCCCTTGAGCTCGGCGATCATGGCCCGGACTTCCTTCAGTTCGGCTTCGAGCTTCTCGATTTCCAGGCCGGTGAGCTTGGCGAGCCGCATGTTGAGGATCGCTTCGCTCTGCTTCTCCGAGAGCTTGAACCGCTTCCGGAGCCGCTGGTCGGCCTCGTCGACGTTCTCGGACTTCCGGATGATCTCGACCACTTCGTCGATGTTGTCGACGGCGATCTTGAGTCCGTCGAGAATGTGCTCCCGGGCGGCGGCCTGGTCGAGATCGTACTGGGTCCGGCGGATGATGATCTCGTGCCGGTGCTCGATGAAGTGCTGGAGCAGCTCCTTCAGGTTCATCACCTTGGGCTGGCCTTTGACCAGCGCCAGGTTGATCACGCCGAAGGTGGACTGCATCGTGGTGTGCTTGTAGAGCTGGTTCAGCACCACGTGGGCAATCGCGTCGCGCTTGAGTTCGATGACCAGCCGCATGCCGTCCCGGTCCGACTCGTCGCGGACGGCCGAGATGCCCTCGATCTTCTTCTCGCCCACGAGGCCGGCGATGTCCCGGGCCAGATTGGCCTTGTTGACCTGGTAGGGCAGTTCGGTGATGACGATCGCCGTCTTGCCGGTCGATTCTTTCTCTTCGATCTGAGCCCGGGCCCGCATCACCACTTTGCCGCGGCCGGTCTCGTACGCTTCCTTGATCCCGTGGATCCCGTAGATGTAACCGCCGGTGGGGAAGTCGGGGCCCTTGATGATCTTGGCGAGGTCGGGAATCGTGGTCTCGGGTTCGTCCACCAGCTGCACGATGGCCTGGCAGACCTCCCGGAGGTTGTGGGGCGGGATGTTGGTGGCCATACCGACCGCGATGCCGCTCGACCCGTTGACCAGCAGGTTCGGGATCTTCGACGGCAGGACGGTCGGTTCCTGGAGCCGGTCGTCGTAGTTGGGCTGAAAATCGACCGTGTTCTTGTCGATGTCCTCGAGCATGGCCACCGCGGCCCGGGTCAGCTTGGCCTCGGTGTACCGATAGGCCGCCGCGGGGTCGCCGTCCACCGAGCCGAAGTTGCCCTGCCCGTCCACCAGCGGATACCGGAGCGAGAAGTCCTGGACCATCCGGACCAGCGCGTCGTACACCGAGGCGTCGCCGTGCGGGTGATACTTGCCTAACACCTCGCCCACCACCGTGGCCGATTTCTTGTAGGCTCGGCCCGGCACCAGGCCCAGCTCGTTCATGGCGTTCAGAATCCGGCGGTGGACCGGCTTCAGGCCGTCACGGACGTCGGGCAGCGCGCGCGACACGATCACGCTCATCGAATAGTTGATGAAGCTCTGCTTCATCTCGTCTTCGATTGGGCGAGGGAGAATACGCTCGCGCGAATTGGGTGCGGTCATGGGTCACTCGACCTGGGTGATCGGGAAAACGGCCCTGGAACCGGTGGAGAGTTGGGCCCCAAAATATAGCGGGGTCCCGGAGTCGGAATCAAGCAGGACCGCTCTATTCAAACTGTTTCACCACAATGACTTACAGGGGATGTTCCAGCCGGTTCTTGCCCGGTTTGATTGCCCGCCGCCAATTCGCGAACGTTGCATATATTCCATGTAATGGCAATAATACAACGCTAATTAGTGTATAATGTTGTATTTATGCCATGACGTGGTATATTTGCTACCATGTATGACCGGAACCGCGCGCTCAAGGCCGCCATGGCGGCCCTCCGGCGCGCCCCCGTGGTCGCCTTGATCGGGCCTCGCCAGGTTGGGAAAACCACCCTCGCCAAGGCCGTAGCCCGCGCCCTCGATCCCGACCGGGTCCACTACCTGGATCTCGAAGACCCGGCCGACCGCAATCGCCTCACCAACGCCTCCGCCTATTTCGAGGCCAATCCGGGCCTCACCATCCTCGACGAGATCCATCGCGTTCCCGATCTGTTCCAGGTCCTCCGCGGCGTGGTGGACCGCCGCCGCGAGGAGGGCCACCGCTTCGGACAGTTCCTCGTCCTCGGCTCGGCCTCGATGGAGCTGCTTCATCAGTCGTCGGAATCGCTCGCGGGCCGGATCGAGTATCTCGAGCTGCCGCCCTTCGATATCACCGAGGTGCCCGACAGCGCCGCCGATCTGGACCGCCTCTGGCTCCGCGGCGGGTTCCCCGACAGCTACCTCGCGGCCGACGACCAGGCCAGTCTGGCGTGGCGGCGCGCCTTCCTCCGGACCTACCTCGAACGGGACATTCAGATGTTCCAGCCGAGGGCGCCGTCGGAAACGCTCCGGCGGTTCTGGACC
>JANXXJ010000306.1 GCA_025350665.1 Gemmatimonadota bacterium | reverse complement strand
TGATCAAGAGCGGCCGGGCGTTCGCCTTCCCGGTGTTCCTCGGCACCTATGAACGTTCCGACGGTTTTGCGAACGACGAACCGGACAGCACGATCAGCTATCGGGACCATGTCATCAGTTGGGGCAAGGATCTCCGCCGGTCGATCGACTACCTCAGTACCAGAGCGGACATCGACTCGACCAGGCTGGCCTACTACGGCTTGAGTTTTGGCGGACGGATGGGTGGCGTCATGCTGGCGATCGAGCCGCGGTTTCGCACCGCCGTTCTGGAGGTTGCCGGCCTCAAAATGACCGGCCAGCGATCGGAGGCCGACCCGCTCAACTACGTGTCCCGCATCCACACGCCGGTCCTGATGCTGAACGGCAAGTACGATCACTTTTACCCGGTGGCGGGGTCGCAGGAGCCGTTCTTCGCCCTGCTCGGTACCGCGGCGGCCGACAAACGCCGCGTGCTTTACGAGGGCGGCCATTTCGTCCCGAAGGTCCAGATGATCGCCGAGTCGCTGGCCTGGCTGGACAAGTACCTTGGACCCGTCGCCCGCCGGTAGCGCTCACCGCCGCAGCGAGCTCCCGGCGGTGCTCCTCGTCATCGCCGGGCTCTCGACCCTCAGGCTGACCGACCCGCGGGCAAGGGCCGTCTGGGTGGTGAGTTTCCTGCTGACGAACGCGACGGCCCAGTTCGTCCTCGGCCGGCCCCACGCGGTAGTGGTGCATCAGTGGGGGCTCCCGATCCTCGCCTTTCCGGTTCTGGCCTGGTGGGGGAGCCGGTGCGCCAACGGCCCGATCCCCGAGGCCCATGGCGAGGTCACCTGACGTCGTAACTCCGGGCGGGGCGGCTGGTGCCGGGGCGCGGCAGGCCCGGTCCTTGTCGTTCCCGTCCCATGGGGGCATTGTCCATCCATGCGCCGCTTCCCGATTCTTGCGTTCATCGTCACCGTCCTGCTCCTGCTCCTCCTGATTCCCGGGACCGCCTCCTTCCTGATCGACCTCTGGTTCTTCCAGGAAATCGGCTACCAGCTCATCTACACCAAGGAGATCTCCACCCGGCTCTGGGTCTTCCTGGGCGTGGGCGGAGTCGCCGCGACGGCCCTCTATGTCAATCTGCGCGTGGCTCAGCGCGGCGTGGTCCCCAATCCGGCCGTCTTTCGCCTGGCTCCCAACTCGGCCGGCATCGATCTGACCGGCTTCCTCCGCCGAGCAAGCCTGCCGGCGGCAATCGTCCTTGGCGCGCTGTTCGGGCTCGGGGCGACCGGATCCTGGGACGTGATTCTCCGGGCGATCCATCGGACCCCCTTCGGCCTGACCGATCCGGTGTTCGGGCGGGACGTTGGCTACTACGTGTTCCTCCTGCCCGCGATCTCGACCTTGCTGGGCGCCCTGCTGGCCCTGGTCACCTTCACGGGGTTGCTGCTGGCCGCGGTTTACTGGCTCCGGGGCGACATCGTGCTGCGGCCCCGCCGGCTGGGTGTCGAGCCCTCGGCCGCGGTCCATCTGGGTGTCAAGGTGGCCGAGCTCTTTCTGCTCACGGCGCTTCGGATCTGGTTCGTGGAGATTCCCGGGCTCCTGTTCTCGACCACCGGCCCGCTGGTCGGCGCCAGCTACACCGATATTCATGCCGGGCTCCCGGCGGCCAAGCTCACGGCGCTGGTGGCGCTGATCGCGGCGATCGCCGTGGTGATCGGCGCGATCCGGCAGAAACTGGCGTGGTACACACTCCTTTCGGCCGCCGCCTATTTCCTGGTAGCGATTCTGGGGCGCGGCGTCATTCCGGGGATCTTCCAGACCCTGGTGGTGGCGCCGACCGAGCTCACTCGTGAACGGCCCTACCTGGTCAACCACATCGCCGCGACCCGCGCCGCGTGGAACATCGACA
The DNA here is from genome assembly GCA_025350665.1 of Gemmatimonadota bacterium. Taxonomy (GTDB): domain Bacteria; phylum Gemmatimonadota; class Gemmatimonadetes; order Gemmatimonadales; family GWC2-71-9; genus SHZU01. The sequence continues at coordinate 412 of JANXXJ010000306.1, read as the reverse complement.
GCGTGGAGGTCAAGGACCTCCCGGGCGAAGCCGCGCTCACGCTGAACGACATCCGGAACAACGGCCCGACGATCGAGAATGTCCGGCTCTGGGACCGCGAGCCGCTGCTGCAGACCTTCGGCGCGCTGCAGGAAATCCGCACGTACTACGATTTTGTCTCCGTGGACGATGATCGCTATCAGATCGACGGGAAATACCGCCAGGTCCTGCTGTCGCCGCGGGAGCTCAATCCGGCGTCACTGCCGACCCGGACGTTCATCAACGAGCACCTGACGTTCACCCACGGCATGGGCCTCACCATGAGTCCGGTGAACCAGGTGACGAGCGAGGGCCTGCCGGTGCTGTTCATGAAGGACCTGCCACCGGTATCGACTGTGTCGCTCAAGATCACGCGGCCCCAGATCTACTACGG
>JANXXJ010000288.1 GCA_025350665.1 Gemmatimonadota bacterium | reverse complement strand
GATGTTGTACAGACTCTGGCCCTCGGCCGCGCGGTCGATGAGAAACAGGACTTCCTGCGAGAATGACGCCGGGAAGACAAACGCCTTCTCGGACCCCTTCGATTCGGCTCGGGTCATGACGCCGGTCCTTCAGGTAAAGATGAATCGGAGGCGCCGGCGGGCGCGACATTGACCGCATCCCGGGTTCGCCGGGTAATGCCTTCTGGGCGGGCGGACGCGGTAGCGCCGCTCTGGCCTCGGGTCCGGTCGATTTCCGCGGCGAGTTTGGCCGGCGTGGCGTGATCGAAGAGAGCCCGCAAGACGAGGCGGACCCCGGTCGCCTTGCTCAACCGAGCCAGCAACCGGATCGCGAGCAGGGAATGGCCGCCGAGCTGAAAGAAATCCTCGTGCCGGCCGACGGTCGGCCGTTTGAGCACCTCGGCGTAGGCCGCGCGAACCTGGACCTCCGTCGGGCTGGCCGGCTCGAGCCGGTCGGCCAGCTGCTCGATGGTGGGAGCGTCGAACAGGGCCCGCAACGGCAGCCGCACTCCCGTGGCCTTGGCGATCCGTCCCAGTAACCGGATGGCGAGCAGCGAGTGTCCGCCCAGCTGAAAGAAATCATCCCGGATCCCGATCGGGCTCTTTTTTAGCACCTCTTCCCACAGCCCGGTGAGCTGTCGCTCCAGTTCGGTCCGGGGCGGTGCGGCCGTGACGGCCGCCGTTGCGGTGACGGCGGCGGGAACCAGCGCCTTGCGGTCGACTTTGCCGTTGGGCGTGATCGGGAGCCGGGCGAGACGTTCCCAGTGCTGCGGCACCATGTAGTCGGGCAGGCGGGCGGCGAGGAAGGCCGTAACCTCGGCCGGGGCCACCTTGCCCACCAGGAAGCCGATCAGGCGGTCGTCAATGAGGCCGATCGCGACTTGTTCCACGCCGGTGCACTGGCCGGCAACGGATTCGACCTCTTCCAACTCCACCCGGTGGCCGCGGACCTTGATCTGGGCGTCGAGGCGTCCGAGAAACTCGAGGTCGCCGGTCGGGAGCTGGCGGACCTTGTCGCCGGTGCGGTACCACCGCCCGCCGTCGCCATCGGTCGAAAAACGTTCCGCCGTCAGGTCGTCGCGCCCGAGGTAGCCGCGGGCCACACCTCGGCCGCCCAGGTACAACTCGCCCACGACGCCGACCGGCACCGGCTGGCCGTGCTGGTCCAGCACCCGCGCCCGCGCGTTCGGAAGCGGCCGGCCGATCGGCACGGATGCCGGCTGCCAGCGCGTAACGTCGACGGCCGCGGGTTCGAACGTGCAGACGCCGACCGTGGTTTCGGTCGGACCGTAGTGATTGAGGATCCGGCAGGTTCCCGACTGCCGCACCGTCTCGATCAGGGACCATGGGCACGCCTCGCCACCGAGCACCAGCCACCGGCCCGGGAGGCGAACCCGGAGCGCGTCACCGATGGCGTCGCCGGTCAGGGCGCGAAGGTGGCTCGGGGTGATCTTGAGCAGGTCCACCGGGTGGGCCGCGAGATAGTCGGCCCATCGAGTGGCGTCCATGGCGGTCTCGGCGGGCACCAGGTGGAGCGTGCCGCCCGAGGCGAGCGCCGGGAACACCGCCGTGTGACCGAGGTCCGCTGCCAGCGTCGAGACACTGGCGCAGCGCCAGCGAACCGATCCGTCCAGGGGAAGTCCGATCCGGTGCGCAATGGCGGCGGTATAGTGAGCCAGGTTTGCGTGGGTGATCGCGACGCCCTTCGGCGCCCCCGTGGAGCCGGACGTAAACAGAACGTAAGCCACGTGGTCAGGCAGCGGCCCCGGCAGCGGCGTCAGCGGTGCCACCGCCAGGCGGGCCCGGTCGGCATCGAGCGCGATGGTGTGGGCTCCGGGCGGGAGCAGGGTCCGGTGCCCGGCCATCGTCACCGTCCACCGGGCGCCGGACGCCTCGAGCAGCTGGGCGATCCGGGCCGAAGGCTGATCCGGCAGCAGGGGCAGATAACCGGCGCCCGCGAACCAGATGCCTAACAGTCCGACCACCAGCTCCGGTGAGCGGTCGAGGCAGAGGCCGACGACCGAGTTGCTGGTGACGCCCTGCTGCCGGAGCAGGTGCGCCAGCTGGGTGGCCTGCTGCACCAGGTCGCCGTAGCTGAGTTCAGCCTCGCCGACCCGCACGGCCGTCCCCTTCGGTGACTCCGCTGCCCGGGCCAGGATCAGGGCTGGGACCAGGGCACTCCCGAGATCGAGATCGGTGTCGTTCCACTGAGCCAGGGTCCGAGCGGCGGGCCCCGGCAGTAGCGGCAATGCGGCCACCAGGGTTCCCGGTGAGCGGACGGCCGCCCCCAGCAGCGCCTCGATTTGCTCGAGGAAGGCCGCGGCGGACGTCTCGTCGAACAGCGAACTCCGGTAGGACAGGAGCAGACTCAGGCCGTTCGGCCGTTCGTTCGGAAACAGGGTCAGATCGAACTTGGCTGCTGCCGGCGAAACCGAGGCCGCCTCGACCCGGCAGTCACCCAGCGAAAGCGACGCTGGCGTGGGGTCGGCCATGGTCAGCACCACCTGGAACAGGCTCTGGCCGGCCATCGCCTGATCGCGGGCGATTTCCATGGTGAGCCGCTCGACCGGCACCTCCTGGTGCTCGAGTGCGCCGAGGACGGCGTCCCGGACGCCCCGGACCACGTCGGCAAACGTGGCGGTGGGTTTGAACCGGCTCCTGAGCGGAAGCGCGCCCGAGAAGTAGCCGACCAGATCGTGCGTTTCCGGCCGGGGCCGGCCACCGATCGCCGAACCGATCACGATGTCGTCCTGCCCGCTCACCCGGCTGAGCCAGGTTTGGAA
>JANXXJ010000230.1 GCA_025350665.1 Gemmatimonadota bacterium | reverse complement strand
GTGCCGCCTACGTGGAACAAAGCTCATCATCACGCCAGGCTACAGCCAGTCTGGCGAGAAGCCGCCGCGCAGTTGGGCCGAGCCGAAAACCTGTTCATCATCGGCTATTCACTGCCCGAATCGGACGCTTTCTTCCGATATCTCCTCGCCCTCGGCGGGCAGAGTTCGACGCGCCTCCGACGGCTTTGGGTGGTCGACCCCGATTCGGACGGGCTCGTCCGTAAACGATTTGGCGAGATCACGGGACGAGGGATCGCCAACCGCGTGCGGTTCCTGGACGGACAGTCCCGTGGTGGTGGTCGATTCGAAGATTCCTGGGGCGAGATTCTGAGTGCCATGAACCAATAGAATGCAGCGGCTCCCGGTTGACGGGCCGCCGACGGCTGGGCGCGGCGTCGGCCAACGAGCAGCCCCGGGCCTTTCCGGATGCTTCCAGCCAAGATTCAATCGAACGACGCACGGATGACGCCCAAAGACCTCCGAAGCTGGCCTCCGGCATCCGTCCCCCGCCGGAGCACAGGGCCACGCGATTCGGCGAGCCTGGCGTGCGACGCCCCTAGTCTGACGCACGCGGGCCTTTGGCGGGCGTTCGGCGACCCTGGCCCGGGACCACGCCGACCAAGCCCGCCAGGGTCCCCCAGTGCCGGGGATGGGGTACCGTGAGCCCCCGCCGGAGCTGGCTACAGGAGGCGTTGGTGAGGCCGGTCGCTTCCATGAGCCGTTTCAGGGGGACTTGGCGCAGCGCCGGGACGACCGCCACGAGATAGGCCTCCCGGGACATGGCCGGCTCGGCCTCCCGCGCCCAAGCGGCGTTCGCGCGATAGACCCCGTCCATCGTGCGTTGGCGGCGACGGACGGCCGCCCCCCGGTACCGTGGGTCGACCCCCGGCTCGGGACGATCATCAAACTCCCGCATGGTCCGGACTTGGAGGCGGCGACGTCGCCGGTAGGGCGTCTCGCCATGATGCTGCGGCTTCGGCGCTCGCTCGGCACCGTCGAGCAAGGCGGCGACGACGGATTGGGCCACGGGGAGAACCAAGCGGGCCCAGCGGCCCGCGGCCGCGGCTAAGGGCTCCGTGACCGAGGGCAAGAGGCGGCACTGGCCATCCGGCAGTTCGTACAGATCCCGCCGGGTGAACTCCCGCTTCGTCAGGAAATCGAGCACGAAGCGATCGACAGCGGGACGCACCGGCTCCATCAGATCCAGGGCCAACGCGCCGCGCGCGGTCCGATCCGTGTGCAGGAGGCCCAGCATGGGGTCGAGGCCGACCGCGAGGCAGGCGACCCGCGCTTCACCTTCGAGCACGGCGTAGCTGTAGTTCAGCAGCGCGTTCGCCGGATTGACCGCGCGGTTGGCGCCGCGACTCCCCAGGGGCGAGTGGCGGCTCCCAAACACCGACCAATGGCGAGGGCACCGCTGGCGATCGGCGGCGGCGATCCGCACTGCCACGTCGCGCCAGGCCAGCCAGTACGCCCTTGCGCCCTCCGCCTCGGCCAGCCGTAGGTCCACGAAGGTCGCCGCCTGCTCGACTTGGCGATGCGATACCGTCATGGCCTGCCGGATCTCGCGGGTGGCCCCTAGGCGCTCCAACAGATCGACTTGGCCCTGCACCTTCGCGGTCAGCAACCGCCGACTGAGCTGCAGGCCGAGGGCGGTGGTACCGGCCAAGGCCTGCGCGCGCCGAACGGGTGGGCGTTGGGCGGCCGAGGGCGCCGTCACCATCAGCACGCGGCCATCCGGATGGAGGTGGACCAGCGGGAGGCCGACCCCGTCGAGCCATTTGATGGCATCGAGCGTGATCGCGCCGGAGGATCCGATCACGATGAGCCGCCGGACCTCCCGATCGATGCGGCTGATCCTGATCTTTCGGTGCAGTCCAAGCGATTCATCCTCGATCACGAGATGACCACGCTCGACCCGCAGGCTGAGCGCGTAGCCGCGGAGGACCAGGACACCGGCGGAGACCTCGAACGGGGTGGTCAACTCGGGGCTCCTTCGTCTCCCTGCACAGCGGTTGGTGGCGGGACGATGGGATCGTCGTCATCGAACGCCGCCGTTTCGAGGAGGTACTCACGAAACACACGGGTCGCCGGGTCGGGGGGATCCTTCGGCAGACGACCCAGGAAGAACTCGCGGATACGACGGCGACGGCTCCGCCATCGTTGCCATCGGTCGGCCGCCAGCTTATCCACGTCAAAGGTTGGCAGCTGGTCGCCAATGCCGGCCGCCCGAACGACCGCGACCAAGTTACCAACGGCTGCTTCGGCGGCGGCGTCCCGGAGATCGTCGGCATCACCCCACCGCCTGAACTCGTCGTAGACACGAAGGCTTTCCATCAGCGCGTCGAACTGGCCCCGAATCGCGGCGTGCGCGAACCGCGCAATCCCGCCCGGACCGCCACCGTACTGCCGGAGCAGCGAGGTGACGAGTCGGTGGCGACGCCGCGTGGTCGGCTCCGGACCGGGCAGATGGGCCAGTACGACCGCGTCGAACTCGGCCGCGGCGTCGGTCGCGCGCGGCAGGCGCCGAGGGTACCCCTCACCCGTGAAGAGCCAGTCGAGGCTCAACCCCCGGCGGATCAGCGGCTCCAGGCTCAAGACATCCGGCACCGCGGCGTGCTTCCCAAACCAGGCGGCTGCCGTCGAGCGCGAGACCCCCTCCGCCTCGACCAACTCGTACGGGGTCCCGTACTCCCCCTTCACGAACTCGTGGAGCCGTGCGCGGATGGCGAACGCCCGCTTGGCCGGCATGGCTTTCCGGCCTGTGCGGGTCGGGACCCGGTGAATGCGGGGCCGCCCGCGTTTGGTCCGCGTGCGGTCGTACGTCTGTTTAACCAACCATAGCCGCCGTTTAATGTGCCTCGCTAAATGTACTCGTTCCCGGCGGGATCGCTAGCCACCTTGGTGGTGCCATCGGGCACCGTGAACCCCCAAGGAGGTTGCCATGTCGTCCACCTTTGCCGTCCCGGCCGCCGCGCCGGGTACCCCCCTCTACTTGTCCGGGCCCAAGACGATGCACGGGACCCGCCCCTGGACGGCCGCCGTGTCGCGCCTCGCGACCCTGGTCCCCGCGTACCCGATCCGGTCGGCGATGGACCTGTTTGCGTCGCGCGACGACTGGCGCGCCCACCTCGCGGAGGTCCTGCGCGCCTGTGCCGCCCTCGTCTTTCTCACCGAGGCAGACGGATGGCTGGGCAAGGGGGTCGACACGGAGATTGTCGCGGCCCGAACGATCGGCCTTCCCATCGCCTGGTTGACCCCGGCGGGGGCCCTCGTCCCGGTGGCCGCGGTCCGCTTCGGGGACCCGCATGACGAGGATTGGACGCGGTACCGGCGGGTCTACCGCGCGGCGGCGATCCCACCAACCGGGACCGAACGATGACGCGCCGCCGTTCGTACACCCCGAGCCGCGGCGCCTTCGCGGGCCAACGCTTTCCGAGTGAATACGCCTACCGGCAAGCGCTGGCGACGCTCCGGGGTCATCGGTCGACGCGCGCGATGCGGGAGCAACCGATTCGCGTGTTCACCACCCAGCAGTACGAAGGGTTGACGGACGAGCAGCGGGAGAGCTATCGGCGCGCGCTCAATGTGGTCGCCGACATGCGCACGAAGCGTTGGTCCCTGAGCCGTGCCACCCGCGAGAACGGCACGGATCCGGACACGGTGAAACGGTACCTCGGGTCGGTCTTCCGCCCCGATGGGCGCGGTCGCCCCCGCGTCCGCCTGGTGGACAAGCACCTGCGCCGCCTCCTCGTGCACACGACGACTGGCGATCGGGTGCTCGACCTCACCGACTCGCGCCAAGCCTCGCTCATCGCCGAGCACGCGAACGCGCTTCGCGCCTTCGCGCGTACGGGGGAGGCCTCGACACTCGCCCCGTTTCGGGGCCGGGTCCTGCAGATCGGGAAGGTGAAGTACCAGCTGGTGACCGATGTTGGTGAGGCCCAGCGCATCGTCGAGTCGGACCGCAACGAGTATGAGATCTACCAGAGCTACCGATGACAAGGAGACCACCGATGGGAACCGGGGCCCGGCGCGCCGCGCGCCTTGCGAAGAAACGGCTGGCACTGCCACCGGACG
>JANXXJ010000083.1 GCA_025350665.1 Gemmatimonadota bacterium | reverse complement strand
CCCGGGCCGTCGCCAGTTCGGTCAGCCGTCTCTTCTGGGCGGAGGTGACCGGCGCGCCGGTGTCAGGCCGGACCACGAGGGCGGAGTCGTCCCAGGCGGTGGCCGCCCGTCGCCAGTTGGGTTTCTGCAAGGCAGTGCGCTCACCGGTATTCCAGTTGAAGCGCCCGATGTTGCCGCCCTGCGACTCGCCGTAGACCAGATTCGGATCGGTCGGGTCCTGGGCGGTGTAGAAGCCATCGCCGCCGTTGTAGGTGCTCCACATCGCGTTGGTGACCGGGCCGCTTTTTCGCCGGCTCGGACCGCACCAGGAGCCATTGTCCTGGAAGCCGGCACACACGTTATACGGCACGGCCATGTCGTAGCTCACGATGTAGGGCTGGCCGATCGCGAGGGTGTTGATGAAGTCGTAGTTGCCGCCCCTGTCCCAGGTCTGGGCAATGCCGCCGTCGTTACCGGTGATGAAGTGGTTAGCGTCGGCCGGGTCCATCCACATCGCGTGATGATCAACGTGAATACCCTGGGTCGCCGAGCGGACCGTCTTTCCGCCGTCGTCGGAGAAATTGACCGGCGTTGAGGACCAGTAGACGCGATCCGGGTTCTTGATGTCGACCCGGACCTGGGAGTAGTAGAACGGCCGGACGTTGGTGCCGGCCATCCTGGCCCAGGTCGCGCCGCCATCAGTCGACCGGTACAGGCCGGAGGGGCTGGTCTGGGCGGGCTTGCCCTTCTCCGGCTTCACATTGGGCAGGGTGTCCGCTTCGACCAGGGTGTAGATGACCTTGGCGTTGCTGGGCGCGATCGCGATGCCGATTCGGCCCTTGATCGTCTCGGGGAAACCGCCCCCTTTGACTTCCGTCCAGGTGGTTCCACCATCGGTCGTCTTCCAGAGGGCGCTGCCGAGGCCGCCGCTCTGCAGGAAATAGGGACCGCGGACCCGCTCGTAGCTCGACGCGAACAGCACCTCAGGGTTGGCGGGGTCGATCGCGACGTCGATGAAACCGGCCTTGTCGCTGATGGCTTTGACGTTAGTCCAGGTGGCCCCGCCGTCGGTTGTCTTGAACAGCCCGCGTTCCGGGTTCGGACCCCAGGCGCGTCCGAGAGCCGCGACCCAGACCACGTTGGGATTGGTCGGATGCACGACGACTCGTCCAATGGCGCCGCTCTCCGGGAGCCCGGTGAATTTGTAGGTCAGGCCTCCGTCGGTCGACTTGTACATGCCGCAACCGGGCGAGATGGTATTTCGGGAGTTCGGCTCGCCCGTGCCGACGTACACGATCATGCTGTCGCTCGGGGCGATGGCCATGTTCCCGCCCGCGATGCAGCGTTCGTTCTGGAATACGGCCCGGAAGCTGGTCCCGGCGTTGGTCGTCTTGAAGATCCCGCCGGCGGCGGTCTGGACGAAGAACGTGCGTGACGGACTCGGCAGGCCGCGAACATCGGTAATCCGGCCGCCCATGTTGGCTGGGCCGATCGACCGCCAGCGGAAGGCGGCGAGGGTCGTGGAGTCGAGCTTCTGAGCGAGCTGCGCGGGGGCGCGGGTCGTCAAAGCCGTCCCGAGGGCGAGAACGAGCGCGCCGAACCTGAGCCGAGGCCAAGTCATGGGCAGTCCATCGATGGTGGGTTGAGCTGGCGTCGCCCCAATCTGGAGCGACAATCGGTGTACGGATGATGGCGCCGCGTCGTTGAGCGTTTGGGCCGGGTGCACTCCGGTCCCTTGGTCGGGTCAGTGGCAGCGCCCTCCGGTCTGGTCATAGATCCGGCCGTCGGTGTCCAGAAAGGCGGAGCGCCCCCGGGGGTCCGCCGGGTCGCGTCGGGGAACGGGGACCGTTGTCACGGCTCAGCCTGGTTCGCTATTTTTCTGCTCCCGTTGGTCGTCTGTTCGCATTCGCTCCCAGGATTCATGGTGGCTGAACCCGAAGCACCGCTTCGCCCGCGGGAACTGGCAGGTGCGCTCGGCCCCGGTGTGGTCGCGGGGGCGGCGGACGACGATCCGTCGGGGATCGCGACCTACTCGATCGCGGGGGCCCAATTCGGGTTGGGTCTGCTCTGGACCGCCTGTCTCACCTGGCCGCTGATGGCCGCGGTTCAGAACATGTGTGCCCGGGTCGGCATGGTGACCGGGCGCGGCCTGATCGGGAATCTCCGGGAACGGTTTCCGCGCCCCCTTCTGATCGCGTTCGTGGGCATGCTGTTCGTCGCGAACACGATCAACGTCGGCGCCGATCTCGCGGCCATGGCGGACGCGGCGGAGACGTTCTCCTCGATCAATTCTCACCTCTGGGTGATCGCGTTCGGGGCCGGGATCGCGTGGGCCACGGTCCATTTCCGCTACCACCAGATCGCGAGCGTGCTCAAGTGGCTCGCGGTCGTCCTGTTCGCCTACGTGGTCGCCGGGATCCAGCTGCGGCCTGACTGGCATCGAGTGGCCCTGGCCGCTTTGGTGCCGGCCATGCCGAAGAGCCGCGAGGCCTGGGCGACGCTGGTGGCGATTCTGGGGACCACGATCAGTCCGTACCTGTTCTTCTGGCAGGCGTCGCAGGAGGTGGAGGAGGAGCGTTCCGCCGGCAAGCAGACCGTCGAGGAGCGACAGGGCGCCACGCCTCGCGACATTCTGAAGCGTAAATTCGATGTCGGTGTGGGGACGTTCTTTTCAAACCTGGTCATGTTCTTCGTGATCTTGACCTGTGCCCTTACCCTGAATGCCCACGGGGCGACCCACATTGGTACGACCCGGCAAGCGGCCGACGCCCTTCGGCCGATTGCCGGCAACATGGCCGCGGTGCTGTATTCCGTCGGCATTCTGGGTGTGGGGTTGCTGGCGATTCCGACCCTGACCGGCTCGGCGGCCTATGCGCTGGCCGAGATGTTCGGCTGGAAAGAGGGACTGGATCATCACCTGCGCGATGCTCCGGCGTTTTATGGTGTCGTCATTGTTTCGACGGCGGCCGGCGTCGGGATGGACTTCCTCAACCTGCAGCCGGTCCGCACGCTCTACTGGTCGGCCGTGCTGAACGGACTGCTGGCGCCGTTTCTCCTGGTTGGCGTTCTCGTGGTGGCGCGGGACCGGCGCCTGATGGTCGGTCAGCCGAGTTCCTCGCTGAGTTGGTGGGCCGTCCTGGTGACCACGGTGCTGATGGCCGTCGCCGGGGTAGGGATGTTCGTGCTCTAGGTCGGGTGATTGACCGATAACTGTAAGCAGGGTATACTGTTGCCCTCGCCCTGGTGGTGAAATTGGTAGACACGCTATCTTGAGGGGGTAGTGCCGAAAGGCATCGCGGTTCGAGTCCGCGCCAGGGCATTGGTGGTGAGGCTCGCCGGCGAGTTCAGCGGTAGAGCACTCGGTTCGTAATCGAATGTCGCCCGTCAGCTTTCACTGACGGGCGATGTTTTTCAGGGAGTCCCCGCTGCAGTCGCCCGGCCAAGCGGCTCCCGAACGACGTGCTGCCGGCGGAGCGCCGTCTGAACCGATCTGTTAGGCAGGGATGCCGGAGGCGTATGGGACGCGAAGACATGTCACGCTTGTTGGCGTTTATCTCCGCCGCGGAACGGCTCAAAGACACCGAACGCAGCGGCTGGACGTCGAGCGGGCGCCGCGACACAGTTGCTGGACACACATGGCGCTTGTGTCTCATGGCGCTGGTGTTCCACTCCTCATTTCCCGAAACTGACCTCGAGCGGCTTCTCACCATCTGCATCCTGCATGACCTCGGAGAGGCGGTCCACGGCGACATTCCTGCGCCGGAACAGCTCGGTCGGGGTGACAAGAGCGCCGCGGAGCGCGCCGACCTCGTTCAGTTTCTCGCTCCATTGCCGGAGCCGCTCCGGACGGAGTTCCTGGCCCGATGGAACGAATACGAAGAGGCCGTAACGCCGGAGGCGCGGCTGGCCAAGGCGCTGGACAAAATGGAGACGATCCTTCAGCACAACCAGGGCGCGAACCCGGCCACATTCGACTACGACTTCAATCTTGGGTACGGTCGCAAGTACACGGACATGCATCCACTTCTGGCCGAGCTGCGAACCGAACTGGATGTCATGACCTCACGGCGTGCCGATGAGGCCAGAGCCGGCCTGGCTCGCCCGTAGCGGCGGACCAAAGAGCTTGTCGCGGTCGGACTTCCGAGGCTTTCGGGCCTGGAAACAGTGGCTAAGTGGGCTGAGGGTATGTAGTTTGGGGGTCGTTCAGCCAGCGTAGCTCAGCGGTAGAGCACTCGATTCGTAATCGAGCGGTCGTCGGTTCAATCCCGACCGCTGGCTCTTCGGGAGGGAGGCCCCGGCGGGACCTCCCTCCCGGCATTTCAGGTCTTGTCGTAGACCATCTTGCGAGTCATCTCGCCCCGCGGCGTGTTGATCACCGAGATGGTCGTCATCGTCTTGCCGTCCTCACTCAGCGTCCTGGTCTCCCTGGATTTGATGGTCATCTCGCCCATCGGGCCCTTGAAGGTGTTTTCCCCTTCCGTGACGATCGCGTTATCCGCCCAGGTGGACTTGGTCGTCATTTCGTTGCCCCGCATTCCGGGGTTCTTGCTCTCGCGGCCATCGAGGTAGTAGGTGAGCATCCGGGACTGATCGCCCATCTTCTGCTCGATCACGAGCTTGCTCTCGAACTGGGTAATGAACATTTCGGTGACCCGCATGCCGCCCATGCCGCCGCCCGGGGGCCGGTTGCCGCCCGCGTCGGCCGGAGGTTGCTGATTGCCGCCACCCATGCCGCCGGGAGGGCCCATGGGATCGCTCTTCTCGGTGTTGATCTTCCAGGTTCCGGAAAAGTCGGGTTTCTGGGCGGTGGCGGGGGCGGCCACCAGGGCAAGCAGGGCGAGCGAGGCAAACTGGATCTTCATCGTTGCTCCTCGAAGTTAGGCAGACGGGAATAGTACGCGGCGCCACGGAAAAACGTTGGCCCCGCCCGTCGGGTCCGGCACGGGGCCAAGGGCGAACGTCGATCAGCTGATGGTGAGGGTGTCGGTCGCGGGGTCGTAGGCGGTGGTGTAGCGGCCCAACGGACCGGTCCGGAAGCCGCCGGTGTTTTTTCCGGTGCTGTCGAACTGGGCCCCATGGTTGGGGCACCGGAACCCGCTGCCGCTCAGCCCGATGGTCGTCCCCTGGTGGGGGCAGGTCCGGGAAAACACCAGAAAACTGGCGGTAGAGGTCCGGACCGCCGCCATCGGGGCCGGGACGTTCCTGAGCAGGGCGGTGCCGCCGACCGTGGCGAGGGCAGGGTAGTCCGCCACGTTGATGGTGAGCGGCCCGCCCGAGATCTGGGCAGTGCCCGGCGTGAAGAGGTTGACCAGGGCGCCGCAGGAGTTGAGTAGAAGGCCGCTGACGGCGGCGAGGCTGGCCCGGGTCAAGAACTCCCGGCGGCCAGCATCCGCCTCTTCAGGTTTGCAGTTGCCATCACACATGGGGTCTCCCTGGCTCACGGGAGCTTGACCGAGGCCTTGGCCCACGCCGCACCGTCCTTGTCGCTCTCGAACACATGATCCGCGTCAACCACAACGTTCTTGCCCTCAAGACGGATCGGGAGGCGGTCCATGTTCCTGGTCGCCCGCCCGGTAATGAAGGTGCCGTCCGCGTCGTAGCGCGACTTGTGCTTGGGGCACTGGAATTTCTTTTCCTCCTCGAGCCACCGCAGGGCCGTGTTCTGGTGCGGGCACGACAGGGCGAAGGCATACAGCGATCCCTGGTGGCGGACCAGGATGACCTGGTTGTCCGTGTCGATGTGGGCTCCGTCGGTCGCGGGCACGGGATAGGTCACATCCTTCCCATCGGTCCGGGCACCCCAGATCCGGGCCAGGGGCATCGCAACGGCCTGGCGCGGCGTCAGGCCGAGACCGACCCACGCGGCGCCGGCGAGGAGCGTGACGCGGCGCAGGAACTCCCGGCGATCGCCGCCAGGTTCGCACCCTCCGCTGCACGATTGGTGTTCAGACATTGGTTCGACTCACTTCAAGAGGAGCATCGAGGCCCAGCTTGCCACGGAAACTCCCATGGACGCCAGGGCGATGTTTCGGTGGCGATTCCGCAGGGTCAGGTCCTGTCTGGCATCGGCTGCAAGCTTGGTGCCCGCGTAGGTAAAGCCGGCATCCGCCGCCATCATGGCAACGGAGTGAATCCATCGCTTGGTCCGGCCATTGGGATCCTTGTTGCTTTCGATCAAGTTCAGGATACCGGTCACGGTGTTCACGGTGAAGACCACTGCAGTCGCGGTCGCGAACGGGCTGTGGAGCTTTCTGGCCCAGGTGGGAGCGCTGGCGCCGTCCTTGAGCAGGCGGTCGCCGGTGACGAACGATCCCACGAACAGGGGGATCATCGCCCAGCTCAAGGCCCGGTGGACGGCCAGGCGTTTGTGATAGCCGTCACTGTATTCGAATGCCCGGGTCTTGCGCCGGTTTCGGAGCGTGTCGTCGGCGGACGGAGCGCGTTCGAAGATCCGGGTCAGGTCGAGACTGCCATCCATTCGCCGCGGGGCGGGCATGACGATCGCGGCGGTCGAGTCCTGCGACAGCGGGTCGGGCGCCACGGGAGTTGAGGCCATTGTCAGGGCGATCAGGCTGGCAATCACGAATACTCCGTGGCGGCTGTGGTCGAAGGTCTGCGCAGAGGACACGGGGAAAACGCACGGCCCCTGACGCCGGTGGCTGGAATCTGGCCGGATCCCGGGGATTCAGGCAGGGTTCACCTTTGGGTCGGCCGGTGTCACGATCGGCGCCGGGGCTTCATGCCGGCCGGCCGATCGTCCGGACCGGGCCGAATCCCCCTCTGCGCCAGACCGGGGGCTCGGCGGCCCGGGCCTTTCGGCGTAGATTTCCGGTCCATGATCACAACTCACGGCGGCTGATCGGACGTGGCGCCGCTCTCCCAGTTCCGGTGCGCCGTCCAGGGGCCGGAGGCGCTCCGGCGCCTGATTGACCTGCCGCTGCCGCTCGGCCTCACGGCTGTCGCGGCCGAGCGGAGCTTTCACCGCGATCTTTTCCTGGACACGCCCGACGACACGTTAGGCATTCGCGGCGCCAGTTGCCGCCTCCGAGTCCGGGCCGACGACACCCGGGTGTTGACGCTGATGCTGGCCGGCGGCGCCGACCGGCCTCCCGAGCGCTGGGAAGCCGTCGTTCAGGATCTCGATCCCCGGCGGGCGCTCGAAGGGACCAGTGAGCCGGCCCGGCGGCTCCGTGGCCTGGTCGATCCCTCGCTGCTCCGGCCCAGGATCGAACTCGAGACTGAGCGGTGGACCCGACTGGTGCGGGCGGGGTGGCTGCGTCGGTCGTCCCGGTTTGCCTTCCTCTACGACATCTGCACGGTCCGTCAGAGCGGCCTGGTCCGGACCTTCGAGGAGGCACAGGTCCGACGGCTGGGCCCGGGTGGTCCCCACCTCAACGACATTGCTGCCGCGCTGGAACGGAACCACGGGCTCGTGCCGCTGGTGGCGCCGCCAGCGGAGCGGGCCCTCGGCCTGCTCCGCGAGCTGGCGGCCGAGGCAACTGCTCGCCAGGTGTCGAGCCAGCGGGGCATCGTGCTGTTCGCATTCGATGGCGACTCGGTCGCTTTCGTGTCGGACGGCGACGGTCTTCAGCTTCCGGCCGAACAGGGCAGCGGAGAGGAGGCGTGCCGGCACCTCCTGGCCCAGTTGTTCGGGTCGACCGTCGGTGAGCTGAAACAGCTGGGCCAGACGGCCGGGTTCGGCGAATGGCCGCTCCTCGAGGTCTGGGTGGCGCGGAAGATCCGGACCCGGGACCAGGCGGGGCGCGGGGACGTGAGCTGGCTGTCGCTTCGGAGCGCCCTGGAGCAGGTCGGGACGCCGGCGTTCCGGTCGGCGGAAACGTTAGGCGCGCTGGCCCTGGCGGCCCGGAGCGACCTCGATGCCGAAATCGAGGCGCCGGTGACGCGGTCCGGCGGGGGGCCCCGGCCTCCGGAAATGCCCCGGCGGGCCTCGGCCGAGCGGGACCAGGACCGGTTTCTCAATGTCGAGCTCAGCCAGCTCGCCTTCAACGAGCGGGTGCTGGAGCTGGCGGAGGACCCGACCGCGCCGCTGGCCGAGCGGCTTCGGTATCTGGCCATCGTGACCAGCAACTTCGATGAATTCTTCTCGGTCCGGGTCGGCGCGCTCAAGACGGCGGCCGGCGAGCATGGCGAAGCCGGTTTTGACGGACTCACGCCGGCGGAACAGCTCGAAATGATCGCGGCCCGGGCCCCCGGGCTGGTCGAGCGACAGGCCCGGGCCGCCGCCCAATGCGTCGGGGCGGTCCGGGGCCGCGGGATCCGGTTTCGATCCTGGGGCGAGCTCGATCCGGTGACGCGGTCGGACCTGGTCCGCCATTTTCAGCGCGAGCTCTTCCCCCTGCTCACCCCCCGCGCCGTGTCGCAGTCGCCCGGGCATCCGTTCCCGATCATTCCGCACGGCGCGCTCGCCTTTGCGGTGCTGGTTCGAGACGTACACACCGGGCCGGTGCATTTCGCCTACCTCGCGATCCCTGCCCGCCTGTCGCGGTTCGTGGCGGTTCCGGGTGGAACGGACCTGATCCTGCTCGAGGATGTCGTTCGCGCCAATCTCCAGGCATTCTATCCGGAGCGCCCGGTTGAGGAGGCCTGGTTGTTCCGGGTGACCCGGGGCGCGGAACTAGATGTCCACGAAGAAGACGCCGGCGACTTGTTGCAGGCGATCGAGGAGGAGGTTCGCCGCCGTCCACTCAGTGCGGCAGTCCGGCTCGAACTTGAGCGGGACATGCCGTCGTTGCTGCGGGACATGCTGCTGCGCGAGCTTCGATTTGAACGGACCGGCTCGCCGGTGACGCTTGCGCCCGGGGACGTCTATGAAGTCGACGGTTGGCTCGATCTAGCCTGTCTCCGGGACCTCGCCGGCCGGTTACCCGAAACGGACAACTACTCGCCGTTCCAACCGGTGGACCCGTTTGCCGGGGCTGAATCCCTGTTCCGTCTGATCGACGAGGGAGACCGGTTGGTACACCATCCGTTCGAGGATTTTGCGGCGACGGTGGTCCGGCTGCTCGATGAAGCCGCCGCCGATCCGGATGTCGCCGCGATCAAGATGACCCTCTACCGGACCGGCGAACGGTCACCAGTGGTGGACGCGCTGGTGCGGGCTGCCGAGGCTGGCAAGGAGGTGTCTCTGTTCGTCGAGCTCAAGGCGCGGTTCGACGAAGCCCACAATGCCAAGTGGGTGAAGCGACTCGAAGAGGCCGGCGCCCAGGTGGTGTACGGGTTGGTCGGCCTCAAAATCCACGCGAAGATCGCCCTGGTACTCCGGCAGACGCCGACCGGGCTCCGGCGGTACGCCCACGTGGCCACCGGCAACTACAACGCGGCGACGGCCCGCTTCTATACCGACCTTGGCCTTTTCACGGCCGATCCCGAGATCACGGCGGATCTGGGCGATGTCTTCAACCAGCTCACCGGGTCGACCGGCACTCCGGGCGGGTCAACGAGGCTTCTCCTGGTATCTCCCCTGGGGACGATTCCGGGATTTCTGAGCCGGATCGCCCGGGAGATCGAGCATGCGCGGGCCGGCCGGCCGGCCGGGATCCGGATGCAGATCAACGGGCTCGAAGACCCGGAACTGATCCGGGCCTTTTACCAGGCCTCGGCGGAGGGCGTGTCGGTTGATCTGGTGGTCCGGGGGCTCTGCCTGCTCCGCCCCGGTGTGCCGGGGCTGTCCGACCGGATCCGGGTGCGAAGTGTGCTGGGCCGATTCCTCGAGCACCAGCGGATCTTTCATTTCAGGAACGGCGGGGCAGACGACTACCTGATCGGCTCCGCGGATCTCCGGCCCCGCAATCTCCGGCGCCGGGTCGAGGTGATCTGTCCGGTACGGCGGCCGGACCTTCAGTCGCGGCTCGGGGCGATGCTCGATTGCCTGCTGGACGAAACGGCGGCATGGGATCTCGGCCCGGACGGCCGTTACCGGCGACCGGCGCCGGCCTCCGGCCACCGCCACGCGCACGACGTCCTGATCGACGCGGCGCACGATCGTCGGACCGGGGCCTGAAGGTGCGCCATGGCTGATCCTGCGGCCCTGCTCCAACGGCTCGAGGCGGCGCTCGGTGGCCGGTACCGGATCGAGCGGTCTCTTGGCCGGGGCGGGATGGCGACAGTGTTCCGCGGTATCCGGGTGGCGGACGGCGTTCCGGTGGCGGTCAAGCTGCTCCAGCCTGAACTCACGACCGCGCAGACGGCGGAGCGGTTTCTCCGGGAAATCCAGTTCACGGCCCGGCTTGATCATCCCAACATCGTGCCGTTGATCGACTCGGGCACCGGCGACGGGCTGGTCTGGTACGTCATGCCGCTGATTGAAGGAGAATCGCTTCGAGAGCGACTCACCTGGATCAAGGTCCAGCCGGTCGCGACGGCGATCGAGCTGGTTCGCCAACTCGCGCTCGCCCTTCATCACGCCCACGGTCTCGGCCTGGTGCATCGCGATCTCAAGCCAGAGAACGTGCTGTTGATCGGCGACCAGCCGCTGCTCGCCGATTTCGGGATCGCTCGGGCGCTGCATGATCTGGGGCAGGCGCGGATCACCGCCGCCGGTATGCCGATGGGGACCCCGGCGTACATGAGTCCGGAGCAGATCACCGGTGAGGCGCTGGATCTGCGGACCGATATCTATGGGCTCGGGTGTCTGCTGTTTGAAATGGTCGGGGGGCAGCCGCCTTTCGTGGCACCGTCGGCAGCCCGGGTGATGCAGATGCATCTGGTCGCCCCGCCGCCGTTTCTCGGGACCCTCCGGCCCGGGGTCCCGGCGGCGCTCGAGGGGGTCGTACAACGAGCCCTGGCCAAGGAGCCGGCCGCCAGGTATCCGACGGCCGCGGCGCTGGCCGAGGCGCTGGCGCTGCTGACGGGGACGCCGGCGATCCAGCCGGTGTCGACGTTCAAGCAGTGGATGGCGAGGTTGGGCGGCCGGGGGCCGGCGGCCGGGCGTTAGGCGGCCCGGGCCAGCCGGCCGCCGCAGCGGGAACAGAACCTGGCGTCGGCCTCGGGGCGGGGGCCGCAGGCCGGGCAGTCGCCGTGCCGATCCTCCGGCACAGCGGGGCCACCACTCGGGGGAGCGTCGGGAACTTCGCGATCGAGAATCCGAACGGCCTCCCAGCTCAGCCGGGCCTTGATCGCCCGGAAGTCCGCCTCGCCGATCTTGCCGGTCTCCCGGTCGAATTCCAGATCGCGGATTGCCAGCAGGGCCCGGCCGCGCGGGGTCTCGTCGACCGGGTCGAAGATGAGATCGTCACTTTCGGAATCGGCGCCACCCAGCGCGCTCAATGCCATCCACAGCAACAGGCCGCCGAGGGCCGCCGCGGCAATCAGCTCCGCGATCATTGTTCAATTTCTCCCATGGCTCGCTCGAGCTGGGCCTGTTGCTCAGCCGAGAGGTCGAGGCTGGCGGAGGGGGCCGGTGCGGTGCCCGCCTGGGGAACGACCGCGAGCAGCCGGTCGCGGTGACGACGGAGCAGGACCAGACCGAGGATCGTACCGGCCACCAATACGAGCGCGCTTGGCAACAGATAACCCAGCAGGTTGAAGCCAGCCGCCTTGGGTGCCAGGAGGATCGATTCGCCGTATTTGGCGACGAACGCGGCGACGATGTCCTCCTCGCGCTTCCCGCTGGTGTAGAGATCGACGATCTCCTTGTGCAGTGCCGGCGAGTAGGTACAGGTAAAGTCCGTCGTCCGGCAGGTGAAGATGTCGAGATTGCACCCGCAGGTGCATTTCAATCGCCGCTCGATGGCCTTGATGTCCTCGGCGTTGTCGAGCGGCGTCGTGACCGCGCGGAGCTGGCCGATGCTGCCCGGGTCCCGCAGCGGATCCGCCGCCCCGGGGGCCCCGGAGTCCAGGGTCCGGGACGAATCCTGGGCGAGCAGCGCTGGCGCCGTGGCCATCGCCGTGACCGACAGGAACGCCCGGCGGTTCATGCGGGCACCTCGGTCCGCTCCGCGGGTGCGGCGGCGGAGAGCTGGGCGATCGGCGGGCTCCATCCGGACGGCCACATCGTGATCAAACCGCCGATCACGAGGAACACTCCGGCGGCCCAGACCCACCACACCAGGGGGTTGATGGTAACGCGGAAGGTGCTTCGTTCGGTGCCGTCGACCGACCCGGCGTAGACCAGATAGAGATCCTCGCGGAGGTCGCTCATGATGCCGACCTCGGTCGAGGGCTGGAAGGTCGGGTTCCCAAAGCTGTCGACGTGCTGGCGTTTTTCCGATTTGAGCACGCCGACCTTCTTCCCGTCGCGCTCGACCTCGAGACTCGCCGCGGTGACCCGGCGATTGAGCGCATCGTACTGCGAGATCCCGAGGTGGGTCAGCGTATAGGTATGTCCGTAGGGGCTCTTGACCTGAACCTTCTCGCCGACCCGGAGTGTAGTCTCCTTGCTGACGCTGAAGGCCATGCCGGCGAACCCGACGAAGTAGGTGATGATGGCGGTATGGACGAGGTAGCCGCCGTACCGGCGCCGGTTCCGCGCGATCAGCCGGTAGAACGCGCTCAGCATGTTCTCGCCATGCATCCGCTGGCGGGCCCGGGTCCCACGGACGAACTCCTGAACGACGGTGCCGAGGACGAATCCGCCGAGGGCCAGCGCCATGGTGGCGTAGAAATCACGCATGCCGGCGGCCAGGAGAATCGCGGCGGTGATCAGGCCGGTCGTCAGCGGGGCGGTGAACTGGCGGCGGAGATTGGCGGCCGAGGTCTGCCGCCACGCGATCAGCGGTCCGATCCCGGTGAGGGCCAGCAGGGCCAGGCCCAGGGGCACGTTGACTCGATTGAAGAACGGCGGCCCGACGGTGATCTTGGTGTCCCGCACGGCCTCGGAGAGGATCGGAAAGAGGGTGCCCCAGAGGACGCTGAACGCAATCCCGACCAGAATCAGGTTGTTGAAGAGGAAGGCCGCTTCGCGGCTGGCGAGCGAGTCGAGTTGGCCTTCGGGCTCGAGCTCAGGCCACCGCAGGTAGAGGAGGGCGAAGCTCACCGCCCCGGCCAGGGCCAGGAAGCCGACGAAGAAGTAGCCAATGTTGGACTGGGTGAAGCTGTGGACGCTGGCGATCACGCCGGAACGGGTGATGAACGTGCCGAAGATGCTGAGCAGGAACGAGGCGATGATGAGCCCCAGGTTCCAGCGCTTGAGCATCCCGCGTTTCTCCTGGATCATCACCGAGTGGAGGAAGGCGCTCATGGTGAGCCAGGGCAGCAGGCTGGCGTTCTCCACCGGATCCCAGGCCCAGTAGCCGCCCCAGCCGAGCTCCACGTAGGCCCACCACATGCCGAGGGTGATCCCGACTGACAGGAAGAGCCAGGACAGCAGGGTCCAGCGGCGGATGGCCACGATCCAGCCGACATCGAGCCGGCGGGTGAGGAGGGCGGCGATCGCGAAGGCGAACGGGATCGTGATGCTGATGTAGCCCAGGTAGAGCATCGGCGGGTGGATGACCATGCCGGGGTTCTGGAGCTGCGGGTTCAACCCGTTGCCATCGGGCGGGACGAACGCCAGCCGGCCGAACGGATTGCCGGATCCCGAGAGCAGCATGACCGACAGGAAGAAGGCGACCACCGTGCTGGTGACGCCACCGACGACCGACAACAGCGGGCGATAGCGACGGCTGGTCGCTGCCTGGGCCACGGCGCCGAACGTCGACAGGACGACGGCCCAGAACAGGAGCGACCCCTTCTGGCCGGCCCAGAAGGCCGAAAAGAGGTAGTACGTCGGCAGATTCCGTGACGTATAGGAGGCTACGTACTCCACGTTGAAGTCGTGGTTGAAGATGGCTTTCCAGAGCGAGACCGCCGCCACCCAGAGGGCCAGGGCGATCGCGTAGGTGGTTCGCTCCACCACCACCTGGGTATCGGGCCGGTTCCGGAGCGCCGGCACGAACGCCAGCACCGCGGCGTAGAGGCCAAGGAAGAGCGCGGCCCAGAGTGCGAATTGCCCTAGCAGGGTCATCGGGTGGTTCCTTTCCCGCCCGGGCCCGCTTCAGTGCGGAACCGGTCGAGGATCTGCTGGTGATCCTGGTACTCACTCCGGGCGGCCTTCTCTTCCATGTCATAGGCGGCGAGAAAAGCCTTCCGGGCGGCGGCGAGGCCGGCCGCGTCGTCTCGCAACATCGCCAGGTTGCCCTGAATGACAAGACCAAGCAGGTGCTTTGGGTTCGTAGCCAGAATGCTGTCGGCCAGGGCCGCGGCGGCGATGGCGTCGCCGACCTGGACATTCAGCATGGCGGCATGGTAACGGGCGTCGGCGTCGGCCTGGCCGAGCATCCTGTACGCCTCGAGGGCCATTGGTGTGAATTGCGTCACGGTCGCGCTATCGCCGCCTTCGGCCGCCTGCATGACGCGGTTATAGAGACGGTCAAACCGCTCCCGGGGGGACATCTGGCTCAGGTCGGGCGGCGAGCCGGCGGGGGCGCCGGTGGCGAACGGCGCGGTCGGTGCCGGGCCGGTTACGTCCGTTGCCGGTCCAGTCCGTTCCCGAATGAAGAGGGCGGCGAGAATGGCCAGGAAGGCCACGCCGCCCAGGACGTAGGGCACGAGATTGCGCCGCGGCGGCGCGGTCGGCGTGGTCACCCCCGGCGCCAGTCCGCAGGCCGGGCAGAACCGCGCTCCGACAGGCATCGGCATGCCGCAGCCACGGCACTTGGCCTCGCCGCCGGCGGCCCCGCATTCACTGCAGAATCGGCCCGCAATGGCGGCGCCGCAGGCCCCGCAGGTCTTGGTCTTCTGGGTCATAATGGTCCCAATTCTAAAGGGGCGATCACCCGGACGGCAGAAGGGAGGAGGCCCGACTTCCAGTGTTTGCCTAAACAATTCATGAAAATGTCTTGGTATTTGCCAAAACCGTCTTGCCGCAAGTCTTACAGGTTCTCATCTTGTCCAACGAGTCGGCGGATGTACCGTAGAACTACCGCAGGACCGATGACCCGAGGTGACATATGACAGGCACCAAAGTCGCGAAAACCGTCGCTGGGCTGGTCGGGGCGCTCGTCTTGGTGAGCGCCTGTACCACCGAGAAAATCGTCTACAAGGATCGTGACCCCTTCAACCCGCCGCCGGATGCCGCCGCCGGGTTCCTGGGGTACTACACGGTCAGCACCAAGCAGACGACTTGCGGCAATTGCCATGCGGGCCAACAGACCACCTGGGCCCAGACTCGGCACGCGGGCGCCTACAAGACGCTGACGGACCTGCCGGCCGGCACCGCTCAGCCGTTCTGTTTCAGCTGCCACACCGTTTCGACCAACGGCAACGGCCTGGCGAGTCCGAAGCGGGGCTGGGATGTGGTGCAGGATAGCGCGTACCACGATGTGCAGTGTGAGAGCTGCCACGGCCCGGGCAAGAATCACGTCACGGCGCCCAATCGTGGCAACTTCCCGCTGGCCCGGGTCGGGATGGCCGGGACCGGAGTTCCGGCCGTGGCAGCGGCCGGTGGCAACGGCAGCTGCGCTGCCTGTCACACGGGGCCGCACAGTCCGTTCGCCGAAGAGTGGTCCAAGAGTGGCCACGCCCAGGTCGTCATGTCGGGAGGCGCGCCGGTGGCCGCCACCGCCGCCTGTGCTCCCTGTCACGACGGCAAGGGGACTCTCGCCGCCTGGGGCTTGAATACGAACTACGTTGAGAAGGACTCGGCGGCCGTCTTCCCAGTGGTCTGCACGGTCTGTCACGACCCGCACGCCAAGAACAACCCGAAGCAGCTCCGCTTCTCGATCACGGCCCGGGAGCCGACCGCCAATCTGTGCATGAAGTGCCACGACCGCCGAGCGACCCTCGCGGTGGGCACCACCAGGCTCACACCGCACGCGCCGCAGGGTGACGTTCTTCTGGGCAGCGCGGGTTACCGGCCGCAGTCGGTCCAGATCGACACCATCGCGATGGCGAGCACCCACGCGAGCAGCGCCAATGGCGGACTCTGCGCCGGATGCCACATTCAGCGGTACACCTTCACCGATCCGGCCACGGGGAGCTTCGTCTTCCAGTCGACCGGCCACCGGTTCCTGCCGATCCCCTGTGTCGATTCCAAGGGCCCGACCGACGACCAGGATTGCGTCTACAGCACGACCACTCGTTCGTTCAAGGGCTGCGTCAACGCGGGCTGCCATAATTCCGAAGCGGTGGCGGCGAGCGCATTTTCGTCGCGACGGTCGACGATCGCGGTCCTGGCGGATCAGATCTGGACCGACTTGAACCACAACGAAGCGCTCGATCCGGCTCCGATCGACGGCGGCTACCTGGCCATCATCAAGCGGGACCGCCCGCTCGAATTCCCGGCCACGACGGCGCAGGCGAACAAGATCACCGCGGCCATGGGCGCCTTCTTCAACATGGCCACTTTCGCCGAGCGGTATTCGAACGGCGATCGTTCCAAGGGCGTCCACAATCCGTTCCTCGGCACGGCGCTGCTGGCCGGCAACATCCAGGAACTCAAGGCGGTCTACCCGTTCCTGCCGGCGCCTCCCGCGGCCGTGCAGGCGGTGGTGGAAAAGAGCCTCACCGAGGCCCGGCTCCGTCAGCCGAACATCTTCATGTCGAAGCCCTCGATGACGAAGGTGGGCGGCGGTAAGTAGGTGATCCTCTCGCTGGTACAGGACTCTCTCCGAGCCGCGTTGACCCATCCGGTCGACGCGGCTCGGCCTGATTCCATCCACAGCCCGTTGCCCGGCGGAATCTCCGCGGTGGTCCGATTCTTCTTCAACGTTCCCCAGTCGCTTCAGATCGGCGGATTCTTTCTCGCCATCGCCGTCGCCATCGGGCTGGTGATCTGGGGCTGGCGGAACCGGGATGGGATCGTCACCTGGATCAAGACCCGGGAACGAGGCGTTCAGCTCGGCATGGCCGGGGGCCTGTTCGCGTTCGTGCTGGTCGCAGGCGGCGGCGGCGCCGCCAGCTGGAACTACATGCAGCATGACAACGGGTTCTGCACCGGCTGTCATGTGATGACCAGGCCGTTCGGACTGTTCCAGGCGCGGGCCGGCAAGCATGACTCGCTCGAGTGCCACTCCTGCCACCAGCAATCGATCTTCGCCAGCATGCGGCAGCTGGTGCTCTGGGTCGCGGAGCGGCCGGAGAAGATCGGGAAGCATGCCAAGGTGCCGTCGGCGATCTGCGCCGGGTGCCACATTAACAACCCCAGGCAGAAAGAGAAGTGGCAGCGGATTGCCACCACGGCCGGCCACCGGGTTCACC
Source organism: Gemmatimonadota bacterium (assembly GCA_025350665.1). Lineage (GTDB taxonomy): Bacteria > Gemmatimonadota > Gemmatimonadetes > Gemmatimonadales > GWC2-71-9 > SHZU01. The sequence goes on along the minus strand of JANXXJ010000083.1, from coordinate 7,539 downwards.
TCGAGTCCGACTCGCTGGCCCTCAAGAAGGTGCAGTGCGTCACCTGTCACGGCGTCGAGACCCACAAGTTCGTGCCGGTGTCCAAGACTTGTCAGCAGCAGGGGTGTCACGAGAAGGTCCAGATCAGGCTCGGCAAGATGGCCCAGCAGACCTCGCTCCACTGCGTGACCTGCCACCAGTTCACGGCGGACGTGCCTCGGCTTGCCACGCGCGACTCGGCCAGCGGAACGCTGGTGCCGACCAACAAGCAGTGCCTGTCGTGCCACGAAATGCGGAAGGTGATCGAAGGCTTCGATCCCGATCGGGACCCCCACAAGGGGACCTGCGGGATGTGTCACAATCCGCACACGCAAGTGACCTCCAAGGAGGCGGCGAAGAGCTGCACGACCGCGGGCTGCCACGACAACTGGCGGAACAACCCGTTCCATGTCGGCGTGGCCCACAAGGAAGTCGGCGAGTCGTGCCAGGTGTGTCACGCGCCGCACGCCGCCAAGGTGGATCCAAGCGACTGTCAGAGTTGTCACGAGCGGGTCCGGAAGGCGGCGTCGAGCGCAGCCGGCCGGAGGCTGGCACCGCCGCTTCCGTTCGACACGCTCAAGGCCAAGCGCACGGCCATGGACGGCCGATCGACGGAAGGCCCGGTGCCGGCCGGGTACGGGTTTCTGGGCTGGGGATGGCCGACGCCCCCTCCACGCCCCGTCCTCCGTTCCGCGGCTCCGGTCGCCGATTCCTTCCCGCACCCCAGACACAAGAAACTCGCCTGCCTCACCTGCCACACATCGAACGTCGGTCACGGGCGCCTCACCTTCGAGAAGCCACGTGGCTGTCTCATTTGCCACCACCAGGCGCCGAAGACGACCGATTGCGCGACCTGCCATCAGCCGGCGGGCCTGGTCAAGGCGATTCGGGCGGCGCTGACGGTGACCGTGCCGAAGCGGGCGCCGAGAACCCGCTCGGTTCCGTTCGCTCACCCGGCCCACACGGCGGTCGCCTGCGTCACGTGTCACGCTGAGCCGATCACGATGATGCCGGACTCGGCTACCGGGACCTGCCAGTCGTGCCACGAGGATCATCACAAGGGCGGGGCGAACTGCTCCGCCTGCCACACCGGGCAGGATCTCAAGCCGGCCCATGCCAAGCCGGTGAACACGCACCTGCAGTGCGATGCCTGTCATCGTGAACAGACCGTGGCGCAGCTGATTCCAGGCCGTTCCTTCTGCCTGACCTGCCACTCGGTCCAGGACCATCATTACGCCGCCAAGGAGTGCACGGTCTGTCACTTCCAGGCGAGCCCGGGCGCGTACCGAGCGCACCTGGTGACGCCGAGGGAGCCGAACCGATGAGGCGGCTCCTCCTGGGTCTCGGATTGACTGCGATGGCGGCGGCTCCGCTCGGAGCGCAGGGGTACCGGCTCCGGCTCGATACCCGGTACGAGTCGGTAAGCTTTCGAGGTGTGGACATCGACAGCGTACCGGCGGCGTCGGTGGTAAACACGTCAGGGGCGGGCCCGACGACAGCCGATGGCTTTGCGGTGGACTGCAGTGGCGGGAACTATTGCTACTTCTTCCGGCCGGGCGCGCGGCAGCATGGTCAGCCCCTGTCGACCCATGCCGATCTAACGCTCTGGGGTTTGGGAGTCCCCGGGCTGACGATCCGGGCCTCGGGCCGGGCGATTACCGACCTCACCGCGAACTCGGTATGGGCGGGCACGGAGCCGCATCTGCTGTTGATGGAGGGCTACGCGGAGTACGCCGTGCCTCGGGTGCTGGCCCGGGCCGGCCGGCAGATCGTGACAGGCCGCCTCGGCTACCAGGGGTTCGACGGCGGACTGGCCGCCGTCAAGCTCGGACGGACTGGACTGGACGTCACCGCATATGGCGGCTGGGGCCTGGGGCGTGCCACAGCCCTTCCAGTCACGAGTCCGGCTCTCAACCCGCTCGACGATTTCCAGCCGCGCGATCGCCAGTTGGTGGCGGGTGCGGACCTGGCGTTCCGGCACCGCTGGGTGGACCTCCGAGGCGAATATCGCCGCGAAGTCGATCCGTCAGTCCATTATTTCGTATCCGAGCGGGCAGCCGCCACAGCCGATGTGCATGTGGCTCCGAGACTCAGGGTTTCGGGGGGCGCGGAGTATGACCTGGCCGCGGGCTGGTGGGGATCGGCCGAGGCGAGCATCAACTACATCGGGCAAAAATTCTACCTCAGCGCCGAGGGGAAGAGGTATCGGCCGTTCTTCGACCTATGGACCATCTGGGGCGCGTTCAGTCCGGTGCCGTACCGCTCGGTGCGCGGGAGCGGCGGGTTCGAACCGGTGACGGGGCTGTGGATTCGCGGCCAGGCCGAACGCTACTGGTTCGACAACGCAGAGGTATCCTCGCCGCTGGTCACGCGGTTCGAGGACCGGGGTTGGCGGGGCGGGCTTACCGCCGTGGCGACCGTGGATCCCCAATGGACCCTCGAGGGCGGCTACCGGGTCGAGTTCGGCCCCGGGGCGAGTTCCCGGTCGCTGGATGGCGGGGTCACGTTTCGGCCGTCAGAGCGGCTGTCGCTGGCGGCCCATGGCGGTTCGCTGGACCGGCCGCTCGAGTTTCGTTTCAGCGACGCGAAGGTGAGCTGGGTCTCGGGTTCCGCGAACGTCCGGGTCTCGGACCGTCTCCGTCTGGTCTCGGACGCCGGCTGGTATGGGGACAAGCGGCGGCGGCCCGATGCGGCTGGTTTCGACCTCAATCAGGTCCGGGTGAGCACGCGCGTGGTGATGTCCTTTGGCTCCAACGCCGACCGGCTCCCGCCGGCCCGGAGGGCGCCATGAGAAGCATGCGGGTCGCGGCGCTGGTCTGGCCGATGCTGCTCGGCGGGTCGTTGGCGCTAGCCCAGGCCGGCCCCGACCGGTTCGATCACCCGAAACACGCAACGATGTTCCCCCGGTGCGAGACCTGCCACGTCGGCGCGGCCAGCGAGGGGGCTCCGCTGTTCCCGGAGGTGACGAGTTGCGCCGCGTGTCACGACGGCACGATCAAACCGGTAGTGCGGTGGACGCCGCCCGTTGGGCGGGCGAGCAACCTCAAATTTGGGCACGGACGGCACCGTGAGGTGGCGCGGGCCGCGGCCGGCCGGGGTCGTGGCGATCCGCCGGTCTGTTCGAACTGTCACCAGCCTGACGGCGCCGGCTGGATGCAGACGCGCCGCGCGGTGATCGGTCAGTGCCTTTCCTGTCACAAGACCGGGCCGGATCACTTTGCGGTGGCGGACACGGCCTGCGCCACGTGTCACGTGCCGCTGGCGCAGGTCGAAAGCCTGTCCCGGGAACGGATCAAGGCGTTCCCGGCGCCGGCGGCGCACCGCGTTCCCGGCTTCATGGCGATCGGTCCATCGGGCCACGGGACGATGGCGCGGAGTGTCGGACAACGGGCGGTGGCGGCGAGTTGCGCGACCTGCCACGCCCGGGACTTCTGCGCCAACTGTCACGTCAACGCGCCCGAGACGCCGACGATCCAGGCGCTTGACCCCGATCCGCGCTCGCTGGTCCTGGAGACGAAGCTGGTGGCTCCCCGCAATCACCGGAATCCCGAGTTCCTCCAGGGGCATGGCGCCTCGACCGGCCGCAACGGCGAGCGGTGTGCGACCTGCCACACCCGGCAGAGTTGCACCGCCTGCCACATCGCACCGCCGGGGAAGGCGATCCAGGCCCTGGCGGCCGCCGGACCGGGGCGGGGGCTCGGGGCGCAAATCACCCGCAAGAAGCCGCTCTCCCACATCGGGGACTTCGGGAATCAGCATGCCCGGCTCGCCGTGGCTGAGGCGAGGAGTTGCTCGACCTGCCATGCCCGGACCGAGTGCCTGCAATGCCACCGGCCGGACCCGGCCGCCGCGGGCGGCTATCATCCGGCGGCGTTCCTGACCCGGCACCCGGCATCGGCGTACGCGCGGGAGTCATCCTGCTCCGACTGCCACAACCCCCAGCAATTCTGCGCCACGTGCCACCAGCAGGCCGGCGTGGTGACCACGGCTCCGTTAGGCGGCCGCGGGAACTACCACGACGGGAAGCAATCCTTCCTGCTTGGCCACGGCCAGGCGGCGCGACAGAGCCTGGAGAGTTGCGTCAGCTGTCACGTGGAGCGGGATTGCCTCAAGTGTCACGCCTCGACGGGCGGGCGGCGGTTCAACCCGCACGGCCCCGGCTTCGACGCGGCCCGGCTCAAACGGAAGAATCCGCAGATGTGCCTGGCGTGTCATGGGTACAATATCCCGTAGGGCGGCCGGTCAATCGGTTCGGATCGCCGTGAGGGGGTCGGCCCGGCCGGCCCGCCGGGCCGGGAGATAGGCTGCCGCCAGCGCTGTCACGACCAGGACCAAGCCCGCGGTTCCGAACGCCACCGGGTCAAGCGGGCTCACGCCGAACAGGAGGCTCCGGAGCACGTTCCCCAACGCGACCGCACCGAATCCGCCGATCACGAGGCCGATCAGGGCCAGCCGGCCGGCGCCACCCACCACCATCCGGGCGATGTCGGCCGGCCGGGCGCCTAACGCAACCCGAATGCCCATTTCCCGGCTTCGCTGCCTGACGATGTAGAGCATCGAGGCGTACATGCCCGCCGCCGCCAGAATCAACGCCAGCAGGCCGAAGGAAGCCATGAGCGTGCTGTAGAACCGCGGCTCGGCCAGGGTTCGGCGAACCTGGGCCGGCATCGTGACGATGTCATCGGCCGGGACGGTGGGGTCGACCTCGGCGATGGCGGCCCGAACGGCCGGAATCAGCGCGGCGGGTGCCCCGGCCGTGCGGAACAGGAGCTTGATCTCGTCGAAGTCACCGCCGAGTTGCCGGTAGGGGACGAAGACTTCGTCGTCGACGTCCTGGTCGAGGCCGAACAGGTGCAGTCCGGATACCACGCCCTGAACCACCCAGCTCGGGTCACCCGATGCTGCGGGCGGGGATGTCACCTTGAGATCGGCGCGGGCCGCAGTGCCCGTCAGAATCCGGCGGCCCAACGGGTTGGCGGCGCCGAAGAGTTTGGCGGCCAGGTTGGCCGAGATCACGACCGGATAGGGTGGCGCGAGCGTTGCCTCGTCGGAGAACGTCGCTCCCTTGACGCTGGCCCCGATCGTTTCGAAATACCGGGCGCCGATCGGGTGGAGCATCAACCGCGCGTCGATCCGAGCGCCGTCCTCGACCTTCGCCCCGCGTTCACCCCAGCAGCAGCGGCTGTTCCCGAAGCGCGCCATCGGCGCCACCACGCCGGTCGATGCATCGACGATCCCCGGGATCGCGCGAATCCGCCGGATGACGGCTTCGGCGAAGGCGATTCGCTGTTCCGGTTTGAAGCGGTCGCCCAGGACGAGGTTGGCCACTCCCACGGACTGGGGCGTGAAGCCGGGGGCCACGTTCACGATGGCGAGAAACGACCTGAACAACAGGGCCGACCCGACCAGCAGCATGAGGGCAAGCGCCACTTCGGCGATAACCAGGCTGTTGTGGGACCGGCCGCGGCCGGCCTGAGCGCTGCCGGTCTTGATGGCCTCGTTCAGCCACCGGCTCTTCAGGCGAAGGGCCGGCGCGAGCCCGGCCGCCGTGGCGATCAGAATCGCGACCAGCACGGCGAAGACGGCGACCCGGGCATCGACGGCGATTTCCGCTGCCCGCGGCAAGTCGCCGGGATAGAGGGCCGAGAGTCCACGGACGCCGAGGTAGGCCAACCCGAGGCCGGCCGCTCCAGCCACCAGGCCCAGGGTGACGCTTTCGGTCACCAACTGAATGGCCAGGCGGCCGCGCCCCGCCCCGAGTGAGGCCCGGACCGCCAGTTCACGGGCCCGATCGGCGCCCCGGGCCAGGTTCAGGTTGACCACGTTGGCGCAGGCGATCAGCAGCATGAGGCTGACGGCTCCGAGCAGGATCCACAGAGGCCTGTCCACCCGGCCGCCGATCGCCTGCTTGAGCGGAAGGATGACGATCGGCTCCGGCCCACCCTCGCCGTTGCCGTGGACCGCCGGGTTCTGCCGGAAGAGTTCGGGCGCCACGCGGGCCAGTTCGGCCCGCGCCTCCGCTAGCGAGACCCCCGGTTTGAGCCGGGCCGCCACTTCGAGAATCGAGTAGTGGTGGTCCGCCGCGATGGCCGCGGGAAGGACCAGTGGCCGCCAGACCTGCGTCGGCCGAGGCACGACCTTGTCCGGTTCCACAAAACGATCATCGAGAACGCCAATGACCTCGACGCCCCGGCCACCGATGTTGAACCGCCGCCCGACCACCGCCGGGTCCGCCCCGAATCGCGTTCGCCAGAACAGGCCGCTGAGGACGACCTGGGAGCCGTCGCCTTCGTAGTCTCCGGCGGTGAACAGCCGACCGGCCGCCGGACGTCCGCCGAACACTTCGAAGAACTGGGGGGAGACCCGCGCCGTCATGAGGCGCTGGGGCGGGCCGGCTCCGACCATGTCCTGTGACTCACGCCAGCTGGCCGCCCAGCGCTCGGCCGACCGGATCTGCCGTTGCCAATCGCGGAACCGGGGCGGGGAGTGGGAACCGTTGTCGAAGTAGACGAGGCGCTCGCCGCCGGGATAGGGGAGGGGCCGGAGCAGGACGCCGTCGACCACGCTGAATACGGTCGTGGCGGCCCCGATGCCCAACGCCGTGATGCCGATGACGCCGAGCGAGTAGGCCGGCGCCTTCCTGGCGGACCGGACGGCATAGCGGATATCCTGGCCGAGGCGCTCGAGCCAGGGCCAGATCCACACGGCGCGGGATTCCTCCCGCATCCAGGTGGCGTTGCCCATCGCCCGGCGGGCGGTCCGGGCGGCCGCGGCGGGGCTCAGGCCCTGGCGGACGAGCTCGGCCTGCTTCAGCGCTTCATGCTCGGCCAGCTCGTCGGCCAGGGCCCGGGCCTCCGAGTTTCGATTCCACCACCAGGCGATGCGACGCAGCAGCTTCATGATTTCCTCACGCGGTGGCGAGTACCCGTTGAATGGCGAAGATCATCCGGTCGAACTCCGCCCGCTCGGCCGCGAGCTGTTTCCGTCCGGAGGCCGTGAGGGTGTAGAAGCGGGCGCGGCGGTTGTTCTCCGACAGGCCCCACTCGGGCTTCAGGTGGCCGTTCAGCATCAGGCGCTGCAGGGCCGGATAGAGGGAACTCTCCCCGACCTGGAGCACATTGTCGGAGATCTGCTTGAGGTGCTGGGCGATTCCGTAGCCGTGCATCGGTCCGCGGGCGACCGCCTTGAGGACCAGGAGGTCGAGGGTGCCGGGCAGCAGGTCCGGGGTCCGTTCGATCGTCATCGGGGGGCTCCCATCGAGTATTCTCCCATCGTCTATCGATGGAAGATCGCGTCGCCGCCGGTGATGTCAAGCCCCATCGATAGGCGATGGGAACGGAAGGGTGTACGGGTGCCTCTGCCGCGCCGGTGTCGGTAGGACGGAGTTACCTTGAGTCCCGTCTTCGCGAGGTCTACGCCGTGGTCGCCGCCCTGCTCATTCCCATGCTGCTGTCCGCTCCGCCGGTCGCCCTCAACGTCCGCTCGACCGATGATCCGCCCCCGAAGATCGCGGGGGAGTGG
>JANXXJ010000209.1 GCA_025350665.1 Gemmatimonadota bacterium | reverse complement strand
GGCCACGGCGGGCCCCACGGCCGCCGACCTCGCCCAGGCTGACGATGTCCTCCGGCACCTCGAGGACGCCAGCGCCCATGCCCGCCGGATTCCCGCCGGATACTGGGCCAGCCACGCCGACCTCGAACGGACCCGGGACAGCCTCGCCAGCCTGCTGCTCGAGCTGATCGCCACGTTAGGCAGGGCCGAACAGGTCGCCGGGGCCGACTTCGACTCGGCTCGATTCCGGCTGGAAGAAATGGTGGGAGACCTCAAGGGCGACCTCGACCGGACCGTCCGGGCCGCCCAGAACCTCGAAGCCGCGCTCGCGGCGCCAGTTCAGCGGCCCATCGCCTCGAGATAGGCCCGATCCCAGGCCGCCGGAACGCTCTCGCGCGCCGAGTAGGGACCGGGCTGGTAGACTCGAGAGCGGACACCGAGCTGGCTCTGCTCGCAGATGTGCCAGTCCTGCCGGTTGGTCGTATCCCAGATCGCCACCGCATCCTCCGGATGGAAGCCGGGATCCGCCGCGGCCGACGGATGGAACAGCCATTCGCTCTCGATGATGGTTCGGGTCGGCGTCTGGGGCCAGACCATGTAGTAGTTCGCATAGTCGGGGTGAATGCTCAGGAACATGTTCGGCATCAGGGTGTAGTAGTACGCCCGCCGCTGGTCGGCCTCGGGCAAGTCGGGCGCCAGCAGCGGCCCGCAACGTTTCCCCGACGCCGTCACACTGTCGCTTCCCGCCGTGATCTCCATGTAACCGCCCAGAAACGGCCCTTCGGTCAGGTCATTGGCGCCGCTCTGATAGGGCAGCTTGCAAGACAGCTCCGGATGGATGGTGGGACAGTGGAGACATTCGGAATAGTTCTGGGTGAGCAGCTTCCAGTTGGATGCGACGTCGTACTCCACCCGCCGACCCACCGCGAGATGAGCCAGGCCGAACCGCGAGAGCCGGTTGATCATCGAGGCGAAGGTGACGTCAAAAGGCACAGCGTCCGAGTCGAGGTTCACGAACAGGAACCCTTCCCACTCGGCCACTCGGGCCTGGTGCAGGCCGTAGCCGGCTTTGGAGAAGCCCTCGACCTCGTGCATGTGTGGTGCCCCGATCAGCCGTCCGTCGAGGGCGTAGGTCCAGGCGTGGTACTGACACTGGATCGTCTCCGAGAACTTCCCTGACGCCCGTTCGCAGATCCGGGTCCCGCGATGGCGGCAGACGTTGAAATGCGCTCGCGGCGTCCCTTCGCGGTCCCGCACCACGATGATCGATTCACCCGCGATGGTCCGGACGAAAAAGTCCCCCGCCCTGGCAATCTGCCCGGCCCGGCCGACGCAGTGCCATTGCTTGAGGCCGATCTTTTCGATCTCTTCGTCGAAGATCGCCGGCGACTGGTAGTACTCGCCCGGCATGGTGAAGGATCCCTGCCGGAAACTCGTCGACGTACGCTTGAACGCCATCCCGACCTCCTCCCTAACGCTGCTGCTTTCGCGCGGCCAGGACCGCCTGGGCCGCGAGCCACCCTGAGCCACCCACGATGCCGGGCCCGGGATGGGTACCGGACCCGGCGAGGAACAGGCCCGCAACCGGCATGGCGTACCGCGCCCACCCGGCCACCGGCCGCATGAACAGGATCTGATCCAGCATCATTTCGCCATGAGTCGCGGAGCCCTGCCGCCAGCCGAATTCTCGCTCGAGATCCGCCGGCGAGAGCGCCACCCGGTCAACCACCCGATCGGCGAAACCGGGCACATGGGCGTTCACCGTGGCGATGGCCCGATCCGCCACCTGATCGCGCAGGCTATCCCAATTCCCTTCCCGGAGCCGGTACGGTGTGTACTGGACATGGAGCACCGCGACCTGCTTGCCGGCCGGCGCCGAGCCCGCACCGAACCGGACGTCGACATACGGATCGTCGGAGCTGCGGCCGTACTTCACCGCGTCGGAGGCCTTCTCGAGATATCGCATCGACGGCGCGATCGCCACCACCCCTCCAAAATTGGACGGGAGGGCCGGCAGGCCGTCAAGCGCCACCATCACCTTGGTGACCACCCCGCGGAACCGGACGTTCCGCACGGCTTGAATGAACTCGGGGTCGAGGTTGACCGGATCGACCAGCTCGAGGAGCGAACGATACGGATCGAGCGACGAGACGACCTCACCGGCCGGGATGATCGCGCCGTCGTCGGTCTCCACGCCTTTGACCCGGTCGTTCTCCACCACGATCCGGCGGACTCGAGCCCCGGTCCGGATTTCAACCCCGACCTCCCGGGCCCGGGCCGCGAGCGCCCCGACCAGGTCGCCCGCGGCGAGGCCACTCATCCCGCGGATGGTCCCCGACGGCATGCCGACATGGGCGTGGATGAGATTGAACGCCGTCCCGCCGGACATCGGGCCCTGACCGAGATCGGTGATGGCCTGTGAGGCGACCAGCCCCTTGAGCGGCTCCGACTCGAACCATTCATCGAGCAACTCGGCCACCGCCATCGGAATGGTCCGAAGGACCTCGATCATCTCGGTCTTGCCCAGGCCCTTGAGCTGCCGGCCCAGCTTGGCGAGATCGAGGAATTCCGCGATCGTCGAGGCATCGATTCGTGGGGCTGGCGCCCCATAGAGAGACGCAAGGAAACCGGCGATCCCGTGGACCCGGGCCGCGAAGGCCGGCCACTGGTCCGCGTCGCGGCTCGACCACTGCCTGAGGCTCGCCGCTGTGGCCTCGGCACCGGCTTTGAGCTCGAGCCATCGGCCGCCATCGAGGGGCAGCGCCGCCACGGTACCAGCGGTGGGACGGACGGCTACGGAAATCCCGATGCCCCGGGCCACCTCAGGCGGCAGCCAGCCGACGTCGCCGGCCACCGGAGCGGCCGTGAAGCCGGGGAGAAACTCAATCTGGCGGAGCGCACCGCCAACCGCCGACGCCGCCTCGAGCACCACCACCTTGTTGCCGGCACGGGCCAGGGCGATCGCGGCCACCAGCCCGTTGGATCCGCCGCCGATGACGATCACGTCGCTCATTGGTCCGCCAGAATCTTGAGAGCGGCGAGTCGACCCGACGCGCCCATGATGCCGCCGCCCGGGTGGGTGCCCGCCCCACACTGGTAGTAACCGTGAATCGGGGTCCGGTACTTGGCCCACGCCGCGGCCGGCCGGAGGAAGAAGAGCTGCTGCAGGGCCAGTTCGCCGGCGAAAATATTGCCCTCGGACAGACCGGTGATCCGTTCGATGTCCAGCGGAGTCAGCACCTGACGGTGGAGGATCGCCGACTTGAGGTTGGGCGCATGCTCGGCAATCGTGTCAACGACCGCGTCACCGAAGGCCTCCCGTTTGGCGTCGGTCCACCCGCCGTTCAAGTGATAGGGCGCGTATTGGACGAACACGCTCATCACGTGCTTGCCGGGTGGCGCCATGTCGGGATCCAGCATGGATGGAAAGACGATGTCCATATAGGGCCGCTTGGAGAACTCGCCGTATTTGGCGTCGTCGTAGGCCCGTTCGAGGTAGTCCATGCTCGGGCTGATGGACACCGCGCCCCGGTGGAGCGGGCCGATGCCCGGGAGACAGGTGAAATTCGGCAATTCCGAGAGTGCCAGGTTCACCTTGCCGGACGAACCCCGGAACTTGAATCGCCGCACGGCCGTGACCAGATCATCCGGCAACTGGCCGGGATCGACCAACTCGAGAAAGGTGCGCCGCGGGTCGAGGCCACTGACCACCAGCGGCGCCATGATCTCCTCGCCGCTGTCCAGCACCACGCCCGTGGCCCGCCCGCCTTTGGTCAGCACCTTGGCCACGGGAGCTTCGGTCCGGATCGTGGCGCCGAGCGCCCGAGCCGCGTTCGCGATCGCATTGCTGATCGTGCCGGTGCCACCCTTGGCAAAACCCCAGGCCCGGAAAGCACCGTCGATCTCGCCCATGTAGTGATGGAGCAGGACGTACGCCGACCCAGGGGACCGCGGCGACAGGAAGGTGCCGATGATGCCGCTCGCCGACTTGGTGGCTTTGAGCGCGTCGAACTCGTACCACTCGTCGAGATAGTCGGCCGAGCTCATGGTCATGAGCTTGTAGAGCGCGTGAAAGTTCTCGGGGCCGAGCGACCGCATGTGGCCGCCCAGCTTGAGCATCCCGGCCAGATCGCTGGGGGCGAGCGACGTCGGGTCCGGCGGAATCATGCCGAGGATCGGTTTGACGGCCATGGCCATGTGGTGCATGAGCCGGCCAAATTCGACCATCGCATCGGCGTCCCGGAGCGAGTGGCGCGACACCTCGCGTCGGGTGAGATCGGCATCGCCCCAACCGGCCAGGTAGTCGCCGTTAGGGAGCGGCGTCACCGTGCTCTCGAGGGGAAGGATCTGGAGCCCGTGGCGCGGCAACTCGAGGTCGCGGACGATCTCGGGCCGGAGCAGGCTCACGACGTAGGAAAAGACCGAGAAGGTGAAGCCAGGAAAGACCTCCTCGCTCACGGCGGCCCCGCCCAGGAGGTGACGCCGCTCCAGCACCAGCGTCTTCTTGCCGGCCCGGGCCAGATAAGCCGCCGTCACCAGGCCGTTGTGGCCGCCGCCGATGATGATCGCGTCGTAGGAATTGGTTGCCACGTCAGGCCTTCTTCCGAGCCGGGTCGAAGAACGGGAGCTTCCGGACCGTGGCGGCGGCACGGCGGCGCTGGTGTTCCACCGTCACCTCCATCTCGACCCGGGTATCCGGGGCGAAGTGCGGAGCCCGGATGTGAGCCAGCGCCAGATATTTCTTGAGCAGGGGAGACCAGCAACCACTGGAGGCATAGCCGATCTGGCGGCCGTCACGGTAGATCGGCGTGCTGGTTCGCCACGCCACGGTCGGGAGGGAGGGCGGGAGGTGGTGGGCGGCATAGAGCGCCTCGAACGACTCCCAATCCACCTCGAGCCCAACGAAGCGCCAGGCCGGCCCCGCGGTGTGCTCCCGGACCAGAGCCTGTTTCCCGTTGTACCGCCCCTTGTCGAGGCTCACCGTCCAGTCGAGCGACAGCTCGAACGGCGTGGATTTCTGATCCGCGATCAGGGCCCGGTGAGCCGAGTGGTAGTCGACGTCCGCCATGACCAGTCCGGCCTCGATCCGCGCGATGTCGAGCGCCCAGATCCCGGCCGGGAGGATCCCGTAGTTGGCGCCGGCGGTCATCAATGCGTCCCACACCTTGACCGCGCCGGCGGCGGGGACCCAAATCTCGTAGCCCAGGTCGCCGGTGTACCCAGTCCGGGAGATTTCGACCGCCACGCCACCGATCCGGGCGGGCATGACCCGGAAGAACTTGAGACCTTCGACCGTCGGTTCGGCGACCTGATTGAGAATGATCCGGGCCAAGGGACCCTGAATGGCCAGCGCCCCGAGCGTGTCCGAGACATCCTCGATCGTGGCCTCGAGCCCGAAGCCGTTCATCTGGAGCCAGCGGATGCTCGGCTCGGCCGCCGTGAGGCGATACTCGGTATCGCTGAGCCGGCTCACGGTCCCGTCGTCGATCACCTTGCCATGGCTGTCGCACCAGGGGGTGTACATGACCTGCCCGACCCGGCATTTGGTCAGATCGCGGGTCACCATCCGGTCGAGGAGGCGTCCCGCATCGCGGCCCCGAAGCCGATACTTGCAGAGTGGCGAAATGTCGAACAGGGCGGCTGAGTTTCGGACCGCGGTGTACTCGCGGTCGGGGAGCAGGTCGTACGAACTCGCCACCGAGAACCCGGACCAGCGGCGCCAGGCCTGCCCGAGGATGAGCGGCGCCGTCCGCGAGTGAAACGGAGTGGTCTTGAGCATGAATGGTCTCGCCAAGGGTGCCAATAACCGCCCGGACGGGCGACTCGGCCAAAAATATCACACCCGGGTATCAGGCGCTCGGCGTGATGTTCGGCCTTTCTACGGTGGACTGGGGGCTCCAGGCGGCTTACAATGGGAACTTATGAATTGGCGTCGCTCAATCCTTCGATGGGCTTTTGGCGTGATTGCCGTAGTTGGCGTCGCGTCACCGCTGGCGGCCCAGGAGGCCAAGCCGCTGCCGAAGCCATTCGAGGAACTGAGCCGCACCTTGCTCGCCGGGCGTGACTCCTTGGTGACCATTACTCGCCAGCAGATCGGCCTCCGGTACCGATGGGGGGCCAAGGAGCCGGGTAAGGCGTTCGATTGCAGCGCCCTGGTCCAATGGATCTCCGGGCTGTTCGGCAAGGTTATGCCGCGAACCGCCGCCCAGCAGGCCCAGGTCGGCGTCGAAGTGCCGAAGGACACGACCGACCTGCTCCCCGGCGATCTGCTGATCTTTGGCCGCGGGAAGCGGATCACCCATATCGGCATCTACGTCGGCGAAGGGAAGTACGTCCACGCCGCCAATCGCCGCAAAGGGGTGATCGAGAGCGACATCACCAAAGCTCGCCCGAGCTACTGGAAGAGCGTTCGTCGGATCTTCCTCGACCCCGACAGTCTGATCGGCACGGCACCCAAGCTCAACGTGAACCCGACCGGTCCCGAGAGCTGAAGGCTCCGCGGGTCGCGTCACCAGTACTGCCACTGCCCCATCCCGACCACCCACCCCGACAACAGCGCATTCGTCACCACATGGCACCAGATCAGGTCGCCCAGGCTTTTCGTTCGCATCATCCACCAGTTGTAGATCGCTCCAGCCACGATCCCCACGTCCCAGAACGACCCGTGCTCGAGACCGAACAGGACCGACGCCGCGACGAATGAGAACCCGGAGAAGGCGCCGAGCGGCCTTTGTCGGAAGTCATTCATCCGGTCAATCCAGCGCGGGAGCCAGCCGCGCCAGAAGAGTTCTTCCACCACTGGCACGATCAGCGCCGCCCGGCCGAACCGGAGGAGGAGGACGATCAGGTCCGACCGGGACTCCACCGCCATGGTACTCGCCACTCGGCCGATCACGCCGTTCTGGAACAGCACGGAGTCCCGGTAGCCCGGGATCAGCTGGTCAGGCAGAATCCACAGGACGAACACCAGGGCGCCGATCCCGATCGTGGCCAGCGGCCGGGTGGGTTTGAGGTTGAGCACCGGGACTGAGGCCAGCAGAATCACCACGGCCGGGACTACCACCCGGATCAGGCCCTCGGCGAGCGGAGGCAATCCGAGGGGTGGTACAATCGCCAGCAGTACCATGAAGGCGCCGAACGGCGCCACGAAGGGCAGCCAGGGAAACCGGGTCATCCATGACGCCATCAATTCACCCGACGGTTGAGAGCAAACGAACGAAGGGGCGGGTAACAACCCGCCCCTTCGACTCGACTGCGACGGGCCAGGGCGTCAGAACGAATACGACACCGACGTCATGATCATCCGGCCGATCTGCGGCACGCCCACGAAGGTCGCGTAGGCGTGATTCAGGACGTTGTTGATCGACACATTCAGGATCGTGTTGCGGATCAGGAATTTGGGCCGGAGCGAGCCCTGCAGATCGACCACGCCGTAGGTGTCGGTCGGCTTCAGGCTGCCATCGGCATTCTGCGGGCTCACATAGACGCCGGAGTTGACCGGGAAGCCCTTCACATAGCGAACCCGGCCCTCGGCGGTCCAGCCCTGGGGGTCGTTGCGGAGCCGGACCGTGGCCGAGCCGCGGTTCTTGGATCCGTTGAGCGCGATGTCCGTCGGGCCGTTCACTTCCGCGGCGCTGAAGAAGTCCTTGTTGACGAATGACCAGTTGGCGTTGAACGACCACCGGTCGTTCGCGACGTAGTCGAACGCCACGTCGCCACCCCACAACTTGACCGATCCGAAGTTCCGGTACGTCAGGAAGATGTCAGGCCGGTTGGTGAGGGGGGAGCCGTCGTTCGGAATGACAGTCCCGAGAGGAAGACCGGCCATCCCGGTCGCCAGCGCCCCGGCCGCCTGCGCGGCCCCGGCGGCGCCAAGGATCGGAGTGAACGCGCCTGCCAGATAGGCGCCCAGGGTGGCCGGGTCGAGGAAGACGTTAGGCGATTCGACGATCAGCGGCCCGACGAAGTTCTGGCGCTTTTCCCAATAGGCGTCGAACGAGATCCTGGCGTTCCGGCCGATGCCGCCCTTGTAGCCGAATTCGAGGGTGTTGGTGATCGTCGGCTTGAGCTGCTCGATGTCGCGAACCTGGGTCGGGTCAATGAGGTTGAACTTGCCCGTGGTGGCGTTGAGGAGCCGGAGGACCGTCCCGACCTGCGTCGTCGGCGCCGGGATGGCCGCCAGGAGCTGCTTCAGCGAGGACGGAACCGCGGAACTGTTGCCGATCAGCGCGACCGCCAGCTGCCACAGCACCGTCGCCCGGGCCGGCAGGATGCTGGTGGGTCCGCCGGGGACCGGGATCGCCCGCATGCAGAGATTGTCGACGCCGCCGGCGCAGCCGCCGTTGCCGCGGAAGTGGAAGCCGGACTTCGGCACACCCAGGGCCCGGACCGTGTACGGCCCGGCCGCGCCGGCTCGCACATCGAGGAACAGGTTGTTGTTGCTCGGGGTCGAGAAGGCCCGGTTGTAGGTCAACCGGAGGTTGTTGTCTTCGTCAGGACGGAAGACCAGAGCCAGCCGGGGCGACACGACGGCTTTGTCGACCGCGCTGTGCTTGTCGACGCGGACGGCACTCACGATGTCGAACTTGGGCGAGATCTTGGTTACGCTGTGGGCGTATCCACCGTACTGCTTGATGGTATCGTCGCCCTCGTTCAGGCCGTTGATCGTGCCTTCGGTCCGGGCGTCGGTGTAGATGTAGTCGAAGCCGTAGATGATGGCTTCCTTCGCGCCAAGATTGAACCCATGCTGGGCCTGGGCCACCCATTGGCGCGAATGGTCGATGGTGGCGGCGCCGTCCCGAAGCCGGAAGGACTGGCCGGCGTTACTGAAGTTGCCAAAGGCCTGCACGAACAGCTCTTTGTGCCGGAAACGGCTCTGAATCGACTGATATTTCCAGTTGCGGGCCTGGGCCGCCCCGATCCCCGTCAGCTCGATCAGGTTCTGGGCGTTGCTGAGGCCGTAGCTGGTGACCCACTCGGTGTTCCGGTCGGGCCGGACATCCAGCCGGGCCTCGCCGTTGTACTTGCGGATGCCAAAGTCCCGGCAGCCGGTCGCCAGCCGCGTGCACTTGTTCAGCGTGGTTCCGTTCGCCCCCAGGCTCAGGGTGTCACCGCGGTCGGCATATTTCCAGTCGTCACCGGCCATGTACTGGCCGGACACCTTGAAGCCGGCCTTGTCGGAGAACCGCATGGCATGGCGGAAGCTGGCCTGGAACAGACCGCCGTCCTTGTCAGCGCCGTTGGTGCCCGCCACTGACGGCGAGGCACCCCGGTACCCGCCACCGACCGTGATGGTGGTGCCCGGCGACGTGATGGGCGACTTGGTGATGATATGGAGGACACCGTTGGTCACGTTCGGGCCGTAGAGCGCCGCGCCGGGTCCGAGCACGAATTCGATCTGCTCGATGTCCTCGTTGGTGGTCGGGAAGAAGGCCGGCACGTTGACGGCGAGCGACGGCACCGAGGCATACCGGTTGTCGATCAGCATCAGCATGGAGCCCGAGAAGATGTTGTTAAAACCCCGGGACACGATGTTGGACTGGACCAGTCCACCCTCCGAGAAAGAGATCCCCGGGGCGGTCTTGAGATGGTCGAGGACCGACATCGCCGGCCGCTCCTGGATCTGCTCGGAGGTGACGACGTGGACGGCCGCCGGCGCGTCGTTCAGCTTCTCGGGCACCCGGGAGGCGGTGACGACGACGACCTCCTGGAGGGTGGCCGCCCGGCTGGTCAGGGCGGCGTCGACCGTCGTTGTGCCGCCGGCTTTGACCGACACCCCGCTGAACGACTTGGGGGCATAGGGAATCAGGGTGACGAAGACCGTGTAGGTGCCCACAGGGAGCCGATCGATCCGGTACGTCCCACCTGATCCGGTCACTGCGGATCCGACGTTCCGGCCGCCGGCATCCCGGACCATGATCTGGGCCTGGCTCAGGGCCGCCACGCGCGCGCTATCGGTAACCTTGCCGGCAATGCTCCCCGTCTGGGCCTGAACGACGGCCGGCAGGGCAACGGCGAGAGCGGACAGAAACCACGACCGAACGAATCGGGTCATACTGGTCCTCGATTTTGCGGACTTGAAACGGAGGGTAAAGGGTTTGCCACACACAATTTCGGCCCATTGGAGCCGGTGTCAAGACTGGCGACAGTCATGAAACTGTGCAACTGGGGACCGGTCAGTCGTCCCTTGGCTTTGTTGGTCAGTGTCGCCATTTTACGTAACTCGAATACTGAGGCGGGGATAGGCCCCGTCCGCTAACGAAGGATGGAACCATGAAACGCGTTCTTGCCCTCTTTGCCGTGACCGCCATGGCCTGCAATGCAGGTCCCCGGGGCCAGGTCGTGCAGTCGATTCCGTCGGATTCGACTGAATTCTTCCGGACCCAGGCCCAACAGCTGACTGGAGTTGCGGCCACCAAAGACAGCCTGTTCCGCGACATTGCGGAAACCACCAAGCTCCTGGCCGACATCAACGTTGAACTGGCCAAGGTCAGCACCTCCAAGAAGAAGTCCGTTGAGCCCGTCGTCGCCCCCGAGAGCCAATTGTCGGTGTCGCCGAGCGACCGGGCCCTGGTCCTCAAGAAGGTCAAGGACCTGACCGACCGGCTTCGGAACAGCGAAGTCCGGCTCGCCTCCAGCCAGCGGAAGGTGAAGCAGCTGTCAGGCGAATCCGACAGTCTGCGGGTGGTTATGGTCGACTTCCAGACCACGATCGACGGGCTCAAGTCGATGGTCGAGGGCCAGAAGACCTCGATCGCCAACCTCGAATCGGACCTCAACCTGACCAAGGCTCAGGTCGCCGCGTTGACCCAGGACAAGACGGTCCTGCAGGACACCGTGTCGGCGTTGACGACCCGGGAAAATACGGTCTACTACGTGGTCGGCACCAAGAAAGAGCTGATCACCAAGGGGATCATCAAGGAAACCGGCGGGACCCGCTTCCTGATCTTCACCCGGACCGGTGAGACCCTCAAGCCGTCGGACAACCTGGATCCGTCGGCGTTTACCGCAATCGACCGCCGCCAGACCGCGGAGATCCCGATGCCGCGGCCCGACAAGCAGTACAAGCTGGTCACCAACCAGAACCTGACCTACGCCAATCTCCCGGCTGAGGCCAAGGGCAAGGTTCGGGGCGCACTCCAGATTACCAATCCCGAGCACTTCTGGACGAATTCGAAGTTCATGATCCTGGTGGAGAATTGAAGTAGGAAGTAGGAAGTAGGAAGTAGTGGAACGGGCGGGCCATGACGGCCTGCCCGTTCTGTTTCTCCCCGGCCGGGCGGTCAGGCCCGTTCGTACAGGGTGACCACGCAGGCCCCACCCAGACCGAGATTGTGTTGCAGGGCCAGCCGGGCGCCGTCGACCTGGCGGACCCCCGCTTCGCCGCGGAGTTGGGTCACCAGTTCAGTGCACTGGGCCAGGCCCGTGGCGCCCAGCGGATGGCCCTTGGACAGGAGGCCGCCGGAGGGGTTGGTCACGACCTGGCCGCCGTAGGTGTTGTCGCCCTCGCTCACGAATTTTTCGGCGCCGCCCTCACCACAGAGGCCCAGGGCCTCGTAGGTCAGCACCTCGTTGGTGGCAAAGCAGTCGTGTAATTCAACCACCTGGACGTCGCGCGGCCCGACCCCGGTCTGGGCGTAGACCTGCTCAGCGGCATCCCGAGCCATGTCGTACCCCACCGCCTTCATCATGCTTCCCTGGTCGAAGCTCGACGCCCGATCGGTGGTGAGGGCCTGCCCCCGGATTCGAACCGCCCGTCCGATGCCGTGCCGCTTCGCGAACGCCTCACTCACCACCACCGCGGCGGCGGCGCCACAGGTCGGAGGGCAGCACTGCAGCCTGGTCAGGTTGAGGAACATCTTCGGCGAGGCCATCACCTCTTCCGGCGTCATCACCTTTCGGAAAATGGCCTTGTCGTTGTGCTGGGCGTGGCGGCTGGCCTTGGCGCGGACCTTCGCAAAGGTCTCCGTCGGCGCCCCGTATTTCTCCTGGTATTCGAAGCCCGCCCCGCCGAAGAGCTTGATCGCCATCGGTACCTCGCCGGCCCCTTCGAACTTCTTCTCGGCGATGGCCAGGAACTCCTGGAGCGGGCTCGGCCGGTCGGTGAATACCGCGCCGAGCGCGCCGGGAGCCATCTGCTCAGAGCCGACGGCCAGGGCGCAGTCTACCGCCCCGGATTCCACAGCCTGCCGGGCCAGGAACAGTGCCGTAGACCCGGTCGAGCAATTGTTGTTCACGTTGAAGATCGGGATGCCGGTCAGGCCCAGCTGATAAATCGCGGCCTGGCCGGCGGTCGAATCACCATAGACATAGCCGACATAGGCCTGACGGACCTGATCGTAGGCGATGCCGGCGTCCGCGAGGGCCAGCCGGGCCGCGGTGGCCCCCATGTCGGCGTACGAGGCGCTTTGGCCGGGCTTGGTGAATGGGATCATCCCGACACCGAGAACATATCCTTGTGACATCTGGCACTCCGGCTCAGCGATCGAGAAGCCCGTGGGATTCGAGGAAGCTGACGAGCAAAGGGTTGAACAGGTCGGGACGTTCGAGCATGAGGAAATGATGGACCCCCTCCAGCTCTTCGTAACGGAGATCAGGCACGATCCCCTTCACGTACGCGCGATAGGCGGGGGGCCAGTTCGGGCCTTTCGCCATCACCGCCATGACCGGAACCCGAATCGTATCGGCGGTCCAGATTTTCGGGTCCATCATGCCACGGATCGACTCGGTGACCACGTGCTCCGGTGTGTTCTGGGCTACGCGGATCAGCTGGTGACGAGTGGCGTCCAGTTCGGCGCCGGGCAACAACGGCGTGATCATCTGCTCCCAGATCTGGGGCAGGCCGGCACCGGAGAACTGTTTCACCTGCCGCTCGATCGAGGCGCTGTCGAGCCCCGGCGGTTTGAGGGCCCCATCGACGGCGACGAGCGCGATGGTCTTGGCGGGGAACAGCCGGGAGAACTGGCGGATGATCGGGGTACCCATGCTGTGGCCCACGAGCACCGCCCGGTCCACGCCGGCAGCTTCCATCACCGCGTTGACGGCCCGGGCGTAGTACTCCATCGAGTAGGCCCGCACCGGCTTGTCGCTCCGACCGTGGCCGGGCAGGTCCAGCACCAGGACGCGGGTCCGCCCTTCGAGAACTGCGGTCTGCAACCGCCAGACTGTCAGATCACAGGCCCAGCCGTGGACGAACACGACGGCTGTCCGGCCGGTATGAATACTCTTGTAGTGAATCCGGACACCGTCGAGTGCGGCGAATCGGGAGAGGGCCCGGCTCAGGGGATCGGTTTGAGCCAGGGCGCGACCCGGAGTCAGCACGGCGAACGTTGCCAGGGCGCACAGGATGGTCCGGTTCACACCGGATAATACTCGGGGAACCGAGGTCCGGACACCCGCGGGCTCCCGCGGCGGCGGCCCGGTCATTCCGCCCCGTTCCGTCCCTTCCCGCCGTATATTTGCCCCTCCCGTTGTCACCGCCTGAGCCCTCGGAGTTTCGATGCGCCTCACGACCGCCGTCCTCTTGCTGACCGTCGCCGTTCCATGCGAGCTCCTGGCCCAAGCCGATCCGATTCGCCAGCGGGAGCGCGACATCTTCAAGGAGATGATCGAGGTCAACACGAGCGACTCGGCCGGCAACACCGGGGTACTGGCGGCCAAGGTGGCCGAGCGCCTGAAGGCGGCCGGATTCCCCGCCGCGGATATCACGATCCTCGGATACGAGCCCAAATACCAGAGTCTGGTGGCGCGGTACCGGGGACGGGGCACGGCCAAGAAGCCGATCATGCTGATGGCGCACCTCGATGTGGTGGCCGCCCGCCGGGAGGATTGGTCATTCGACCCGTTCGGATTCCGGGAGATCGACGGGTACTATTACGGGCGGGGAACCAACGACAACAAAGCCGGGGCGGCGACCCTGGTCGCGAATTTCATCCGGCTCCGCCAGGAGAACTTCGTCCCCGACCGCGATCTGATCATGGTCCTGACGGCCGACGAGGAAACGACCGGCCAGAGTATCACCTGGCTCATGAAGGAGCACCGGGCCCTGATTGATGCGGAATACGCTCTCAACACCGACGGGGGCGGCGGCTCGCTCAAGGATGGCAACCCGCAGGCCTTCATGGTGCAGACGGCGGAAAAGATCTTCCTGAACCTCCAGCTCGACGTGCGCAACAAGGGTGGCCACAGCTCGCTACCCGTCAAGGACAATGCGATCTACCGGCTGGCTGCGGCGCTGAGCCGGGTTGGTGGCTACGATTTTCCGGTCCGGCTGAACGAGACCACTCGGGCCTTTTTCGACCGGGCCGCGGCCGCCGAAACCGGGCAGACCGCCGCCGACATGCGGGCCCTGGCCGCGACGAGTGATGCGGCCGCGGCGGCCCGGCTGAGCGCCGAATCGCCGTACTTCAACTCCGTGATGCGGACCACCTGCGTCGCGACGCTGCTCACCGGCGGTCACGCCGACAACGCCTTGCTGCAGCTGGCCCGCGCCAACATCAATTGCCGGATTCTCCCGGACGACACCCAGGATTCCGTCCGGGCCGTGCTGGTCCGGGTGATCGGCGATGCCGGGGTGGAGGTGACGGTGAAGACGGCGGCCCGGCCCAGCCCGCCATCGCCGCTGCGGGCCGACATCGTGGGTCCGGTCGAGCGCCTGTCCAAGGAGATGTGGCCGTCCGCGACCGTGGTGCCCGAAATGTCGACCGGCGCCACCGATGGGCTGGACGTCCGGAACGGCGGGATTCCGGTCTACGGCGTCGGGGCGCTCTTCGAAGAGATCAACGACTCCCGCGCGCACGGCCGGGATGAGCGGGTCGGGGTCGAGGCCTTCCACAAATCGTCAACGTTCTGGTACCGGATGGTCAAGGCCCTCACCTCGGGTGACAAAAGCGCATGACGCCCTGGGTTCGGAGATCGGTGTTTCTCATTTTCGGCATCTTCACCCTGAGCTACGGCGGGATGGTGGGCTGGCTGGTCAGGAACGAGCCCCGGATGGTGTTCCAGCCGAACGCGTACGGCGGCCGTGACCAGATCCCGATCGCCGACTCGCTCGGCCTCTCGGTACAACCGCTGACCCTGGCCTCGACCGGCGGCGCCAGGCTGGCCGTGTGGATCATGCGATCGGACTCGACCGGGCCCTGGCTCCTGCTCTGCCATGGCAACGCCGGGAACATTTCGCTCCTCAAGCGGCAGCGGTTCTACCGGGATGCGACCCGGCGCGGCCTCAACCTGCTGGCCTTCGACTACCGGTCGTTCGGCGCCAGCAGCTCTGAGCCGGCCACCGAGCCGGGCCTCTACGACGACGCCAGTACCGCCTATCACTACCTGACCGACTCGCTGCACGTGCCGCCCGCTCGGATCGTGATCTACGGCCATTCGCTCGGCAGCGGTGTCGCGCTCGAAACGGCGATCCGCTACCCGGCGGCGGCCCTGATCATCGAGGGCGCGTTCAAATCCGTGCCGAGTGTGGGACAGGAGCGCTACCGCTTCATGCCGATCGAGATGCTGGCCCAGAACCGGTTCGACAATGCGGCGAAGATCGGCCGGTTGACGATGCCGGTGCT
This sequence comes from Gemmatimonadota bacterium, assembly GCA_025350665.1. Taxonomy (GTDB): domain Bacteria; phylum Gemmatimonadota; class Gemmatimonadetes; order Gemmatimonadales; family GWC2-71-9; genus SHZU01. Next base: position 9,620 of record JANXXJ010000209.1, on the reverse strand, counting down.
CGTGATGCATGCCCGGGCGGACGGGACCATCCCATTCCGGCACGGCGAAGCGCTCTTCCGGCTGGCGCCGGAACCCAAGACGTTCGTTTCCCTCGCCGGCGACCATGACTCCGCCTGGGAATTCGATCACGACAAGTACATGACCGCCTTCACCGATTTTGTGCGGCGCTACACGGGGCCGGCCAGGGGGGACCATTGAGCAACGAGATGTCACGCCGAGACTTCGTGGGCGGAGCGGCGGCCCTGGGAGTCGGCGCCGCCATGCGGCCAGCCGGCGGGTCCCGGATTCAGAGCGACGGCTTCTTCCGGACCGCGCCGATCGAGACCGTCCGAATCGGATTCGTCGGCATTGGGGGCCAGGGCGGCACCCACGTTGAGAATCTGCTCGCGATCGAGGGCGTTCGCCTGGCCGCGGTGTGCGACATTCGGCCGGAGCGGACCGCCTGGGCCCAAGCGCAGGCGGTGGCGGCCGGGCAGCCGAAGCCGAAGGCCTACACCAACGGTCCGCGCGACTTCGAGCGGCTCTGCGCCGAAGAGGACCTGGACCTGGTTTTCACGGCCACGCCATGGGAATGGCACGTTCCGGTCCTGCTGGCGGCGATGCAGCACGGGAAACACGGCGTCACGGAAGTACCGGCAGCCTATCGGACCGAGGATTGCTGGGCGATGGTCGAAGCGGCGGAAAAGTACCAGAAGCATTGCGTGATGATGGAGAACTGTTGCTACGACCGGCTCGAAATGCTGGCCCTCAACCTGGCCCGGAAGGGATTGCTGGGCCAGTTGCAGCACGGTGAATGCGGCTACAATCACGACCTTCGAGCCATCAAGTTCGCCGACGAAGGCGAAGGGCTCTGGCGCCGGGCCCACGCGGTGACCCGGAACGGCAATCTCTACCCGACTCATGGCCTGGGACCGGTGGCCCAGGCCATGGACCTGAACCGGGGCAATCAGTTCGACCACCTCGTGTCGATGAGCGGGCCGTCACGCGGGCTCCAGGCCTGGGCCGCCGAGCACGTTCCGGCCGACAGCCCGAAGCGTCAGGAGCAATACCGGCTGGGTGACGTCAACGTCACGCTGATCAAGATGGCCAACGGCCAGACGATCTACGTCACGCACGACACCAACCTGCCGCGCCCCTACAGCCGGAAATACGTGCTTCAGGGAACGAAGGGGCTGGTCGAGGGCTATCCGCGGCGGGTGTACGTCGAGGGAATGAGCGCCAAGGAGGACACCTGGGATCCGGCCGAGAAATGGTTCGAGACCCACGATCATCCGCTGTGGAAGTCTGACAAGGTGCAACAGGCGAGTCGAGGGCACGGCGGGATGGATTTCCTCGAGGATCTGCGACTGATCCACTGCCTTCGCCAGGGTCTGCCGACCGACAGCAACGTCTACGACGCGGCGGCGCTCTCGGTCATCACTCCGCTCACCGAGCAGTCGGTGGCCAACCGGGCGAAGACGATGTCGGTGCCGGACTTCACCCGGGGGCGGTGGAAGACGATGCCGCAGCTCGGGATCGTCGAGCTCTGACCGGGGGGCCGGAAGCCCTAGGGCATACCGGACAAGGCAAGCGCAGCCGCGAACAGCGTGGTAAGCCCGGGTCGGACGTCGAGGCGGAGCAATCCCTGAGGCCGGCCGATCCGATCGGCGGTGGCCCGGACCTGAGCGGCCTCCGCCGGGCTCAACGGATGCCGTCCCGCCAGCGTCTCCAGGGAGGCCAGCCCGGCGGCCGCGGCCGCACCTAACGCTTCCGCCGCCGGGCGGGCATCCGCCACCATCGCATCGCCGCCGGTCAACGCGCCGATCCGGGCCGCGAGATCCCGCCAGCCTTCGGACATCATCGTGAGCGAGTCCCGGCCGGCCTGGCGGGCGGGGTCGGCCAGGAACCGGTCGACCAGGCGGCTCAGGCTGCGCCGGGTCCGCCAGGCATCGGGACTGGCCACGTCCACCAGGCGGTCGTGCGGCGTGCCGGTGAGCGGCCGCTGCAACTCGGCCCGCTCGGGGAACGTCACCGGTACGGCAAGGTCGAGGAGTGCGGCGAGCGCGCCGCGGGCCTCCGGCGGCGCCAGTGCGCCGAGCATGAGCCGGGTGTGACTCTCGTGTCCCAGGCCCCGCTCGGCCAGGGCATGGCTCACGGCAGCGGCCCGCTGGTAGTAGTCGTCCACATCGGTCACCTCGGCCCGGGACCAGAGGCGCTCGGCCACCGCAAGCGCCCGGGGCCAGATCCGCGAATCGACGGTCCGTCCACTGATCTGCTCGCCCCACATGCAGGCTTCCCCGCCCCAGATCACGCCAGGATCGCCGAGAAAGCCGGACGGGGTCGGGTCGACGGCGTAATGTTCCTCGGCCGGCTTGATGTGATCGAGGTAGAGTCCCCACGACTGAATGACGGGAAAGCCCCGGACCACGGCTTGACTCACCGTCGTTTCGCCGCGCCAGGACTGCACGACGGTACCGGCCGGCAGGTCTCCGTCCATGATCTCGTCCCAGCCTATCATCCGGCGGCCGTGCTTCGCGAGAATGCCGGCCAGACGGTGATTGAACCAGGCCTGGAGCGCCGCGGGCCGCTTCATGCCATGTCCGGCCATGAAGGCGCGGATCCGGCGGTTGGCGCGCCAGTCGTGAGGTTCGACCTCGTCGCCACCGATGTGCCAGTAGGGATCGGGAAACAACGTCGCCATCTCCCCGACAAAGGCGTCGAGAAAGCGATAGACGGATTCACGGGTGGGATCGAACGCGGGCCGGAAGACGCCGAAGCGGGTCTCGAGGTGGTAGGGACCGGGAGCGCTGGCGAGTTCCGGATAGCCGACGAACCAGGCGGTCGAGTGGCCCGGCATGTCAAATTCTGGAATCACCCGGATGGCGCGGTCGCCGGCGTAGGCCACGATCTCTCGGACCTCCGCCTGGGTGTAGTAGCCCCGGGTGCCACCCTTCGTATGGAGCTTCGGAAACCGGCGACTCTCGATGGGAAATCCCTGATCCTCGGACAGGTGCCAGTGGAGCACGTTCAGCTTGGCGGCGGCCATGCCCTCGAGTTGCCGTTTGACTGCGGCCACGGGTTCGAAGTGACGGCCCACGTCGAGCAGCAGCCCGCGCCACGGATAGCGGGGCCGGTCGTTGATCTCCACCGAAGGAACCGACAGTCCTCCTCCGTCGATCTCGACCAGTTGGAACAGCGTCTCAAAGCCGTAGATCGCGCCGGCCGGCGTCGGAGCCACGAGGTCGATTCCCGAGGGGCGTACCGTCAACCGGTAGGACTCATCAGGGCTCCCGGCCGAGTAATGGGAGCCGTCGCCGCCGGCCGGGCCGGCCACGGTGACTCGGACCTGGAGACCGGTAGTCGGAATGCCACGGCCCAGCCGGACGGTCAGATGACTCCGGAACCGGTCGGCCGCTCGATCGAGACGGGGCTCCCGATATCCGGCGAAGGTGAGGGAGAATCCGTCGCTGATCCGAACTCCGCCGCCCCGCGGTTCGATGGACGCGGGCATCGGAAGCAGATTGGGACGAAACGGCGCCGGCGCGGGCACCTGCGGCTGCGCCGCAAGTCCAGCGCCCCACACGGACAGGGCACCGATCGCGACGATGGTGCGGAAGATCATTCGGCCCGGCCGGCGGCGGCTTCAGTCGAGCCGACGGATCTCACCAGGCGATCCCGTAGTCCTCGCCGTCGGTGCTGGAGCCGCCCCAGAACGAGCCGTGCTTCCAGTCGAAGAAGATGGCGTTGATCGGCCCGGACGTGCTGCGGGCAAAGTCGAGCGTGTAACCCATCCGGCGGAGTTCGTCGCGAATCCAGGACGGCATGGCGTCGTTCAACGTCACCCGGCCCGGCTTCGAGTCGTGGGCGCCGAAGGAACTCCGCATCTGATAGCTCACGATGTTCGGCGCTTCGGTGGCCTGCTGCACGTTCATCCCGAACTCGACCATGTTGAGGAAGAACTGGAGCAGGTTCTGATCCTGGGTGTCGCCACCCTGCACCGCCATCGAGACGAAGGGCCGGCCGTCCTTGAGCGCCAGCGTCGGCGTCAAGGTCACGCGGGGCCGCTTGCCGGGCACCAGCACGTTGAAGGGGCTCTCGGCCGGGTCGAGCACGAAGCTCTGGGCCCGCTGGCTCAACCCCACGCCGGTCTTCCCCGCAATGACCGCGGGCACCCAACCACCGCTCGGCGTGACCGAGACAACCCAGCCCTGCTCGTCGGCGGCCTGGATCGAGGTCGTGCCGGCCCGGAACGCGGAATCGAACGGCATCATCCCGAACTGCGTGGGGCCGCCGGTGTGGTCCGTGCTGCTCGGCTGAGGCTTGGGCGCTGGCGGCCAGGCCTTGAGCACATCGAGAAACGGATTGGTCTCGCCCTGGAACGGATAGGGATCGCCAGGCCGGATGGTCGGGTCATTCCGTTCCCAGTTGATCTGGCCATAGCGCTGCCGGGCATACTCCTTGGACAGCAGCCCCTTGATCGGGGTCGCCGGCGGAAAAGCGGGATCGCCGTAGTAGAAATCCCGATCGGCGAACGCCAGACTCATGGCTTGGTAGATCGTGTGGGCGTACCGGGCGCTGTTGTAGCCCATCGACTTGAGATCGGCGTTTTCGAGGATGTTCAGCGCCTGGAGCAGGGCCGGTCCCTGCTGCCACTCGCGGAGCTTGTAGACGTCGATACCGCGGTAGCTGGTCGACAGCGGCTCTTCGATCTTGACCCGCCAATTGGCCAGGTCCTCCTTGGTGAACAGGCCGCCCTGCTCGCGGACCGAACGCACCAGCTCGTCGGCGACGTCGCCCTTGTAGAACCGATCGTACGCGGCGTAGATCGCCTCCTTCCGGGTCTTGCCCTTCTTCAGGGCCAGCTGCTCGGCTTCGATCAGTTTGCGGAGGGTTACGGCGAGGTCCGGTTGACGGAAGATCTCGCCGGCGGAGGGCGCTTCCCGGGCGTCGCCGGCGTGGGGCAGGAACAGCGCCCTGGAGTAGGGCCATTGCTTGATCCAGGCCTTGTTGCCCTCGATGGAATTGGCGGTCTGCTCTTCGATGGGATAGCCGTCCGCCATCTCGATCGCCGGCGCCAGCACGTCCTTGAGACTCATCGTCCCGTACTCGGCCAGCATCGTCAGGAGGCCACCCGGTGTCCCGGGCGTGATCGCGGCGAGCGGCCCGAACTCCGGCGGATACGCGAAACCCTTCGCGCGGTAGAACTCGGGCGTCGCCCCGGTTGGGGCCACACCCAGGGCATTGATGCCGATCACTTTCTTGAGCCCGGGATGGTAGATCAACGCCTGGGTCTCCCCACCCCAACTCAGGACGTCCCACATCGTGGTGACCGCCGCCAGCATGGCACAGGTGGCGTCCACCGCGTTGCCACCCCGCTGGAAAATCATGGCGCCGGCCGTGGCCGCGAGCGGCTTGCCGGTGATGGCAACCCAGTGACGGCCGTGGAGCACCGGTTTGACGGTGCGCTGGGCGAGAGCCGGACGGGCGAGCAGGCCGCCAAGCAGAGCGACGGAAAGGACGAGCGGACGGATGCGGAGCATCGCCGGCCTCCAGTGCAATGAGAGGTCTGGAACGGACCTCAGGAAGATAGCGCGGATTCCCGCCGCACTGCGCTGACGAAAGTCCGCCGAGAGAGCTCGCGCCGGCCCAGTACGCCGGACCTCTCGATCTCCCGGACCGCACCGCGGTCCCGGACGACGATCATGGGCTGACCCGCGTCACGGCGTCAGGGTCGACGGGCCGAGATAGCGGCTGAACCACTCGAGCATGCGGTGATTGAGATCCGCGATGTGACGGGGTTCGTGAAACCCATGACCTTCGCGGGGATAACGGGCCAGCGTTGCGTCGACGCCCTGTTTCCGGAGGGCCACGTACATCTCCTCGGCCTGGGTGATCGGCACCTCGTTATCGGCCTCGCCGTGAATGAACAGCGTGGGCGTGGTGACGCCGGCGACGTGCGCCAGCGGAGACCACTGCCACAGCATGGCATAGTTGTCCCATGGCAGGCCCCGGAATTCGGCCTCGATCAGGTCGGTGTACAACGAGGTTCCATAGAACGAGATCAGGTTGCTCAGGCTCAACAGCGAAATGGCCGTCTTGAAGCGATGGGTCTGGGTGATGATCCAGTTGGTCATGAAGCCACCGTAGCTTCCCCCGGTCACACCCAGACGGGTGGTGTCGATCCACGGATTGCGGGCCAGGACCGAGTCGAGCCCGATCATCAGATCCTGATAGTCCCCGCCACCCCAGTTGAGCAGCGAGCCGTCGGAAAACGACTGGCCGTAGCCGGCCGACCCACGCGGGTTGAGGTAGATCACGCCAAGGCCGGCCGCCGCCCACAGCTGGTGCCGGTCGAAAAAGCCGTAGCCGAAACCGCCGTGGGGGCCGCCGTGAATGTTGAGAATGGCCGGATAGCGCCGCCCCGGCGTTAATCCGGCCGGCTTCATGATCCAGCCCTGGACCCTGGTTCCGTCGAAGCTCGTGAACCAGAACGTCTCGGCATCCTGGAGGGTCACCTGAGACCGCCATTCGTCGTGGAGGCGGGTCACCTGTCGTTCGCGGCGGGTGGCGAGGTCGACCACGAATAGCTCGGCGGGCCGGGTGGTCTCGGTCCGGATGAACGCCAGCGTCCCGCCCCTGGCGTCGAAGCTGATGCCCCGCGACTGGGCCTGGCCGCCCACGACGACCTCGGCCGTGCTGTCGGTGAGTCCGGCTCGATAGATCACGTTGGCGCCGCGGTCAGCGGCCGTGAAATAGACCGCCTTCCCGGACGGGTGCCAGCTCACGTCAGTGAGCCGGCGATCGAAGGCGGGCGCCAGCTGACGCGGGGTTCCGCCCGCGGCCGCGATGACCCAGGCCTTGGTGTCTTCGGCCGGGCTGTCCTTGGTGTTGTTGGTCCGAGCCCAGGCCTCGTAGGCGATCCATTGCCCGTCCGGCGACCAGACCGGCATGAACTCCGCGCTCCTGGTCTGGACCAGCCGAGTGGTCGCGCCGGTCCCGATGTCGAGCAGAAAGATGTCGTTGGCAAAGGAGTTGTCGGGATCGGATGATCGGTCGGTCACGAAGGCCAGGCGCTTCGAATCGGGCGCCCACGCCAACGAGTGTTCGTCGAACTGGCCGGAGGTGAGCGGCCGGGGTTCCCCGCCGCTCGACGGGACCAGCCAGAGATGAGTCCGGCGGTCGTCGGTGAAACCGGTCGGGGTCTTGTACATGATCCGGGAGAACACCTTCACGTCACCGCCCGCCGGCGATCCCGCCGGCGCCGCCGCGACATACGCGATCCACTGCCCGTCGGGCGACCAGTCGAAGTTCTTCGACGAGCCTCGGCCAAGCCAGGCATCGGATTGCGAATTGATCGCCAGAAACCGGTCGGCGCCCCGGCCAAGATCGCGAATCCAGATCGCCGATTGACCGGCCTGGGTCCCCTGGTAGGCAATCGACCGGCCGTCAGGGGACCAACGCGGGCCGGCGCCGGGCCACCTGGTGACCTCGGCGCCGGTGGCCGTGAGCACCACCACGATTTCGTTCGTCGAGGCATTGTCGGCGACGCTCATCGATCCGCGAACGTAGGCCAGCCGGGACCCGTCCGGGGACAGCCGAGCGTCGGCGACGGCGTGAATCCGCTCGTGGTCCGCTTCCATGAATGGACGCCGGACCTGGGCCTCGGCTCGGGTCACGACCACCAGACCGGTCAGGATGAACAAAGTGCGCATGGGGCCTCCGCGGACTCGAGAACGACGATTTCGGTGCTAAGTTGAACCCAACTTCGGGGGAAATCTATGGGATTCCGGGTCTTCGAGCTGGAACGGTGGCAATCCGACTACGAACATGCCGTCGACTACAATGTGGCCGACAGTTCAGTTCGCGGCGCCCGCCTGGGCGACGTCCTCACCCCCGAGGAGCAGGAGCGGTTTCTGGCGATGGAACTGAGCTACCCGATGGTGAACGGCACCGAGCGGCTCCGCGATTCGATCGCGGGATTGTACCGGAACGGAGCAACGGGCCTCAATGTGCTGGTGACCGTCGGCGGCGCCGAAGCGAATCAGCTGGCCTGTCAGACGCTGCTGGAGCCGGGAGACCGGGTCGCGGTGATCGAACCCGGCTATCGCCAGGTACACGGGGTGGCGGAGGCCCTCGGCTGCTCGGTGCTGCCGCTGGCGCTCGACCGGGACCGCGGCTGGCGGCCGCGGCTCGACCAATTGGCGCGGGACGCGGCGTCCGGCCTCAAGCTGATCTACCTCGTCAATCCCAACAATCCGACCGGGTCGGTGCTGACTCGCGAAGAGCGGCACGAGATCGTCTCGATCGCGGCGAAGGCGGGCGCCTGGATCCTGGCCGACGAAGTCTACCGGGGCGCCGAGCGGCACACCGACCACGAGACGCCATCGTTCTGGGGCGAGTACGACCGAGTGGTGGCGGTGAACAGTCTGTCGAAGGCCTACGGCCTCCCGGGACTCCGACTGGGCTGGATGGTGGCGCCGGCAGATCTGGTGGGGCCGCTCTGGCGGCGGCACGAGTATGCGGTGATCTCGGCGGCGGCGCCGTCGATGCGATTGGCGGAGCTGGCCCTGGCGGAGCCGATGCGGTCACGGCTGATCGGTCGGCAGCGCGAGCTGACCCGGACCGGCTGGACGCTGATGGAACACTGGCTGGCGCGTCACGCCGACCTGGTGTCCGCGGCGGCGGCCGAAGCGACATCGATGGCCTTCGTGCGCTACCAGTTGCCGCAGTCGTCGGTCGAGGTCGCCGACCGAATTCGGAAGGAAGCGTCGGTCCTGGTCGGGCCGGGTGAATTCCTCGGCGCCGACCACCATCTCCGCATTACCCATGGGCTCGGTGCCGACTATGTCGGCGAAGCGCTCCGCCGCATCGCCGAGGTGCTGGGCCGGATGGCCGCTCAGTAGGTGGCGCCGGTCATGGAGGTCGGCCGCCCGGACGGCAACTCGGCGTCGCCGTCGGCCGGATGGGTGGGCCACTCTTCGGCCGCGGCCAGCTTGTTCGACGCATTGAGCGCGGCCACCTTGTAGCACTCGGCCAGGGTCGGATAGTTGAAGACGGTCCGGAGGAAGTAATCGAGCCCCCCGCCGAGACCGATCACGGTCTGTCCGATGTGCAGCAGTTCCGTCGCGCCGGTCCCGATGATGTGGACCCCCAGCAGGCGCCGGTCCTCCCGCGCGAAGAGCAGCTTGAGTAGCCCGTCGCCATCACCCAGGATGTGCCCCCGGGCAATCTCCCGATACCGGGCGATACCGACTTCGTAGGGCACCTTGCGGGCCGTGAGCACGTGCTCGGGCTCGCCGACCATCGACATCTCCGGGATGGCGTAGATCCCGATCGGGAAATGCGGCGCCATCGCATGAGCGGCCGCGCCCAACGCGTGGCAGGCGGCCAGCCGGCCCTGTTCGCTCGAAGTGGCGGCAAGACTGGGATACCCGATCACGTCGCCGGCGGCGTAGATGTGCGGTACTTCGGTCCGGAAGGTCTCGTCCACCTTGAGGCGGCCGCGATCGTCCGGGGTCAGGCCGGCCCGTTCGAGGTGGAGATCGTCGGTAGCGCCGACCCGGCCGACCGAGAACAGCACGGCCTCCGCGACAATCCGTTTCCCGGACTCGAGCTGGACGGCCACCTTCCGGTTGGTTCC
>JANXXJ010000074.1 GCA_025350665.1 Gemmatimonadota bacterium | reverse complement strand
CAAGGCCGTGGTGCCGCAGGGACCGGTGGTCGATGCGTGGATGGGGGATGATTGGTTCCACTACGGTGCGTTCCGCAACCTCATGCTCGGCTATATCCAGATGCAGACCGGGCAGCGCGGCGCGGGGGCGGTGACGCCGAGTGACAGCTACGACAAGTATGATGAGCTGTTGCGGGTGGGCTCGACCGGCGACTACGCGCGGGTCCACGGACTCGAGCAGCTGCCGTGGGTGGTCCGCACGATGGCCCATCCGGCCTACGACGACTACTGGGAGAGTCAGGCGCTCGACAAGTTGCTCGTCGCCCGCCACCCCTCGGCCGTGGCCACCCTGTGGACCCAAGGTCTCTGGGATCAAGAAGACATGTGGGGAGCCAATCACGCGTGGCTGGCGCTGAAGGCGGCCGGCCGACAAGCGAACAATTGGCTGGTGCTGGGCCCGTGGAATCATATCCAGGTCCATGGGGACGGCTGGGCCCTCGGGCCGTTCCGCTGGAACGGCAATACGGCGATCCAATATCGACGCGACATCCTGCTGCCCTTTTTTGCCGAGCACCTGCGCGGTGGACCGCCGGCAAAGCTCGCGCCGGTCACGGTGTACAACACGGGGGAGGATCGGTGGGAGCGCTTTGAGAGTTGGCCCACGGTGTGCGAGCGCGGCTGTGCCGGCGGGTTGACGCCGTTGTACGCCAGTAGCGGCTTCCGTTTGTCCTTCGATCAGCCTACCGGTCCGGACGGAGGCGATCCGTACCTCAGCGATCCTGCGAAGCCGGTGCCCTTCCTGCCCCGCCCGGTGCGCGACCCGTTTGGCGGCATGACCACGGAGACCCTGGGTTCCTCCTATGAGCCCTGGGCCAGGTGGCTGGTGCAAGATCAGCGCTTCGTGGACGGCCGCCCCGATGTGCTGGTGTATGAGACGCCGGTGCTGACCGAGCCGGTCCGGGTGCAAGGCACCCCAGTGGCCGACATTCGCGCGATGACCACGGGCAGCGACGGAGACTTCGTCGTCAAGCTCATCGACGTCTACCCGGCCCAAATGGCGGGCGAGCCGCAACTGGGGGGGTATCAGCTGCCGATCTCCATGGACATTTTTCGGGGCCGCTACCGAGAGAGTTTCTCCCATCCGACCGCCATTCCGGCCAATACGGCGCAGCGCTATCGATTCGATTTGCCCAATGTGAACCACGTCTTCAAGCCCGGGCATCGGATCATGGTGCAGATTCAGTCGACCCTTTTCCCGCTTTATGACCGCAATCCCCAGACCTTCGTGCCGAACATCTTTTTTGCCAAGCCGGGCGACTATCGGAAAGCCGAGATCACGGTCCTCCGCTCCAGCGCCCAGCCGACTGCCGTGTGGTTACCCGTCGTGAAATAGAGGAACGCCCTATGGTGCCTACCGCACTGGTGGTGCTGGCTCTCGCGAGCGCCATCTCGGCGACGCAAGAGCCCCCGGTCCAAACCCGGATCGTCGTCAAAGGCCTCAAGACGAAAGCGGAGATCCTGGTCGACCAGTGGGGTGTGCCGCACATCTATGCGAGCACGCCGGCCGACGCGTTCTTCGTCCAGGGATGGAACGCCGCGCGGGACCGCCTCTGGCAGATCGATATGTGGCGCCGCACCGGACTGGGCGAGTTGGCCGCCGTGCTCGGCGAGAAGTATCTCGCCAAGGACCGGGCCGCCCGCCTGTTCTCCTACCGCGGCGACCTCCGCAAAGAATGGGCTGCCTACGGCCCGGAAGCCCGGCCGAGCGCCGAGGCCTTCGTGGCCGGGATCAACGCCTACGTGGCCGCCGCGAAAGCCGACCCGAAACTCATGCCGCCGGAATTTGGGTTGGCGGGCTACCAACCCGCGTTCTGGAAGACGGACGATGTCGTCCGAGTGCGGAACCACACCATCGCCTTCAATGCCCGCCTTGAGGTGGGGCGAGCGCAGATGGTGTGCAAGGACGGGTCGACCGACCAATTCCTCCCGGTGATCGCTCCAGCCTGGAAGCCCATCGTTCCCGAAGGCCTCGACTATTGCTCGATTCCACCGAACGTCCTGGAGCAGTATTCCTTAGCCCGAGCGGCGGCGACCTTTCCCGACAAAGGGGCGGCCGCTGACGCCGAGAGCCCGTCGGAGTCGATGGGCGTGCGAGGCAGTAACAATTGGGTCATCGGGCCATCGAAGAGCGCCACCGGCCGGCCGAT
>JANXXJ010000152.1 GCA_025350665.1 Gemmatimonadota bacterium | reverse complement strand
ACGTGGCCCGGTCGACCTCGACCACCGGCGACCCGATTCCGACCAACAACCGGGGCACCGCGACGACCACCGTCTCGGCCAGTGCCGATGTGGTGACCACCAAGATCGGTCCGCCCCGGGTTGATGCCGGGGCCAGCTTTGCCTACCAGATCAAAGCGAAGAATCTCGGACCCCAGGCGGCCGTGGGAGTCACCGTCATCGATTCGCTCCCGGCCGGCGTGACATTCGTGCAGGCATCGAACAGCGGTTCGCTGGCCGGCCGAGCCGTCACGTGGCCGGTGGTCCCGTCGCTCGCTGCGGGTGACAGTGTCCTCTATTCCCTGGTGGTGACCGCGCCCCTTGCCGGGGGCCGGCTCACCAACGTCGTGGCGAGCACCGCGGTCACCTCCGATCCCAACCCCGACAACAACGACGGCAAGGGCCCCGGCGGCACCGTCATCACCGATGTCTCCCCGATCGACCTGGCGGTCGCCAAGGCCCACACCGGCGACCTGATCCCCGGCGCCATCGCGGCCTACACGGTGACCGTGTCTAACGTCGGCGCCGCGGCGACGACCGGGCCGGTCACCGTGACCGATACCTTGCCGACGGGCCTCAGCTACCGTTCGTTCTCCGGCGCGGGGTGGAGTTGTTCCAGCGCCGGCCGGACCGTGACCTGCCGGCTCGATGCCGTGCCCTTCGCGGCCGGCGCCACCTTGGCGCTCACGCTCAAGGTTCTGGTCGACACGACCGCGGCCAGCCCGGTCGTGAACCGCGTCGTGATCAGCACGCCTGGTGATGCCGATGGAAGCGGCAACAACGTCGCCACCGATTCGGGACCGCTCCTCCGGGTCAGCCCGCTCGTCATCGAGAAGCGCGCCTCCCGGTCCGATGCCGAGATTGGCGATGTGGTCGACTATGCCGTCATGGTCTCGAACCGGGCCGGCAGTGAAGTGCCGGACGTGTCGGTAACCGACGAGTTGCCGAAGGGTTTCACCTATCAACGGGGCACCGCCCGGGCCGATCTGATTCCGATCGCCGACCCGGCCGGTGCGCCGGGCCCGACGCTGACGTTCATTCTGGGCAGCCTGGGTCCGGGCGCCTCGGTCCACCTGACCTACCGGGTCAGACTCGGTGCCGGGGCGGCGTTAGGCGACGGCACCAACCGGGCCCGGGCCCGGAGTTCCACCGGGGTCGAATCGCCGGTTGCCATCGCGGTGGTCGGGGTCAGGCGGGGCGTCTTCTCCGACCGTGGCATCATCTTCGGCAAAGTCTATTTGACTCGGCGGGACTCAGCCCGAACCGACTCGACTCGCGCCACGGTCCACGACAGTACGGGCATTCCCGGCGTTCGGCTCGTCCTGGAAGACGGCACCAGCGTGGTGACCGATCTCGAGGGCAAGTACAGTCTCTACGGCATTGTCTCGGGCCTCCACGTGGTCCGAGTGGATCCGACCACGCTGCCCGGCGGTGCCCGCCTGATCAGCCTCGATTCCCGCAACGCCCGGGACCCGTCGAGCCGGTTCGTCGATCTGAAAGACGGCGAACTCCACAAGGCCGACTTCGCCGTCCGGTTCGCTGATTCGCTCGGGGCGACCACCGGTCTCCGGCGCGAACGGGGCGAGATCCTGGGCGTCATTCTGGATTCGCTGGCCGGGACCGAGCGGCCGGGCCAGGCCCGCCCGATCATCGCGGTGGATGCCGCCAGCGACACCATCAAGGCGCCGGCCTACCGGCCCCTCGCGGAGCAGGCGTCCGCCAATCCGATCGACGAGGCCAACCGGCTGCCGATCACCCGGCTGCCCGGAACCACCGTGCCGATCTCAACCGTTCCGAACGGCAGCGTCGAACTGGTGCCGGCCCGACGGAGTGTGCCGGCTGACGGCAATACGGCCATGGCAGTGCGGATCAGAGTGCTCGACCAGGACCGGAACCCGATTGCTTCGGATCAGCCGGTTACGCTGGAGGCGAGCCTGGGTCGGTGGCTGGCCAACGACCTCGATCCCGTTGAGCCTGGGGTCCAAGTCGTGCTCACGAACGGGCAGGGCGAGTTTACGCTGGTGGCGAGTTCCGAGGCCGGGGTCGGTGAAATCCGGGTTACCAACGGGATCCGAATCGCCACGGCGCAGGTGGCCTTCCTGCCGGCCCCGCGCCCGATGCTGGTCAACGGACTCCTCGAAGCCCGGATCGATCTCCGCTCGCTCCTCAAGAACGGCCTGGCGCAGGTCAGCAGCGACGATCGGTTTGAACGCGAGCTCAAGGACATCCGGACCACCAGCGACGACGGGCGATTCTCGGCCGCGGCCCGCGGCGCCTTGTTCCTCCGGGGCAAGGTCAAGGGCTCGACCTTGCTGACCCTGGCGTACGACACCGAGAACGATCCGGAACGCCGGATGTTCCGTGACATTCAGCCGGACGAGTTCTACCCGGTGTACGGCGACGCCTCGATCAAGGAGTTTGGAGCCCAGTCCTTCGACCGGCTCTACATCCGCGTCGATGCCAACCGGAGCTTTGCCCTCTATGGCGACTATGTGACGCCCCGGGCCGGGAACGGTGTGCTCGCGGCTCGCGAGCTGGGCGCGTATCAACGGAGCCTGACCGGTGCTCTGGGCCACGGTGAGACCGGGAACGGACAGTTCAACGTCTTCGCCAGCCGCGACCGGCTGAGCCAGGTGGTCGAGGAAATTCCGGGGCAGGGGATCTCGGGACCGTATCAATTGCGGCGTTCGGACGGGCGGATCAACAGCGAGAAGGTCGAGATCGTGACGCGCGATCGCCATCAGCCGAGCCGGATGATCAAGTCGGTGCCGCTGGCCCGATTCACCGACTACACCCTGGAGCCGTTTACCGGGCGGCTCCTGTTCTTCGCCCCGGTGCCGAGTGTCGACGCCGATCTCAATCCGGTGTCGATCCGGGTGCTGTACGAAGTGGAACGGTCCGGTCAGGAGTTCTGGGTCTACGGGGCCGACGGCCAGCTCAAACTCGGCAACCGGGCCGAGATCGGCGCCGGGATCGTTCGAGACGAGCAACCGCTCATGAACCGCAACCTCTACAGCGCCAATGCGGCTCTGCAGATCGCTCCGGGGACCGTGCTGGTGACGGAGGTGGCCCGCACCGATGGCGACTCCGCCAATTTCCGCGGCAGCGCCGCCCGCTTCGAGCTTCG
>JANXXJ010000147.1 GCA_025350665.1 Gemmatimonadota bacterium | reverse complement strand
TGCCACTCACGATGTGGGCCTCCCGCAACGACATCCCGGGGTCACTCTGAATATGGATCTCCACGAGGAAGGAGGGACCCGTCTTCCGAATCCTGAGCTTTTCGGTGGCGTGCACCTCGGCCACCTCTCGGGCGGCCCGATCCACCGCCAGCAACAGGGCCTCGTCGGCCGCCCGATCCATCAATTCGCCAACGGCCGGTTTGAGAATCGTCAGCCCGTTCCAGAAGATCAGGGTGGAGGCGAGCAGCGCGGCGACATCGTCAGCCGACTCCCAGCCCGCGCCTCCAATCAGGGCCACCGAGATCCCGATGAACGCCGCCGCCGAGGTAATCGCGTCGCTCCGATGGTGCCATGCGTCGGCCTCGACGAGCTTGCTCCCCGCCTCACGGGCGCCTCGAAAGACCCGGCGAGCCCAGAACGCCTTGATGGCGATCACTCCGACCAGAACGGCCAGCGTGAACGGTGCCGGCGCATGATGAGGCGTGACGATCTCCCGCACGGCTTCAATGGCGATCCCCACGGCGGCCCCGACGAGCATGACCCCGACAATCACCGTGGCCAGGGCCTCCGCCTTGCCGTATCCGAAGGGGAACTGCTGATCGGCCTCCTTGCCGGCGATGCGGAGGCCGCCCCACACCACAACCGAGCCGAACAGGTCGGCGATCGACTCCACCGCGTCGGCGATGAGCGCATACGAGTTGCCGAGCACGCCGGCGACGAATTTGACCAGCGCCATCACCGCGTTGAGGATCAGTCCGCGTTCGGCGAGTGACTCGAGGTTCATTTCGGGACCAGACTCCGTTCAAACAGCTCGAGAATTCTGCGATACTCATCGGTCCAGGAGTCCGGCCGGACGAAGCCGTGATCCTCCACCGGGTAGACCGCCAGCTCCCAATTGGTCTTGCCGAGCTCGATCAGCCGCTGCGTCAGGCGAACGATATCCTGGAAGTGGACGTTGGTATCGACCATCCCGTGGGCCATGAGCAGCGGATCCTCGAGTCCTTCGGCGAAGTAGATCGGCGACGACCGCCGGAACGCGGTTGAGTCGTCCTGGGGCTCGTTCAGAATGCCGGCCGTATAGGGATGGTTGTAGTGGGCCCAGTCGGTGACACTCCGAAGAGCGGCGCCCGCACCGAAGTACTTCGGCGCCGTGAACAGGGCCATCAGCGTCATGAATCCGCCGTAGGACCCGCCGTAGATCCCGATCCGGTCGAAGCTCACGCCGAACGTGTCGTGGAGATAGCGGGCACCATCGACCTGATCGGCCAGGTCCCGGCCACCCATGTATCGGTAGATGGCCGTCCGCCAGTCCCGCCCGTACCCCGCTGACGCCCGGTAGTCGATATCGAGGACGACAAAGCCCCGCTGGGCGAGGAGGTGGTGGAACATGTACTCCCGGAAATACGACGACCAGTAATTGTGGACGTTATGGAGATACCCGGCCCCATGCACGAAGATCACCGCGGCCCCGTTGGCCCTGGCACCAAGTTGCTCCGGTCGATAGATCCGGGCCGGCACCCTGACTCCATCCGACGCCGGAACGTCCACGATGGCGGGCTTGAGCCACGGGAACGCCAGCCATTCCGCCGTGGGAGACCTGGTAAGCGCCACCGCTGCCGACCGTGGTCCCCGCAGCACCAACTCGGGCGGTCGGTTGGCTTCGGAATAGACATCCGCGAGCGACCGGCCATCAGGCGACGGCACGACCGAGTGCCCGCCGACCTCGGTCGTGAGCCGCTGCGCCGGACCCGCGCCAACCGGCATGAGATAAGCGTGGCGCTCGAACGGCGATGCCTCGCTGGTATGGAGGAGCCACCGGCTCCGGTCCGGCGTCAATGCGGCCTGCAGCACTTCCCATCGTCCGTGAGTGCGTTGCTGTCGATTGGCTCCGTCGGCGCCCATGGTGTAGAGATGGGCGAACCCATCGGCTTCCGAAACGAACCAGAGCCCCTGATCGCCCGGGAGCCACCCGCCGCAATCAGCGCAGGGCCCGCCGACCCAGGCGCTGTCGCGAAGGACGTCGAGGGTCCGCAGCGTCCCGGCGCTGTCGGCATCGACCCTGATCAGGTGACGGGCGGTGTAGTCGCGGCGCACGGCGGAGATCAGCGCGCTGGTGCCGGCATCGTTCCACCCGAGGTCAGCCAGCGAGGCGAAGGCGCCCGAACTGTCGCCAGCGATCGGGCGAAGCCATACGACGGTTCCGGTGGCGAAGGTGAGGAGCCCGAGCCGCTGGACCGCCGGCGCGTCGCCGACTTTGGTCCGGGAATCGATGTCTTCGGTGTACCCACTGGTGGTGACGTAATTCGGCACCTGGGTGCGGCGGGGTTCTCCGGCGACCACGGTGAAGATCAAGGCGTGGGTCCCCGCCGGCGACGGGACGAGCCGGACGACCTGTTCCCCCTTCGACAGATACAGCGGCTTGGCCAAGCCGGCTTCCCGGGCGTGTCGGTCGGCTCGGTCGACGCTGTCCCGCCAGAGCCGGTCGCGCACGGCGGCGAGGAGACTCTTCTCCTCGGTGGCGACAAAGGCCCGCTGCCCCTTGGCGACGGCGGTGTCCGGCACCGGACCAGGCCGGATGTCGGTCAGTTGCTTGACGCCCCAGTCGGCGAGATTGAACTGGAACAGGTTCAGATCGCGGCGGAAGAACACCCGGCTCCCGGTTCGATCGAAGCTCGGCTCGACTTCCTGGGCCCCGGGCGTCTCCGTCAGCCGCCTGATCGCACCACCGGGCAACTCGATCAAGTAAAGATCGGCGCCGACCGAGACGACCCGCCGTTTGAGGTCAGGACTGGCGGGGCCGTCCGCCAACAGGGGCGCGAGGGAGTCGGCCGCTCTGACGGTGAGTTGCTCCGGTACCGCTCCCGCGGCGGCTCGGACCCGGTAGAGCCGCACGGGTTCCCGCCACGAGGTTCCGGAGGCCAGCCAGTTGAAATAGATCCACTGCCCGTCAGTCGACCAGCGAACCCCGCTCGGCTCCCGGCCGACCAGCTCGGGGCCCCGCATGATCCAGGAAAGCGAGAGGGACGGCGCCGGCTGGGCCGCGGCCGAAGCCGACACAGCCACTGCCAGGCCTAACGTGGCGACGATCCGGGCCATGGGTTTCTTCCTCGCTCAGGGGGAAAGGCGTTCGCGCATCCAGCGGTCGGCGGTACGACGGTAGCGGATTCGGTCATGGAGCCGATTGGGTCGCCCTTGCCAGAATTCGATCGTCTCGGGGAGAACGCGGTACCCGCCCCAGTGCGGCGGCCGCGGCACCGACTTGCCCTCGAACCGAGCCGTCGCCTCCGCGAGCGAGGTCTCGAGCGCCCCGCGACTCGGCAGCACACTGCTCTGGCGCGAGGTCCAGGCCCCGACCCGGCTTCCCTCGGGCCTCGTGGCGAAATACTGGTCCGATTCGGCCCCGCTGACCAGTTCGACCTCGCCGCGAATCCGGACCTGGCGTTCGAGCCGCTGCCAGAAGAAGACCAACGCCGCGCGGGGCAGCTGCTCGAGTTCGCGGCCTTTGTCGCTTCGATAGTCGGTGAAGAAGACGAAGCCGCGTTCGTCGGCCCCTTTGAGGAGCACGATTCGGGCATCCGGACCGCTGTCGCCGACGGTGGCCAGGGTCATCGCGTTCGCCTCGGCGACGCCCGCGGCGATGGCTTCGCGGAACCAGCGGTCGAACTGGACGATCGGATCGGGATCGACGTCCGACTCGTCGAGCCGATGGCGGCCATAGTCGATGCGCTCCATGCCTACGCTCCTGACCTTAAGCGGGAAGAACGAGGCCGCGACACTCGCCCAGTCCGATCCGGACCGTGCCGGCCCGCTCGCAGGCCCCCCGAAGGGTGACCTCATCGCCATCCATGAGAAACCGGCGTTGTTCACCGGTCGGCAGATTGATCGATTCCCCGGCCCGCCCGACGAGTTCCTGGAGGCAACCCCGGGCGTCCCGGGAGGGACCGGAAATCGTGCCACTCCCGAGCAGGTCACCGGGCCGCAGGTTGCAGCCGTTGCTGGCATGGTGAGTAATGAGCTGTGCCGTCGTCCAGTACATGGTGGCGAGCGACGAGCGGGAGAGCCGGACAGCCGCCACGTTCTCGGCCCGCATCCGGGCGGTCGAGAGCCAGACTTCGACCGAGACGTCGATCCCTCCGCCACGCTGATTGGCCTCGGAGAACAGGTACGGCAACGGATCGGGATCGCCCGACGGGCGATCGAACGCGGGCACTCGGAACGGCGCCAGCGCATCCGTGGTGACCACCCAGGCCGACACCGACGTCGCGAAATTCTTGGCGAGGAACGGACCGAGCGGCTGATATTCCCACCGCTGGATGTCGCGGGCCGACCAGTCGTTGAGCAGCGAGATCCCGAATAGATGTTTCTCGGCATCGGCCAGGCGGATCTCCGTCCCGAGGGCATTCCCGGAGGCAATGTACGCTCCGATCTCACACTCGTAATCAAGGGCCCGGGTCGGCCCGAACACGGGGGTCGGCGCCTGATCATCCTTGATCTGACCCATGGGCCGTCGGACCGCCGTTCCGCCGACCACGAGGGACGATGCCCGTCCGTGATACCCGATGGGCACGAACTTGTAGTTCGGCAACAACGGACTCTCCGGCCGAAACATGGTTCCAATGTTCGTGGCGTGGTGGATGGAGGCGTAGAAATCGGTGTAATCGCCGACGTCCACCGGCAGGAGGAGGTCGACCGTCTCGGCCGGGACCAGACAGCCGGTCGCAGCCTGCTGGTCGGGCGCCCCCTGCTCCAGCAAGGCGAAGAGCCGATGACGGAGTTGGCGGGCGGCATCGCGTCCGAGGGCCATGACCGCATTCAATGACCGGCTCGATCCCGCCGCCTGAACCTCCTGGTCCACGCCGGCGAGCAGCCCCTGCCCGATCGCACGGCTCAGGTCGACGATCTCGTCTCCAATCGCGACGCCGATGCGGGCCGCTTCGCCCCGGCCCCGGCGCTGAAAGACGCCGAAGGGAAGATTCTGAATTGGGAAATCGCCATTCGGACGGCGAGCGGACTCGACCCAGCTGACGGCGGCCGGGTCATGGGTATGGTCGAGCGTTCGGGTCATGGGTGCGTGGCAGGAAGGAGTTCGTCGATCGGCTCCCGGAAACTGCAGGAACCGAAGCCAAAGAAACGATGGCGGAGTTCGCGGGCGGCGGCCTCATCGATCCGCCCACCAGGCCACGTCAGGCTGTCGCGGTCGCGGCGGAACGTGCCTGGCCCATCCAGCACCAGGGCCGCTTCGATCTCGGCCGGGGTCGCGCCAGACAGCGCAAGATGAGTGGCGGCGAGGAGGTTCAGGTATCCGAACATGGTACCGGTGGGCGCGTCCGGGGCATAGGTGAGGCGGTACCGACCCCGAATCGGATGATGGAGCCCCGCCGTGGCCTTGAAACGGAGCGACCGCGACGCGACGGCCATGAGAAAACGGGCGACGGCGTCCGGCGCAGGAAACGCATCCGGCGTGACCCCGCCCATCCGGACCTTCGCCCGGGCGCCCGTCGACTTCAAGGCATCGAGCACGGCGTCCGCTGCCGGCGACAACGCCACTTCGCCGTACCAGCTGGACAGATTCCGCAAAAGCTCGGCGAGCCGGACAACATCGGCCGCGGTGTTCACCTTCGCCTCCGCGGCGACAACGGCATTGCGGCGCCCCACACCGGCGCGGTTGAACTGGTCGATTTGCCTGCAATCGGCCTCGAGATCGGCACCGATGGTGGCGCTCACCGTGATATCGGTCGTCCCCGGCGGCAGGGCGGCGAGCAATTCGTCGAGCCGGGCCGCCGGGGCAATGAAGTGACCCAGTGCCCAGGCGTCAGGTGACTCACAGTATAGGAGGTAGCCGATGATCGCCCGATCCATGGGGAGCGCCGCCGGGGGAAACAGGCCAGCATAGTCGATGGCGGCGTCAAGCAGCGCGGCGAGCGGGGCTTCCCGAATCACGTCCATGCTCGAGAAGATAGTCATTCCACCAGCGCCTCAGCTTCGATTTCCACCAGCATCGCCGGATCGATCAGGCGGCTCACCTCGACCATCGAGGTCGCCGGCCGGATCGTCCCAAACGCCTCGCCATGCGCCCGACCGACCGCCTCCCACCGACTGATATCAGTGACGTAAATCCTGGTGCGAACGACGGCCTCGAGACCGGCACCGACCCCTTCAAGGGCGCGGCGGAGGTTTGCAATAGTCTGGACAGTCTGGGCGTAGGCATCGCCCGCCCCAACGACGACGCCGTCCGGTCCAGTCGCCGTGGTTCCCGAGACATGGATGACGTTCCCTACCCGGACGGCGCGGCTATACCCGACGATCGGTTCCCAAGGCGTTCCCGAGGACAAGTTCTGCCGCATCGAAGGCATCTCGATTGAGGTAGGCCACCCGGCAGTGGTTGCCGGTCCGGCGGGCATTCCGGAAATGGCTTAGCTCCGGCAGAACCGCCTAAGTATTTACGCTACAACAAGGTACGACACTGACTTCCAAATGGCACACGGCCTGCTTTTCAGCCATCCAGAAGAGGGGAGGTCGGCGACATTTCGCCCGGCCTCCGGCCGGTGAACCGAGATCAGGAGTCCAGCCATGCGGCTGACGAATGCCAAGCAGACCATTGCGCACCCGACGTTGGCGGCCGCCCGCCCGACCCTGCTGGCGGCACGGGACCGCGAGCGGGCCAAGTACCGGATTCTTCTGGTCGAAGATAATCCGGTGGAAGCGATGCGAATTCGCCAACTCCTGGCCCGAACCCGGGTGATCCAGTTCGAGGTCGAATCGGTCGCCACGCTCACGGTCGGCCAGGAACGGGCCGTCAGCGGCGAATTCGATCTCATCCTGCTCGACCTCGACCTCCCGGACAGCATCGGTCTCGATACCTACTCAGCACTCTCCTGCGCCGTCCCGGCCCTCCCGATCGTGACGATGATCCGCGCGGCGGACGAGGCGGTCGCCCTCGAAGCCGTTCAGCTGGGCGCTCAGGACGTGGTGATCAAGAGTCATGCGAGCGCCGAGGGATTGGCGCGGACGATCCGGTGCGCGATCGAGCGCCACCGGGTGCTGTCGTCGCTTCGCGGGCTGTCGCTGACCGACGAGTTGACCGGTCTGCTCAACCGCAGGGGGTTCACGACCATCGCGCAGGGCCATCTCCGCCTGGCCAGCCGGACCGGCCAGCGGTTCATGCTGATGTTCGCGGACCTGGATGGATTGAAGGAGATCAACGATACCTGCGGCCACCACGAGGGCGACCATGCCTTGATGCGGATCGCGGAGGTGCTGCGGCGGACGTTCCGGCAATCGGACGTCGTGGCGCGATATGGCGGAGACGAGTTTGCCATCCTGGCGCTCAATCAGTCCGGAGATCTCGGTGAAACGATCCGTCGCCGGTTGACGGCCAAGCTGGCCCAGGAGAATGAAACCCTTGATCGTCCCTACCGGCTGGGCTTGAGCCTGGGCGCGATCCCGTTCGACGGCCGTCTGGAGGAGCCCCTCGGGGCGCTCCTGGCCCGCGCCGACCGAGCCCTCTACGTGGAGAAACGAGCCCGGCAGCGGGGTACCGAGCCTACGGCGTCCCCCCTCTCGCCGTCACTCGCCGACATGCCGTCAGACCAGGTTGGCGAGTTGCAGACCCTGTCCGAGGCTTGAGCGGGATCCTGATCCGGACAGTGGTTCCTTCACCGAGGACGGAGGCCACTTCAACCGTACCACCAATCCGTTCGATGTTGGTGCGCACCACGTCCATCCCCACGCCGCGGCCCGAGACCTTGGTCGCCCGCTCTACCGTCGTCAAACCGGGGAGGAAGGCCAGGTTGACGGCTTCGCGGTCGCTCA
>JANXXJ010000138.1 GCA_025350665.1 Gemmatimonadota bacterium | reverse complement strand
CACCTGCTCGAGCGCCGCGCCGGCGGCGATCGCCCGGCCCCGAGCGTTCAGGCCGAGGCGCTCGCCGCCGTCACCACCCTGCTGGTCGAAGCCGACCGAAAAGCCCCCGTGGCCGACCGGGCCGCGATCCAGGCCCTCGGCCGCCAGGTCGTTGCGGCCCTCGGGCCCTGATCGTCGATCCGGGACGGACGCCTCTTGACGGAGGGTGCGGCGGGGCTTCCATTGAGTCACAGGAATCCCCTATCCCAGGCCTGGCCCGTCCATGATTCGGTTGATCCGCTCCGCTGCCCTGCTCGTCCTCGTCTCACTCCCAGTCGCCGTCCTTCCGGTGGCCGCGCAGCGCGGCAAGACACCTGAAGCCCGCGGCTTCACCGAACTCGCCCTGACGCCTGACGGCGCCACCGTCGCCTGGGTCGGACCGCGAACCGCGGCCGACCCGGTCGGCCTGAACCTCGGCAGCACGGCCGCCGGCCCGGCCAGACGTATCGTCACCGCCGGATCACCGCGGAGCCTCGCCTGGTCGCCCGATGGCGGTCGGCTCGCGTTCCTCGCCATCGCCAACGGCCGGCCCGAGCTGTACGTGACGGGGCGCGCCCCCGCGGCGGTCCGCCGGGTGGCCGGGCTTCGCGGCAATGTGGCCCGGCTCCGCTGGTCGCCGGACGGCCGGAAGATTGCCTTTCTCTATACCGAAAACCCAACCCGTCCGTCGGGGCCGCTCGCCCCCCAGGCTCGCGACACCGGATTGATCGGCCTCAAGTTCGACATCCAGCGGATTGCGATCGTCGACGTCGAATCGGGCGCGCTCCGCCAGATCTCGCGGCCCGATCTCTACGTCCACGAGTTCGAGTGGTCCCCCGACGGCAGCCGGTTCGCGGCCACCGCCGCTCCCGGCCAGGGCGACACCGGCTGGTACACCGACGAAATCTGGATCATGCCCGCGGACGGCACCGCGCCGCGCTCGCTCGGCGCGCCTGGCATGCAGATCGCCTCGCCGGTATGGTCGCCGGACGGAAAGCGGATTGCGTATCTCGGCGGATTGTTGAGCGACGAAGTGGCGCCGGGCGGCGACGTCTATCTGATCGACGCCGACGGCGGGCGGCCCCGGAACCTGACGCCCGACATCAAAGTGTCGCCCGACTGGCTGGCCTGGCGGGGCAACACCATCGTGTTCACCGCCTGGGCCGATGGCGGCAGCGGCATCGGGACCGTCGACCCGGTCACCGGAACCCACGCAGTCCGGTGGCAAGGCGGCGAGGCGATCAGCGCCGCCCCCGACGCCTACTCCGGCACCCTTGGCCTCTCCAGCGACGGGAAGACCTCGGCCCTGATCCGGCAATCCTACGAACACCCACCCGAGATCTGGACCGGCCCGATCGGCGAGTGGAAGCAGTTGACCCACGTGAACGACGGCCTCACCCCCGGCTGGGGCAAGGCCGAGAGCCTGCACTGGCGAAGCGACACGCTCACCATCCAGGGTTGGCTGATTCCGCCCAGGCAATTCGATCCGGGCCGGCGCTACCCGATGGTCGTCGTGGTCCACGGCGGCCCCGCGGCGGCGCATGTGCCGCACTGGTTCACCGCCGGGAACGCCACGGAGCAGGCGCTCCTCGACCGGGGCTACTTCATCTTCCTCCCCAATCCGCGCGGGAGCCAGGGCTTTGGTCAGGCGTTCACCCGAGCCAACGTGAAGGACTTCGGCTACGGCGACCTGCGTGACATCCTGACCGGTCTGGACGAGGCCGCACGGCGAGCGCCGATCGACACCGCGCGCGTCGGCATCACCGGCTGGAGCTACGGCGGCTACATGACGATGTGGGCCGTGACCCAGACCCATCGCTTCAAGACAGCCGTGGCCGGCGCCGGTCTCGCCAACTGGCAGAGCTACTGGGCCCAGAACGGCATCAACGAGTGGCTGCTGGGCTACTTCGGCGCCACGATCTACGACGATCCGGCGGTTTACGCCCGGAGCGCGCCGATGACGTTCATCAAGAACGCGAAGACCCCGGCCCTGATCCTGGTCGGTGAGAAGGACGTCGAGACCCCGACGCCCCAGTCCTACGAATTCTGGAAGGGACTTGAGGCCAATGGCGTCGAAACCGAATTCATGGTTTACGCCGACGAAGGCCACCGGATGACCAATCCGGCCCATATCCGGGACCGGGTCGAGCGGTCGGTCCGATGGTTCGACCGCCACCTCCGCCCCGGCACCACCCCCTGAGGCTCGAATCTGATGATGATACATCTGCTGCTGGCCGCGCAGGCCGTGATCGGCGGCCCGCCGGCTTCGGCCGCCGACTTCCCCGCCCGGCGGGCCGCCGCGCTGGGCGCCCTGGGCGCCCAGCTCCTGATCGTGCCGGCCCAGTCCTCCTTCAAGGGTGACGACGGCGCCGGTTTCCAGCAGGCCACCGACTTCTTCTATTTCACCGGCCTGGGCGATGTGGTCGGGAACGTCCTGGTGCTCGATGGCGCGTCACGGAGCGCCACACTGTTCGTCGGCCAGCCCCACCCGGCGATCACCCGGCCGCCGTCGCCCACCCCGGGCTTCGACCAGGTCCTCCCGGTCGACTCGCTCGATCTCTGGCTCCGGCGCCACTTCCCGACCGCGGCGGGCATCCTGGTCTCGCCTAACGACTACCGGGGCCAGGCCCGCGGCCCGGCCCCCATGGCCGGGACCGTCGCCCGCTGGGAGGGTTACCTCAGGAACCTCGGCTGGTCCCGCGACGTGGGCTCGGGCCTTGGGGTGACGCGGCCACTCCGGGAGATCAAGGACGCCGGCGAAGTCGCCATCCTTTCCCGGGTCGGCGCCATGAGCGGCAACGCGATGCTGGCCGGTCTCCGGGCCCTCCGGCCGGGCGCCCGGCAGCGGCAGGCCGAGCTCAAGGTGATCGCGTCATGCATCGAGGCCGGCGGGCGCCATTCATTCTGGCCCTGGACCATGTCCGGGCCGCACGCCGTCTTTACCGATCTATTCAACTCCTTCATCGACTACGACAATCACGACCGCGTGATGAAGGCCGGCGACGTGGTCCGGGTCGACGTCGGCTGCCAGGTCGATCGCTACATGGGCGACGTCGGCCGCACCGCGCCGGTGAGCGGGCATTTCACCCCGGGCCAACGCGAAGCCTGGGATCTCTTCATCGCGGGATACCGGGCCGGCCTCACCGTTCTCAAGGATGGCGCCCGCACCACCGAGGTCTATCAGGCCGCCCTGAACCGGATCCGGGCGCTCGCACCCGGCCTCAAGACCGCTGAAGGCAAACGGGCCGCCGAATTCCTGCTCGGCCCTAACGGGACCGACGCGTGGGAGATCCATGGCGTGGGGCTCGATGACGCCGAGGGCCTGTCCGCCGTGCTCAGGACCGGAATGACCGTGGCCTATGAAATCATGTACGCCGTCGATGGCGATGGGTTCTATCTCGAGGACATGATCCTGATCGAGCCGAACGGCTACAAGGTGCTGACCCCGGGACTGCCGTACACGGCCACCGAGGTCGAAATGGCCATGCGCCCGGGCCTTCGCCGCTGAACCAGGCGATGCGACGCACCCTGATCGCGTTCGCTGGAGCCCTGGTCGGGGCGGTCACCGCGCCCGCTGCCGCCCAGATCGCCAGCACCGGCGCCATTCAGGGCCAGGTCCACGGCCAGGATGGGCGGCCGGTCCCGTCGGCCACGGTCGAAGTCGCCCGGACCGTCGTCGGCTTCCGCCGCGAAGCCCTCGCGGATTCTGCCGGGCATTTCCGGATCGGGTTTCTGCCCCCGGGAGACTACCGGATCGGCGTCCGGAGAATCGGATACCGCCCCACCGTCGTGGAAAATGTGACCGTCGAGGCCGGCAGCGTCACCCGCCTCACGATCCGCCTCGAAGCCGTCGCCACCAGGCTGGACGCCATCGTCGTCACCGCCCCGGCTCTCAGCATCGATCGCGAACGCACCGAGTTCGGCACCGCCGTCGGCGCGCGAGAACTCGCTCTGCTCCCGCTGCCGAACGACTCCCGCGACCTGGTGCGCTACGCGATCGGCGCCCGGCCCGATCAGGTCTGGGGCGGCGCCACTGCGCAGGCCAACAACTATCAACTCGATGGCATCGCCGTGAACCACCCCGGCAGCGGGGGTGACCTGATCCAGCCCGGCGTCACCTGGATCGAGGAGGTCCAGGTCCGCGGCATCGGGGCCGGCGCCGAGCACGGCAACTTCCAGGGCGGGATCGTGAACCTGGTGACCAAGTCCGGCACCAACCGCTTCGAAGGCGGACTCCGGGCCAACGCGGAGAATCACCGATTGAACGGGTCCAACCTGGTGCCGGGCGAGGTCGGCTCCGAGGTGAGCGGCCGGGTCGAATTCGACGGCCACATTCGGGGACCGCTGATCAAGGACCGGCTCTTCTACGCGCTGTTCGGCCAGGTGATCTCGCGCGATCTCCGGGTCCTGAACCAGGTCCCCGAACTCGGGGGCACCTTCGTGCCGAGCCCTCCGGCGGAAACCGATCACCGCTTTCTCGCCAAGCTCAACTGGCAGCCGGGGCCGCGGGATGCGCTGGTCGCGTCCCTCTCGCGCTTCGAAACCACCACCGATCGCTTCGGCCAGACCGGCTTCAAAGTGCCCGCCGCCACCAACCGCCTGGACGCCGGCACCTGGCTCGGCAGCCTGTCCTGGCAGCGCACGTTTTCATCGCGGAGTTTCCTCGAGGTCAAGGTCTCCGCGCTCGACGGGTCCGATCGCCGCGAGCCGTATGGCAGCACCACGGCACCGGGCGTCCAGCTGCTGAACGAAATCGACCCCCGCGAATACCAGAACGCCGCCTTCTCGGAAACCCGGAGCCCGCGGAACCTCGCGGCTACCGCGGCGTGGGATCTCTTCGTCACCACCGGTACCGTCGAGCACCATTTCAAGATCGGCGCCGAGCTCAGCAGCGGGCGCTGGAGTTTCTTCCGGGAACGGAACGGCGGCGTGACGTGGCGGCCCGCGATTCGTGACCGGCCGCCCGCCTTCGATCCCGCGCTCCCGTCCACCTGGGTCTTCAACGGCGTCATCACGTCGACCTGGGGCGGTGACATCACCCTCGACTCCCGGGTTCGGAATGACGCGGCGTATATCCAGGACTACATCCGGATCACCCCGCGGTTGAACCTGAACCCGGGCATTCGGCTCGGTCGCTGGGCCGGAGACCTGATCGGCACCGGCGGTGCCTTCATGCCCGTGGTTCGAACCAGCGCCCTCGAACCGCGGATCGGCCTCAACTACGCCCTCACCGCGGACGGATCGCTGGTGGCCAAAGCACATTGGGGGCTCTACCACCAGAGCATGTTCGCGGGCTTCTTCGATCGGGCGGCGGGAAGTCAGGTCTACCGGGATGAAGAGCGCTGGGAATATTCGGGTCCGGCGTTCACCGACCCGAACACGACGCTGACCCTCGCCGACCGCGACCGGTTGGCGAATCTTGGCCGGTTCAAGAAAGTCCAGACCGTCCGTCTCAGCGAAACCGGCCTCGTCACCAACTATCACCAGCCCTACATCAGCCAGGGTGTGCTGGGCCTCGAGAAGACCTGGGGCTCCCGGTGGAAGGTCGAAGCGCTGTACCTGCGCCGACGGAACGAGGACATGGTGTCGCTGGTGGACCGGAATGCCGGGTCCAACTACACCATGTTCTACAACGTCACGGTGCTCGACCGGTTCGGCCGCCCCTTCTTCCTGAACGGCAAGCCGCTGGCCCTCCGGCAACTCGCGGTGTCGAACGAAGACATCATCTACTACTGGAATCTGGTCAAGGCCGGCGTGCTGCTTGGCCCGTACACGCCACCCGGCATGACCGGTGCCCAGCTCGATGCCCTGACCTACCGGCCCGACAACATCCTCACCAACGTCGGCGATGCCGTCCGCCGGTTCGATCAGCTTGAGCTCCGGCTCCAGGCCCGCTATCCGTCGTGGTGGTTCGACGTCGGCGGCTCGCTCACCCGCCTGGACGGGAACCTCAACACCGTCGTCGGCGCCGATGACTACGGCGGATCGTCCGCCGGTCCGTACGTCCGGCCTAACGAGGGATTCGAGGCGTTCGGCCGCCTGGCCAATCAGGCCCGGCTCGAGATCAAGGCCCGCCTGGGCGGGAACCTGCCCGCGCGGTTCCGCGGCAGCGTGTTCGCCTCCTACGCCAGCGGCGACCACTACACGCCGACCCTCACCCTGTCCAATCTGCTCTACCAGTTTGACGCCGAGGCCCTGCCCGGGCCCCAGAAGGACCGGCTCATCCCCGGCTTCTTCTTCGAGACCACCACCGGCCAGCGGATGTTCGTCCAGCCGCGAGGGAGTTACACCTACCCGAAGCAGCTGACGCTCGATCTCCACCTCGAGCGCGAATTTGGCCTGGGACGGACCAGTCTGGTGCTGGCGTTCGACGGCTTCAATCTGCTCGGCGCCAACGCCGTCACCGAGGTCCAGACCTCCTATAACGGCGAAACCGACCCGTTCGCCACGGGTCGGCTCAATGCCGTACGGAATCGTCAGGCGCCGCGGATCGTCCGGATCGGCACCGGGGTCAGGTTCTAGCCCCGGGCACGGGCACCACCAGCCCGCTCAGGCGTACTGCAAGCCCCGGATGAAGTCGTCCGGCGAGGTCGCCGCCGACCGGGCCACGTCCTCCGAAATCGTCTCGGCCTGGTACAACTCCATGATGTGCTGGTCGAAGGTCTGCATGCCGTACTGATCCCGCCCGTCGGCGATCAGCTCCCGGATCTCGGCCCCGCGCGACCCGTCCCCGATGCAGTCCTCGATCGCCGCCGTCCGCCGCAGAATCTCGGCCGCAACCACCCGTCCATTGCCGTCTTTCCTGGGCAGCAGGCGCTGCGACACCACCGCCCGGAGCGACTCGGCGATCCGAATCCTGGTCGTTGCCTGCTCGGCCTGATCGAACACGCTGATGAGCCGGGACACGGTCTTGGCCGCGTCGGTTGTGTGCACGGTGCTGAAGACCAGGTGGCCCGTCTCCGCCGCCTTGAGCGCAATGTCGATGGTCTCGCGGTCCCGCATCTCGCCCACCATGATGACATCCGGATCCTGCCGCAGCGCCGCCCGGAGCGCCGCCGCGAAACTGTCGGTGTCGCCGCCCAGTTCGCGCTGGATGATGTGGGACCGGTCGTCGCGGTAGAGAAACTCGATCGGATCTTCGATGGTGACGATCTTGGCGGCCTTGACCCGGTTCAGGTGGCCGAGCATCGACGCCAGGGTCGACGACTTGCCGCTGCCCGTCACACCGGTCACCAGGATCAGGCCGCGGTCCTCGAGCGTAATCTGCTCCAGCACCGGTGGCAGGCCCAGGGAATCAAAACTCGGCAGCTCGATCGGAATGTTCCGGAGTACCGCGGCGTAAGTCCCGCGCTGGCTGCAGACATTGACCCGGAACCGCGCGGCGCCGTCCACCGAATACGAACAGTCGAGCTCGCGAAGGCCCAGCATCACCTGGTCGAGCGTGTCGGGCGTGGCCTTGCGGGCCGAAATCAGGATCTCCCCCGCAATCGCCGCCGTATCGTCCGGCGTGAGTGCCGGCCAGCCGCTGACCGGCGTGATCTGGCCCCGGAACCGGAGCCGGAACGGGCCGCCGGCCGAAACATGGACGTCGGAAGCCCCCAACTCGGCAGCCTTGGAAAGCACCGCCTTGAATGTGCTGATCAAGTCCACAGGAAGTCCCTTGAAGCTGATTGAGGCACGTGAAGCGACCAAACTCTTGACAGTTCTGACTGGCAAGAGGCGGGCCGGACCGGGTCGGCCCGGCCCCGAACGGGCCTTCCCCGGGGAGGGTAAACCTCCGATCTTCCTCCTGTCGGAGCGCAGCCCTGGAGGTTTGAGTGAACGCGAAGGTCACATTGGCCCTGGGGGTCGGCGCGCTGGCGTTTTCGGCCCTTCCCCTGCAGTCTGCCGTCGCCCAGCCGTCCCCCGGCGACGCGGCGACCATGTTCGTCCAGGCCTGGAATGCCCGTCAGTGGCTGACCGCCGCCCGGTTGCTCGACCTCGACACGTTCGACCGCTTCCGCCGCGACTTCATCACCCGGGCCCGCCGGAGCCCGGAGGAAGGCCCCCGGATGACGGTGGACGACCTCCGGAAAACCAACCCCGACATGCCGCTCGAGGTGGCGCAATACCAGGTCCGGATGATGGAGGAACAGCGCCGCCGCTACGCCGATCCAACCCCGTACGAATTCGCCCGGGTGGCCTCGGCCAGCATCCTGCGGAACCTCGACGCAGCCGAAGCCGCCGGTCGCTGGCTCGAGAGCCGCGACCCCCAGTGGCAAGTCCGCATGCAATTCGAGCAAGCCGGCTGCCCGGCACCCGATGACGTCAACCAGATCCCGAGCCCGAAACGAAGCATCGCGGGCATCGTGCAGACATCGGACTCGACGTCGTACGCTATTGTGAAGGAGGAGCGGGAGGGCGACACCGGTCCCGCCTGGGCTGGCGGCGACCTGACGGTCATCGAATTGATTCAGATCCGGAACCGCTGGCTGGTCCGCCCCCGCGCCGACCTGGTCCCCGAAGTCGGCGCGGTCGATGTCAGTTCCTGCAAACGGGACCGGCGCTAGGCCTAACGCCCCCCGAACGGCTTGGGCGGCCGCGACTGCAGATACAGCCAGACCGCGTGCATCTCCGTCGAGTCCATCTGGCCGGCCAGGCGCCACGGCATGATCGTGTCGATCGGCGTCCGATTCGGACGTCGACCGGTCTTGAGCGCCGTGATGAAATCCGTCTCGGTCCACCCCTTGAGTCCGGCCGGAGTAATGTTGGCGGCCGGCTTCCAGTCCGGCGGGCCCCCCGGAATCTTCCCGCCTGACAACCCCGGCCCGTGGCAGCCGATACAGCCCCCCACGGAGCCGAGGTACTTGCCGTACTCGACCGTGGCCCCCACCGGCACTTCCATTGGTGGGGCCGCATGATCAACGACGTCGGCATCGATGAGCGGGAACTGACCGATGCCATAGAGAATCCGGCCGAGTGGACGCACCGTCGATGGTTCATGGTCCCGGTCCACCGGCGGCACCGACCGGACATAGGCGATGACAGCCGCCACATCCTGGTCCGATGCCACCACATAATCCAGGGCCGGCATGATCAGAAGCGGGCTGCCATCCGCCCGGATCCCGTGCCGGACGGCCCGGGCCAGCAACGCATCATCATACCGCCTGATGACGCCCCCCTGGCCGGTGGTCAGATTGGGCGTATTGATCAGGCCGAGCGGACCGGCGTCGACGAACGGCTCCCGACCGCCCAGATCCCGGCCATGACAGTCGACGCATTTGAAGATCGCGGTGGCCAGGTGACGACCGCGCTCGATCGTGGCCGAGTCGGTCCGCACGGCGAGGCGCGGGGCCGGCAGGTCACGGATCTTCCCCAGCTGCAGGGTTGCCTTGGCGAAGACGCCGGCGACGGCCAGCACCACAATGGCCGCGACGGCAAGCAGAAATTTTCCGATCGTCTTGAGCATGGTCCTGATATCCCAAAGTGAAGGCTGATCGTACGAATCCGGACACTCTTCGGATTCAGCGTATCGGGTCCGGGCCTACCGTCTGCCTCCGCTGGGCCGGAGGGCGCGGCCCGTGCCGGGACCCCGCTGTCCATCTCTCAACGCCACCGCACCGTTCACCACCACCGCGTGGATCCCCTCGGGATAGGCGAACGGTTCAGCGAAGGTGGCCCGATCGGCCACGGTCGCGGGGTCGAAGACGACCAGATCGGCATACCAGCCCGATGCGATCCGCCCCCTTCGGTCGAGCCGCACCCGCGCGGCCGGCATCGAACTCATTTTCCGGATGGCGGCGCCGAGGGACAGCACGTTTCGCTCCCGGACATAGTGGCCCAGCACCCGCGGGAACGAGCCCAGGCTCCGGGGATGAGGATGACCGCGCCGGGCCGGTCCCTCGAGCGCCACTGCCCCGCCGTCGCTCGCCACCATCACATGGGGATGTTTGAGAATCCGTTCGAGGTTGTCCTCGCTCATCGCAAATCCCACCATGCCGACATCGCCGCCATTCCGCTCCAGCAGCCCCACCGTCAGCCGGTAGTGGTCACCCGGGCCAAGTTCCGAGATCCTTTTCCCTTCCGCACTCCGGTCAGCGTCGGCGGAGACGCTGCTGACCATGACCCGGTCCCACCCGCCGATCAACGCCACCTTGGCTTCGACCGCCTCGGTAAGCCGCGCCGTCAGACTGCTGTCCGCCAGCCGTTTGACGAACGCCTCCTCACCACCATCCCGGCTCCACAACGGAAAGAGATTGCTGAGTCCGGTCTGATAGGCCAGGTAAGGATACCGGTCGAAGGTCACGTCACGCCCGGCCCGGCGCGCGCGGCTCATCTTCCGGAAGACCTGATCGAGCTTGCTCCAATTCCGCGGGCCCTGAGTCTTGAGGTGGGCGATGTGCACCGGACACCGGGCCCGCCGGCCGACCTCGAGACCTTCGTCAACCGCCTCCACCAGCCGGTCGTCCTCGTTCCGCAGGTGCGGCGAATATGGCAACCGGTACCGGGCCAGCGGGCGGCAGAGGGCTACCAGTTCGTCGATTCCCGCAAACGCCCCCGGCGTGTACTCGAGCCCGGCCGACGCGCCACAGGCCCCCGACCTGAGAGCCGCCTTCACCAGCTCCACCATCCGGCCCAGTTCGGTCGGCGTCGCCGGCCGATCGTCGTCGCCCACCACCAGCTGCCGGACCCGCCCCAGACCAACCATCGAGGCCACATTGGCCCCGGGATTCATGGCATCCACCTCGGCGAACCAGTCGCTCATGGCCGTCCGGCCCGCGTCGTCGGGAATCCGCGAGAAGCCGTCCGCGCCGACCACCACTGTCGTCACGCCCTGGCGGACCACCGACTCGAGCCGCGGATCCGCCTGCAGCGTGCCGTCCGCATGGGAGTGCACGTCCACGAAACCGGGTGCCACGGCCAGGCCGCGGGCGTCGATTTCGTCGACCGTCCGGCCCCCGATCCGATGGGCCAGGGCCACGATCCGGTCGCCCCGGATCCCGATATCGAGCCGGTGGCCGCGATCCTCTACTCCGTCGAAGACGGTCGCACCCCGAATGACCAGGTCCAGCCGGCCGGCCGGCCGCCAGACCGGGAGCCCGCTCGCGATCGGGGCCAGGCCCAGGAGCGCGAGAAAACTCCGCCGGGAGTCATCGACCATGACCAATGCAACCTTTCTCTCCGCCGTCGCATCCAAAGGACATCACGACATTGGATGATACGATGACCCTCAAGACCAGGCAGGACCGCTTTGAAAGCTACGAAGTTTACGACGAACGGGGCAATTCCGTCGGCCGGGTGATCCTCCCGAGGCGGGCCCGTTTCTTCGGCACCAGCCGAGGCACCGTGTACCTCCGCCGCCAGCCGCCGCTCCGATCAGCCAAGGGGTCCCGCGCCGCCTAACGGCGTTCGCGGGACCCGGCGCCCGCTTAGATTCCTCTGGTGCGCCACCCCTGTCCGACCCTCATCCTCCTGGTCCTCACCGCTCCGGCACCCGGCGTTGCTCTGGCGCAGGGCGGGCGCGCCGCCCCGGGCCCGACCGACTCGATCACCATCGCCGCCGCCCGCGCCATCGAGAGCGGACGGCCCTGGCAAGCCACCAGAATGCTGGCCGCTCCCAGCCGGGAGTCGGGCGCCAAACCCTCCGTCATCCTGACCGCGGCCCGCGCCGCGGCGGGTTGGCAAGGCTGGGCGACCGTCGTCCGCCTCCTCGACGGACAGCGGTGGCTCGACGACTACGGCGGCGAAGGCCAGGCCCTCCTTGCCCGGGCTCTCGTGGAGCGAAGTCAGCCGGAAGAAGCCCTCGCCCACACTCGACGATCGCTCGAACTCGGGCCCCCGCCCACCCGCGCCGAACGACTGGTGACCCACGCCAGGGCCCTGGACCGGCTCGATCAGTTCGATTCCGCCGCGGCCGCCTACCGGACCCTGGCCCAGCATTTCCCCGCGTTGAAAGACTGGTTCTACCTCCGGGCAGCCGGCGTGACGGTCGACTCCATCGCCCGCGGTCGGCTTCTGAACGACGTCACCTCGCCCGTCGCCCGGCCGCGCATCGGCTGGACCGAGGCGCTGGCCCGCGACCGGACCGGCGACGAGATCGGCGCCGCCGAGCGCTACGACGCACTCGGCGCCCGGCTCGCCGCGGTCCGCCTCCGGCTAAAGACCGGCGATCCCTCGGCCCGAACCGCCGCTCGGGCCGAACTACTGGCCCTGCTGGGTCCCGACCAGTCCGCGGACGACGCCAAGGCCGCGATCGCAATGCTCGACCGCCACTTCCCGGACCGCACTCCGGCCGAGGAGCTGAGAATCGCCCGGCGCGCCGCGGCGACCGGACTGCTCGAGCAGGCGGCGCGCGGATTCGCCGCTACCACCGGGAAGCTCGTCGACCGGGATCGCTTCACCTACGCCACGGTTCTGGCCAGGCTCGGGCGCGTCGCCCAGGCGCTGCCGCTCTTCGATGCCGTGGAAACGCCCGATCTCAAAGCCGACGCCGCCTATCAGAAGGCCCGGATGAAACTCCGGAACGGCAACACTGATGGCGCCGAGGCCGCCCTGGCCGCGATTGCGGCGGACTACCCGACCGATTCGACACCCGTCGCCCAGGCGCTCTACCTCGCCGCCGATCTCAAGGCCGACCGCGGCGACGACGACGACGCGCGGGCGCTGTTTCGCAAAGCGGCCCGTTACTCGGCCGCGCCATTCGCCCCCCGCTCGGCCTTTCAGGCGGCGCTGATCGCCCTGCTGGCCCACGATCCCGCCACGGCTGCCACTGAGTTCGACCGCCTCGCCGATCGCGGGGGCGAAGAATCGATCGCGGCCCGCTACTGGAGCGCCCGCGCCCACGCCGTCTCTGGCGATACCGCGGCGGCCCGGACCCGCTGGCGAACGATTGTCGAACGGGCACCCGATTCCTACTACGCCTGGCTCTCGAGCCGCCGCCTGGGGGTGCCGTTCCGGATCATTGCCGACCGGCCCGACTCCGCCGCCCCGGAACTCCCGGCCGATGGTCTCGAACGCGCCGCGCTGCTGAGCCGTCTTGGCCTCGACGTCGAAGCCCGGTTCGAGCTCGACCATTTCGTCGCGGTGGCGGGTTCGGCTCCGGAGCGGATGCTCCGCACCGCCGTCGCGCTGGCCCGATACGACTACTATGCGCGGGCACTCCGGCTGGCCCAGCGGGCTCAGGAGAAGGGCGCGCCGCTCGACCGGACGCTGGCCCAGCTGTTGTACCCGCTCCCGTTTGCCGACGTGCTCCGGGGCCAGGCCGCGTCCGCCTCGCTCGACCCGATGCTCGCCGCCGCCGTCATTCGTCAGGAGTCCGCCTTCGATCCCGAAGCCCGGTCCGCTGCCGACGCCCGCGGCCTCATGCAACTGCTGCCGGCGGTCGGGGCGGAGCTGGCCCGCCGGGCCGGCTTGCCGGAATGGGACGCGGTGCTGCTCTACCAACCGGACGTCAATCTCGATTTCGGGATCGACCACCTGGCCCACGATCTCGCCAGGCTGGACTGGCCGGAGCGCGGGCTGGCGGCCTACAACGCCGGCATCGAACGGGTAAACCGTTGGCGTTCGATTCGCGGCGTCGACGACGATCCTGAAGTGTTCGTCGAGCGGATCCCCTTTGCCGAGACCCGGGACTACGTCAGGCGGGTCCTCAGAAACCAGGCGGTCTATCGCTCGCTGTACACCCGGCCCTCGCCGTGAGCCACGACGCCTACGCGGCCCTCCGCCATCAGGGATTCCGGCGCTACCTGACCGGCCACGTCCTTGCGGTGCTGGGCCAGGCCATGATGGCCGTGGCCGTCGGCTGGGAACTCTACGAGCGGACCCATTCGGCGCTGGCGTTAGGCATGGTCGGTCTGGTCCAGATCGCGCCGATGGTCACCCTGATCCTGCCCGCCGGCCACCTGGCCGATAGCGGCGACCGGCGCCGGGTCCTCATCGCGGCCCAGGTCCTGATCGCGCTGGCCGCCGCCGGCCTGGGCCTGGCGTCCTTCACCCGCGCCCCCGTGGCGACCTACTACGTCCTCCTGGCGCTCTATGGCGCCGGACGGACGTTCCAGCTCCCGGCCAAGCAGGCCATCATGCCGAACCTGCTGCCGATCGACACCCTGCAGAACGCCATCGCCTGGAACAGCGGCGGCTGGCAGGCAGCCGACGTCCTGGGCCCGGCCCTCGGCGGCTGGCTGATCGCCTGGACCGGCGGTGCCGTGGCGGTCTACGCCATCTGCGCCGCCACCGCGTTCCTGTTCATTCTGCTGATCGGGCGGATCAAGATGACCCGGCCCGCCGGGAGCCGCGACCGTCTCTCATGGCACGCCCTCCTCGAAGGCATCCGGTTCGTCCGTGGCTCCCCGATGCTGCTCGCGGCGATGTCGCTCGATCTCTTCGCCGTGCTGCTGGGCGGCGTCATGGCGCTCCTCCCGGTCTACGCCAAGGACATTCTCCATACTGGACCCGCCGGTCTGGGCTGGCTCCGGGGTGCCCAGTCGATCGGTGCCGTCGTCACGTCGTTCGCGCTCGCCCACCGGCCACCGATGCAGCGCGCCGGCCGGACCCTGCTCTGGTCCGTGGCCGGCTTCGGGGTGACCATCATCCTGTTCGGCCTCTCGACCAGCTTCTGGATTTCCTTCGCGATGCTGCTGCTGGCCGGCGGATTCGATGCCGTCAGCGTGGTCATCCGCCTTGCTCTGGCCCAACTCGCCACCCCCGACGCGCTCCGCGGCCGGGTGTCCGCCGTCAACACCCTGTTCATCGGAATGTCCAACGAACTGGGCGAATTCGAGTCCGGCTTCCTCGCCAGCATCATCGGGCCCGTCGTTGCCGTAGTGGCGGGCGGGGTGGGCGTGATGGCGGTGGTGGGATGGGTGAGTGTCGTCTGGCCCGAGATCCGGCGTCTGGACCGGCTCGACCGGACCCTCGCCTAACGGCGATCGAAGAGCCGGGCCAGATCATCGGCCCGGATCGGTTCCGCGACCGGGAGCAGGCCGGAGAGCCACGCCGCCCGGCCCAGTACGGCCTCCGGTGCCAGGCCCGCGGCCCGCAGCGCC
The DNA here is from genome assembly GCA_025350665.1 of Gemmatimonadota bacterium. Classification (GTDB taxonomy): domain Bacteria; phylum Gemmatimonadota; class Gemmatimonadetes; order Gemmatimonadales; family GWC2-71-9; genus SHZU01. The sequence continues at coordinate 27,909 of JANXXJ010000138.1, read as the reverse complement.
TCGACACCCTCGGACCGCTCCCGTTTGCCCAGTTTCCGGCCGTCGTCGCCATGGATCAGCGGATGATGCAGGAAAGCGGCGGGCGCGGTCCGGCCGAGCATCCGGCCCAGCAGGATCTGGCGACCGGTGGACTCGAGCAGGTCCTCGCCCCGGATGACCAGATCGACCCCGTCCTCGAGATCGTCGACGGTGACGCACCACTGGTACGTCCATGACCCGGGCTGGTCGCGGAGGAGCAGGTCGCCGCACTGGAGCGCCGGGTCCTGCCGGATGGCTCCCAGCCGGAGATCGTGAAACGTGATCGCCCCGTCCGGCAGGGCCGCCCGAACGCCGAGGCCCGCGACAAGGCCCAGCGATGTGCCTCGGCAGGTGCCCGGATAGCGGAGTTCCTCGCCCTCGATCGGTCCGCCGGCCGCCGTCGCGATCATCTTCCGCGAACAGGCGCAGCCGTACACCGTAGTCACCCGGCCCAGTCGAGCGAGCGCGGCTGCATACCGATCCTGACGGTCGCTCTGGCGCGCGGAACCGGCATCCGCCTCGAGCCCCAGCCAGGCGAGATCGCGAAGAATCGCGGCGTCGAATTCCGGTCGGCAGCGGCTACGGTCATGATCTTCGATCCGGAGCAGCACCCGTCCGCCGGTGGCCCGGGCAATGCCCCAGGTCCATACCGCGTTCACCACGTGGCCCAGATGGAGCACACCCGTTGGGCTCGGCGCAAAGCGGGTGGTCGGGCGGGCCGGGAATGAAGGCAGCGGGTTCACCGGGCGAAAACTAGCGGCGGCATCACGGGCGGGCGATGTTTCCTCCTTGGAGACCCGGACGACCTGATGCACGTCGAACGCTACCGCTGGCCGGCCCGATAGCCACCGCGACGAACCATACCGTCCGCGCATCCTCGATGCGGTCGCCCCTGGCGACCCCATCCAACCCGAGAAGGATCCAGAACTCGATGCGAACCTACGCGTTCACCCTGTTGCTTGCGCTGACACCCTGCGTGAGCCGAGCCCAGGCGATCGTGACGCTGGTCAAGCCGGAAGCCCAGTTCCCCGATCCGTTCACGAGAATTTTCGGCATCAACGAGATGGCCAACGGCAAGGTTCTGGTATCGGACCTCCAGGACAAGGTGGTCCAGATGATCGATTTTGCCTCAGGCAAATCGGAGAAGGTCGGCCGCGAGGGCCAGGGACCCACCGAGTACGCCATGCCCGCCGCTCTCTATCCAATGCCGAAGGGTGAGACCTGGCTCAACGACATGCTCGGCCGCCGCTTCCTGGTCATCGACGCGGCCGGCAAGCCGGTGCGCACCGTACCGCTCCCGGGAAGCGGCGGCGGGGGATTCATCGCCATGATGCCCGGCGGCGGCGGCGCCGACCAGAACGGCCACCTCTACTTCCAGAGCCCACCCTTCAGCCCCGGATCCGGACCGGGATCGCCGCCGCCGGATTCCCTCGCGATTCTCCGCTGGGATGGGGTCAAGGCCTCGATGGATACCACGGCGTGGGTCGTGATGGCGAAGGGCAACATCTCGGGCGGGGGCGGCGGCGGTCGGGTCATGTTCCGGATCGGCGGCGCCAAAATGTTCACGCCGGAGGAACATTGGGGCGTCGCCGAAGACGGATCGGTCGCGCGGGTGATGCACTCGCCGTACCGGGTCGTGTGGTACGGCCCCAAGGGCGGCGCCCCGGCGGCTGGGCCGATCCAACCGTACACCCCGCTCCCGGTGACCCAGAGTGACAAGACGGACGTGATCGAAGCCCAGAAGAAGCAACGGCCGATGTTGGTCACGATCGGAGGACCGGGCGGCGGACGGGCCAGCCCACCGCCCTCAGGAGGTGGGGGGCCACAGCTCCCGGCCCCCGAATTCGCCGACACCAAACCGCCGTTCTACGGCAACAACTCGGTGGTCGTCTCCCCCGAGGGCGAAGTCTGGGTCGAGCGGACCCAGACGGCGGGCACGAAGAATCCACTGTACGATGTGTTCGACCGGGCCGGCAAACTGGTCCGCAAAGTGACGCTGAACCCGAGGAGCGTGGTCCGCGGGTTCGGCAAAGGCACCGTCTATGTCGTCCGCACCGACGACGACGACCTCCAGTACGTCGAACGCTACCGCCGCTGACCGGACCAGCGCCGGAACCACTCCATCATGTAGACCTGGGTCCGCATCCAGTTCGAGGGCTTGGACCCGGTCCCGTGGTACTCGCCCTCGAACCGGACCTCCGCGGTTGGTACGCCGCGGAGCTTCAAGGCGGCGAAGTACTGGTCGGTCTGGCCCATCGGCGTCCGCAAATCGAGCTCCCCCGTCATCAGCAAGGTCGGCGTGTTCACCTTGCCGACGTGATACAGGGTGGAATGCTCGAGCCACGGCATCGGATCCTCCCAGTAGGGCTTCTCGAACCAGTTGAAGCCGAACAGCGGAATGTCGCTGGTCCCTGAGAAACTGATCCAGTCGGTCACCGGACAGCGCACCGCTGCCGCGGCGAACCGGTCGGTATGGGCGATCACCCAGCTCGACAGCACGCCGCCCCCGCTGCACCCGGTGACGAACATCTGTTTGGTGTCGACGTACCCGCGGCCGACCACGCTGTCGACCCCAGCCATCAGGTCTTCGTAGTCCACGCCCGGATAGTTCTTGTCGATCGCGTTGCCGAAGTCGGTGCCGTACCCGGTGCTGCCGCGCGGGTTGGTGTAAAGCGTGACGTAGCCCATCGCGGCGAAGTTCTGATACATCGGATCGAACCCCACGTTGTACATGCCGTGGGGACCGCCGTGAATCTCGAGGATCAGCGGCCACTTCCGGTCCGGCGTGAAGAACGGCGGCTTGACGATCCACCCCTGGACTTGGGCGCCCCCGGTCGAGCGGTACCAGATCTCCTCGACCTCGCCGAGCCGGGTGCCGGCGAGGAGATCGTCGTTCACGTGGGTGAGCTGGACGATCTGCGACGGCTTCTTGAGATCGATCCGGATCACGTCGGGCGGCGCGGCAAAGTGGGTCCGGACCGCGACCGCGAGGCTCTTCCGCGAAATCGATGGCCCGGTCACCATGTGGGTGCCGGTCGTGAGTTGCCGGATCGGGCCCGTGACCGGAGCGAAGTGAAGATTCGACGTGCCCCGGTCTTCGGCCGTGAAGTAGAGGCCCGAGTTGTCGGGAGCCCAGATCAGCTGCGCCGGTGCCCGGTCGAACCCCTGGCTCCGGAGCACCGGCGCCCCGCCGGTCATGGGCATCAGATAGAGGTCCGCCACTTTGTAGGTCTGGCGCGTGAACGCAAACCCAAGGAACGCGAGGGTCTTTCCGTCGGGGGAAACCGCGGGCCGGGTCCAGAAGCCCCGGGTCGTCGTCAGCGTTCGCCGGCTCAGGGTCTCGAGATCGACCTGATAGATGCTGGACACCTGGCGCAGCAGCTCGGCGTTAGGCTCATCGTTCCCGTCCACCAGCACGCTCCGGCCGTCGGGCATCCAGTCCCACCCCACCGGTCCCGGCAACCCGGTCCCCCGCGCCCCGACATTCCAGTCGCCCGACGTGATCTGCCGCGGCGTCCCCCCGGTGGCGGTTACGGTAAAGAGATGGGTGTACCCCGGCACCAGCCATCCCCGCCCGTCCGCCTTGGCGTGGAGCTTCTCGACCAGACGCGGCGCCTTCGTCCAGGTTGCCCCCGCCGGCGGCTGCGGCAGCGCTACCTTCCACTCCGGCCCGCTCGGCACCACCATCGCGAAACCCAGCCAGAGCCCGTCGGGCGACCATTTGACGTCGGACGGTGGCTGCTCGACCCGGGTGACCTGGGTGATCGCCCCTTCGGCGTCCATCGTGCGGACGAAGATCTGATTCCCGGCCGGTTCGCCCGGAGCGAGATAAGCGATCCGCGTGCCGTCCGGCGACCAGGCCGGATCGGCACCTTTCACGAGGAAGCGGAGATTCGAGCCATCGGCGTTCATGGCCCAGATGCTGTTCTCCCAGCTGTCCTTCATCCGGTCCACCGTCCGGCGGACGAACACCACCAGGTTCCCGTCCGGGGCGATCCGGGGCGATCCGGCCGTCTCGAAGTCGAGATACCGCTCGACCGTGAACAGGGTGTCGGCCGGCTTGACCTGTGCCGCGGCAATCAGGGGAACGCAGACAAACAAGGCCGTCGTCAGATGGCGGTACGACATGGGACCTCACTGGGAAGGCGGTGCCTGACGATAGCGCGAACCCGGACCTCCGGCAACCGCGAAACAAACCGGTCAGACCGGCGCGACGGTGGGGTTCCGGGTCGCATTCTACCTGGTCCGGCAGGTACTCTATGGCCTGACCGGGGCCTGAGGGATCAAGCGGTGGTCGCCAACTGTCCCAGCAGCGTCGTCGCGAACCAGAGGAAGAGCGAAGCCGCGGCGTGTCGCTTTGCCATGCCGAAGGCGGTCGAACCGGACGAGCCTCCCAGTTCGAGACCGACCTCGGCCCGTTTGAGGAAGATGCCGTTGCCCAGAAGGACGACGACCCCCGCGATCTTGGCCCAGTAGATCGGGGCCTTGAGGAAATGATCAAAATCCGACGTGAACATCAGGAGACCGGAGATCGTCGCCACGGTCAGGCCGATCAACACGTCCCGATGGCTCGCCTTCAGAAATTTGAGGTGGCCGGCGCTCTGGAACTCGTCGAACCCGCGCGACCGGAGCGTCACCAGGTCGGCGGTGACCGCTCGGCCACCGCCCCACAGCAGGCCGGCCAGATGAAGAAACGTGACGGCGTTCGACAGCCAGGTATGATCGCCGTAGTAGCTGGCCCACGGCGACAGAAAATCGTTCAGTGACTCGAGCATGAATCCTCAGTGAATCGATGAAGGCGGATGTTCGATTAGAGACACCCGCCTTCCGTGTTCCCCTTACGGCGTCTGGGTCCGGTGCTGGTCGAACCAGCCGGTCAGCGTCGTCATCTTGCCCATCCAGTGGCTGGGACGATTCCTGATCCCGTGCGACTCACCGGGCACCCGCACCAGTACGGTCTCGACGCCCAGCATCTTGAGGGCCTTGTAATATTGCTCCGATTCCGACATCGGCGTCCGGAAATCTTCCTCGCCGGTCATGATCAGGGTCGGCGTCTTCACATTCTTGACCACCGACAGGAGCGAGCGCGACTCGTAGTTCTGGAGATTGTCCCACGGGAAACCGGGGAACCAGTTCGACACCGACATCGGCGCCATGTCGGCGGTCAGCGAGAACGAGTACCAGTTGATGACCGGATAGAACGCCAGCGCCGCCCGGAACCGCGTGGTGTGGCCGATCATCCACGCCGTGAGTACGCCGCCCCCGCTCCCGCCGGTGACGAACAGATTCTTGTCGTCCACGTACCCCTTGGCGATCACCGCATCGACGCCCGAATTGAGATCGTAGAAATCATCTCCTGGATAGGCGTGGTGAATCAGGTTACCGAATTCTTCGCCGTAACTCGTGCTGCCGCGGGGATTGGTGTAGAGCACGACATAGCCGGCCGCCGCCATCAGCTGCTTTTCGACGTCGAAGCGATCGCCGTAATTGGCGAACGGGCCGCCGTGAATCTCGATGATGAAGGGATACTTCTTGGCCGGATCGAACCCCGGCGGCTTGATGATCCAGCCCTCGATCTTTCGCTGGTCTTTGCTCGAATTCCACCAGATCTCCTCGACCTGGCCGATCGTCTTGTCGCCCAGCACGTCCGCGTTGATGCCGGTGATCGTCTTCTGGACGCCAAGCCGCACGGTGGCGATGTCCCCCGGAATGGAGGGCGTACTCACCGTGAGCGCCAGGCTGCCGTCCCGAGCCACGGAGTAGGTCCCGCCGCCGTAGGCCGAACCGCCGGTGCCGAGATCCTTGGCGACGACCTTGTAGCTGCCGTCGAGCGCCATCAGGGCCACCCTGGTGTTGCCATGCTCGTCGAACTGCAGATAGATCGACTTGCCGTCCGCCGACCACACCGGGTCGCCCACGCTGTTGTCGAGTTTGGTCGACACGGCCCGTTTCCCGGTGCCGTCCCGGTTCATCAGCCAGAGCAGCGTGTTCTGGTACCCGACCTTCCGGTCGTCGTACCCGGTATAGGCGATCAGTTTCCCATCGGGGGACATCGCGGGATCGGTGTCCGGCCCGATCCGGTCAGTCAACTGGCGGGTCGTTCCGTCCTTCACCGAGATCTCGAAGAGGTCGTTTTCGAGCATCCGGAGTTCGGCGTCGGCCCGGCGCCTCGCCGCCACCACCAGCGCCTGGCCGTCCGGGGCCCACGCGGCCGGGGTCGCGCCGAACCCGGCCGCGCCGTAGTTGAAGTTTCCGTTGCTGAGCTGACGCGCCGTGCCGCCTTCGGACGGCACTACGAAGATGTGGGTGAATCCGGTCGGGAGTTCGCCCACCCCGTCGAACCGGAACACCAGTTTGTCGGTGTACTTGGCGGGCGGGGCCCACTGCGCGCCGGGTGGCGGCGCCGGCTGGTTCCCGATCGTGAGCGCCGGCGCCGGCACCAGCTTGGTGAACGCCAGCATCGAGCCGTCCGGCGACCAGCTGATGCCCGAGGGCGGCTCCTGAACGTGGGTGATCGGATAGGTCTGGCTGTTGTCCATCCACCGGACGTAGATCTGCGGCGATCCGTCGCGGTTCGAGACATAGGCCAGGCGCTTCCCGTCCGGCGACCAGCGCGGCTCGCGGTCGAGGTACTTGCCCGTGGTGAGCGGCCGCTGGTCGGTCCCGTCCGCCCGGACCAGCCACAGGTTCGAATACGACCGGTCGGTCATCACGTCGAAGGATTCGCGCGCGTACACGACCCACTGCCCGTCCGGCGAAATCTGGGGACTGTGAGCGTATTCGAGATTGAACACGTCCATGGGCTGAAGTTTTCCCTGCGCCACGGCCGGCCCGGCCATCAGCGTGCTCCACAACACCAAGCGGAATACGGCTCGCATCTGCAACCTCCAGTTGAATCTCATGGTCGAGCGGGTTTCGGTCATCATGGTCATCGCCTCCACGTCTTGCTTCATGCCCGGAGATGGATCCCGCGGCGGTCGAGCGCGAAGCCCACCATCCAGCAGACGCCCAGCCACGCCAGCGCGAACAGCAGCGATCCCAGGTAGCCGCCGGCCACCGGCTGAAAGACAGTCCAGTAGATCGCCTCGTACAGAGACCGGTTCCCGGTTCGGAAGGTGTACAACAGCGTCACCCCGAGTTCGGAAACCAAATAGACCACCAGCGTGTTCGCGCCGAGCACCTCGAAGAATCGGGTCCACCGCCGCCACCCCTTGAGGTCGATCCAGAAGATCAGCAGCGCCAACGCCAGCAGATCGAGCCCGATCGTCACCAGCACGAACGGACTAGTCCACAATTTCTTGTTGATCGGGAAGGACGGGTTCCACGCCAGCGCGGCCCCGACCAGCAGCACGCCTGGAATCATCAGCCGGCCGATGGTCTCCCAACTCGCGCCCCGCTGCCGGACGAACCGGCCCGCGAAATAGCCGCCGATCGTGTTGACGATCGCGGGGAGCGTGCTCAGGATCCCCTCGGGATCGAAGGCGAGGCCCTCGCCATGGTAGAGGTGCGCATCGCCCATCACCGCACGGTCGAGGCGGACGACGGCATTGCCGGTGAGGGTCAGGTCCCCGAACCAGGTGAGAATCCCCCAGTAGCCGACCAGGGCCACGACGCTGAACACAATGGCGCCTCGGTCCTTGCCGTACCGGATGATCAGCGCCGCCAGGCCGTAGCCCAGCGCGATCCGCTGCAGCACACCGAAGATCCGGGTCTCGGCGATCGGATTGGCGACCCAGCCGCCGGCCTCCCGATGGACGAAGGGAAACCAGTACATCAGGTAGCCCAGCAGGAAGATGATCGCCGTCCGGCGAAACACCTTGGCCAGCAGGGCCCGGTCGGTCTGATACTGTCCGAGCGTGAGGCTGAGCGACACCCCGACCACGAACATGAAGGTCGGAAAGACCCAGTCGGTCGGGGTGAAGCCATGCCAGCGAGCGTGCCGCAGCGGGGCGAAGGTCGTCTGGTAGTTACCCGGCGAATTGACCACGATCATCAGCGCCACGGTGATCCCCCGCAGCACGTCGAGCGTCAGGTACCTCGGCTCAGGCCTCGCCCCGCCGCCTTCGGTCACGCCGACGGCTTGGTGTACTGCTTGAACCAGCTCATCATGTACAGCATGGTCCGCATCCAGTTGGACGGCACGGACTCGGTCCCGTGCCACTCATTCTCGAACCGCAGCAGCTTGGTCGGGATGCCGCGGACCTTGAGCGCCGCGTAGAACTCCTCGGTCTGCGGCATCGGAGTGCGCATGTCGAGCACGCCGGTCATCAGCAGGGTGGGCGTGGTGACGTTGCCCACGTACGCCAGACTCGACTGCTTCCACCACTGCATCGGGTCCTCCCAGAACGGCTTGTCGAAGAACGCGTAGGCGAAATACGGCACGTCGGCGTTGCCGGCCATCCCGGTCCAGCTGGTTACCGGACAGCGCACCGCCGCGGCCGCGAACCGGTTGGTATGGCCGATCATCCAGCTCGACAGCGCGCCGCCGCCACTGCACCCCGACACATACAGCTGCTTCGAATCGACATAGCCTCGGCCCAGCACGGTATCGACACCGGCCATCAGGTCATCGTAGTCGGGACCCGGGTAGGATTTTTCGATCGTCCGGACGAAGGCGTCGCCGTAGCCGGTCGAACCCCGCGGGTTCAGGTACAGCACCACATAGCCGCTGGCCGCGAAGGTCTGCCACATCATGTCGAAGCCCACCCCGTACATCCCCTGCGGACCACCGTGAATTTCGAGGAGCATCGGATACTTCTTGGCCGGATCAAAGAAGGGCGGCTTGACGATCCACCCCTGGATTTTGGCCCCGCCGGTGGACGGGTACCAGATCTCCTCAGCCGTCGCGAGCTTCTTGCCCTGAAGGAGATCCTCGTTCACCTGGGTCAGCTGGGTGACCTGAACGCCGGCCTTCTTGTCACTGGTGATCCGGACCACATCGCCCGGCGCCTGGAAGCTCGATCGGACGCCGACCATGTCGCCGTTTCGTGCCACGCTCGACAGCGACAACATCTGATTGCCGGTCGTGACCGGGCGCGGTGCGCCGCTCAGCGGAAGGAACGAGATATTCTCGGTCCCACGGTCCTGCGGAGAGATGTAGAGACCGGTTCCGTCCGGCGCCCAGATTGCACCGGCGCCCCCCAGGCCGCCCATCTCACGATCAATCGACCGGGTCAGATCCCGGCTGCCCGACCCGTCAACGTTCATCACATAGAGATCGGAGGTCTGCCACACCACCGGTAGAAATTCCCGGCCCGCGTACGCCACCAGGCGGCCGTCAGGAGACACCTTGGGCCCCGACCAGAAGCCCTTCGTAGTGGTCAGTTTCTTCATCGCAGTGGTCGCCACGTCCACCGCATAGATGTACGACTCGAGGAAGGTCCGGTCCGCGGTTGGTTCCGCCAACCCGTCGAACAGGATGGTCCTGCCGTCCGGCGTCCAGCTGTGAGCCCCGCCCACCACCATGCCGTCAAACGCGGCGCCCACACTCCAGTCGCCACTGGTCAGCTGCCGGGGCGAGCCGCCGTCGGCGGGCACCACGAAGAGATGGGTGAAGCCGGGATCGGTGTAGCCCTTCCGGTCAGCCCGGTAATGGAGCCGGTCCGCGACCCGCGGTGCCGGGGTCCACTTGGCGTTCGGGGGCGGGGCTGGCATGTCGATCGCCCAGTCACTCTGCTTCGGGACAAAGCCCGTGAACGAAATCCACTTCCCGTCCGGCGACCAGGTGATGTTGCCCGGCGCCTCCGTCAGTCGGGTGATCTGGGTTGTGGCACCTTCCGCATCCATGTACCGGACAAATATCTGGGCGCCCTTGGGATTCTCCGACGCCGCCACGTAGGCGATCCGGGTCCCGTCCGGGGACCACACCGCGCCGCCACCCTTGACCAGAAACCGATTCCTGGTCCCATCGGCATTCATCTGCCAGATGGCGCCGGTCCAGGCGTCGTTGACCTTGTCGACAAAGCCCCGGGAATAGAGAACCGTCTTTCCATCGGGCGAAATCTGCGGGCTCCCGACCTGCTCGAGGTCGAGAAAGTCCGCCACGGCCAGGGTCTGCCTGGCCTGCTGGGCCAGGGTCGGTCCCTGCGGCATCACGACGGCCGCCAGGGTGAAGTACGCTCCGAATCGCATCGCCCGCATACTGCCTCCTTACATATGACTGGGATCCCGGTACCGGGATACAAGATTGTATACCAGATTGGGAGGTCCGGCCAGTCGTCAAACGCCCGGGCCGCTATGTTTGAGGCCGGAAAGCCACTCACGATGGATGCCTACAGTTTTTCTCTCGCCCTCGGCGGGTTGGGCCTCGCGGTCATGGGACTGCGGGCCGCTGGTCAGGGGCATTCCCATGGTTCCGGCCAATCGCACTCACCCAGCCACCATGGGGGTGGGCACCAGGGCCACGCCGGCCACGGCCCAGCCGGCCATGGTGCGGCCAGCGCTGGCCAAGCGGCCGGTCACCAGGTCGCCCACCACCATCCCGGTGCGCCCAAGGGGTTCGGCAAGTCGGCGTGGGCCTGGGCCTCGCCGCGGGTCTGGTTCAGCGTCCTGGTTGGGGCCGGCGCCAGCGGCCTGCTGGCCAAGGCATTCCTGTTCGAGCCCCTGGTTCTGCTGATCGCGGTGGCGGGAGGCCTGGCCTTTGAGCGCTTTCTGGTCGGGCCGATCTGGAATTTCCTCCTCAGGTTCGAATCCCGGCCGGCGCTCAGCCTGGAATCCACGCTCTACGAAGAGGTCCTGGCCGACACCGACTTCGATCAGGCCGGCCAGGGCATCGTGAAGGTCGAGCTCGACGGTCAGATCGTCCAGTTGCTGGGAACCCTGGCCCCCGCCGATCGGGCGGGCGACCGGGTCCGCCGGGGCGCTCGTCTCCGGGTCGAAGAGGTGGACGCCGGGCGAAATCGCTGTGTAGTATCACGGATCGGGAGCGGAAGCTCCGAGGAGAGGCCATGACGGAGTTCGCAGTGATCGGCGCCATTCTGGTCGGGGTTCTGGGGCTGCTGCCCCTCATCGTCTCGTCGTTCCTCCGGAACGTCGATGCCGGCACCATCCGGATGGTGAGCTGGCTCCAGGGGTCGACGGTAATCTACCGCGGGCCTGGCAAGTCCAAGGAAATTCCGCTGTTCACCACCGGAACCTCGATCTCGAGCAAGGTCATCAACGTCGACCTGGACATCACCGACCAGACCGCGGATGTGGACGACGACGACCTGCCCCGCCCGATCAAGGTCCGGATCCTGGCCAGCGCCATCGTGTCGGTGGGGGACAGCGACACAATGATCAAGACCGCGGCCAACCGCTACTTTGCCAAGCCGGAGGCGGATCAGCTCAGCACCCTGACCGACCTCCTCTCGAGCTCCGGCCGACGGGCCATCAACCTGCTGACCCACGACCAGCTCTTCTCGGCGAAGGCGCCCGTCAAGCACAAGGCCAATCTCCCCGCCACGGTGGTGCCCGTGGTCACCGACGTGGTCCCTTTCGCCGGACAGGACGACGACGACGACCCGCTGGCCATCATCATCCGGAAGGCGTGCTCGCGCGAACTGACCGACCTGGGGCTGGTCTTCAACTCGCTCAACATCAAGGTCGTCGCTTCCGAAGTGGCTGAAGCGCGGCGCCGGCAGTCCGCCGCCGAGGCCCAGGCCAACGCCGACATTGTTTCGGCCCAGCAAACCCGGCGGGCCAAGGAAGCCCAGATCGAAGCCGAACGGGTCATTTCCGACCGGCAGCGTGAACTGGAGCAGACCAAGGCCAACAACGCGGCGTTGATCGCCCAGGCCGAGGCCAAACGCCAGGAAGCGCAGTCAATCCAGCGCTCCGCCGAGCTCGACGCCACCCAGATCGCCCAGGCCAAGGCCGACGGCGAGCGGGTTCGGATCCAGGCCACCGCCCAGGCCGAGGCCGATGCGATCAAGATTCGCCTCGTCGCCGACGCCACGTCGGAAAGCATTCGGAAGGTGAATCAGGCGATCAAGGAGAGCGGCGACGCCTATTTCCGGTATCGGCAGATCGAAATGCTGCCGGACCTGGTGCCGGTCATCGCCGATGCGCTGGCCAAGGCCCGGATGATCTCGATCGCGGGGAGCGGGGGAACCAGCGCGCCGGAAAACGTCACCAACAACATTGCCTCGGTGATTCAGACGGTGCTGGCCGCGCAGATGGTGACGAAGGGTGGGCTGCTCGACGGGGGTGGCGAGAAGTCTTGAACTTGGCCCGTCGCGCCTGACGCAGAAAATTGCCGCGGCCGGCGGCAATTTGGTTACTACAGCGGCCCGCGACCCCCTCGCTTGGGGCCCATGACCGCCTGTCCCGCGATTTCATCCGAAGCCTCCAGGATCGATCCAGCCCGGGTAGTTGCGCCGGGACTTGAGGCAATATATCTTCCCATACCGACAGGAGTGGGACGATATATGAAAACAACCGTCGAGATATCAGACAGCCTGTTCGCTGAAGCCCGACAATTGGCCACGCGGGAAAACCGGTCCCTCCGCGCGCTGATCGAGGAAGGACTTCGGCTGGTGGTCGGAAGCCGCCGCGCCAAGCGAGGGCGCTTCGAAATGCGGAAGGCGTCGTTTGGCGGCGAGGGCCTCGCGCCCGACCTGGCTTCCGGCAACTGGGAACAGATCCGCCAGCGGATCTACGAGGGCCGCGGCGAATGATTGCGGTGGACACGAACATCCTGGTGTACGCCCACCGCGAAGACTCGCCCTGGCACGGGGCCGCACGGGACTGGCTCAAAGCAACCGCTGAAGGCCCGGTCCCGTGGGCGATCCCGTGGCCGTGCCTCCACGAATTCCTCGGCATCGCCACCCATCCCCGGGTCTACCGGCCCCCAACCCCTCGCGAGGCCGCCATCGATCAGGTCGAGGCCTGGCTCGAAGCGCCGGGGCTCGTCCTGCTCGGCGAGGGCGAGGGGTACTGGCAGACGCTCAAGGATGCTATTCTAAGCGGCGGCATTCTTGGCGGCCAGGTTCACGACGCCCGGATCGCCGCCCTCTGCCGGCACCACGGGGTCCAGGCTCTCTGCACCGCCGACCGGGACTTCAGCCGTTTCCCTGGATTGACCACGCGAAATCCTCTGGTTCATTGAAGACCAACCGATCAACCGGGAACGCCCGGCTTTACCCGGGTCACCTCAAGTCGCCCCGCCTCGCGTCGTAGCGATAGAACCGCGGCAACAGCGCTCCAATCACCGCCGACCCGACGACGCACAGGACACCACCCGACACCACCGACGCCCGCACCCCGAAGGCTCCGGCCACCAGTCCGGCTTCCGCATTGCCCAGATAGGGACCACTCAGATAACTGACCTGCTCGATCCCGGCCAGCCGGCCCCGAAGATGATCGGGAATGGTCTGGTTCCAGATCGTCATTCTGAAGATCCCGCTCACTGAGTCCGCCGCCCCAGCCAGGGCGAGACAAAGGAGCGCCACGGGGAGCGAACGCGCCAGGCCAAACCCCACGATCGCCGCCCCCCAGGCAGCCGCCGCGAAAAGCACTGCCCGGCCATGGCGATGGACCTTCGCCGTCCAGCCTGACGTAAGACTGCACAGTCCGACGCCGACCGCGGGCATCGCATAGAGCAGCCCGACGGTCCCCGGGCCGAACTGTTCCGCCATCGCCGGGAAGAGCGCCATCGGCATCCCGAAAAACATCGCGTTCATGTCGATCACATACGTCCCGATCAACTCCTGGCGGCTTGCGGCGTACCGCCAACCCTGGACCAGCGCCGACCAGCCGATCGATCCCCCCGGATCCCGGGGCGGCAGCGGCCGGATCATCGACAGCATGAGCACCGAGGCGAGGTAACTGACCGCGTCTACCCCAAACCCGAAAGCCGGCCCCAGCCGGGCCACAATCAAGCCCGCCACGGCGGGACCGGCGACCCAACTGAGGCTGTAGACCAGACTGCCGAGCGCCGCGGCCGCCGACATCAGGTCGGCCGGGACGATCCTCGGCACCATCGAGTCCCGAGCCGGCCGGGCCAGGGCGGAGAGCGCCGCGGAGAGACTGGCCAGCACGAAGATGACCGGAACACTGGGCGCCGCCCGGAGGGCATTCGCCATCAGCAGCACCGCCACCAACCCCAGCCCGCCATCGGCGATGCGGACCAGGCGACGACGATCGAACCGGTCGGCGAGGTTCCCGCCCACCAACGCCATCACCAGCATGGGAACGAATTCGGCCACACCGACCAGTCCGACCAACACCGAGGAACGGGTCAGCTGATAGATCTGCCAGGGCAGCACCACGTACGTGATGGAACTGCCCAGCGAGGAGATCGACTGGGCCGACAGGAGCCAGCGATAGTCGCGGGAGGCCCGCAACGGGGCGAGATCCACCGCCACCGAGCCGACGAATCGTTTGAGGAACTGAACCGGGGACATGAGTCCCCGGAAGATAGTCCGCGACCAGCCCTATTGAACCGTGATTTCTCCCAGCATCCCGGCATGTACGGTGCAGCGGTACTTGAACGAACCCTTCGTCGGGAAGGCCCGGACGGCCGTCGCGTTGGCGCTCACGTCGACGTTCGCCGGCGCGCCGGCGGAACTGGCGCCGCCGTAGTAGGCCTTCAGTTCCTCGCCCTTCTGGAACTCGACGCTGTGGCTCACCGATCCAAACACGAAGGTCACCGAATCACCCACGCTGACGGTGAATTCCCTGGGGGTGAACTGGAGGTCCGCCGTGGCCTGGACCGGATTGTGGAGGCTGATGGATGCACTGGGCGCGGTGGCGCCGGTCGCGCAGGCTGGGCCGAGCAGGAGGACAACGGGGGCAAGGCGACGCATTGAGGACTCGAGGCTGGAGACGATTCCCCCAGTCGCAATCGATGCGCCACCAACGCAACTGCACCTGCCGCATCACGTTACCTGGAACACCACCGGTGGACGTGCAACGAAACGATCCGATGCCCTGCAATCAAACGTTACGACCTCAATCCTCGTGGTGTTTGAACCGGTCCTTGTTCTCAGCCGCGACCTTGGTGGCCACCTCGGCCGGGGCTTCGGAGTACCCGTGGAATTTCTCCCGGTGGGTGCCCCGTCCGTGCGTCATGGAGTGCAGGGCCGTGGCGTACTTGTACAACTCGGCCTCGGGCACCAGGGCACTGACCCGGGTGAGCCGGCCCACCGTTTCGGTGTTAAGGATGTGCGCCCGCCGGGGACTGAGATCGCCGAGCACGTCCCCCAGCATTTCGCTCGGGGTGAAGACGTCCACCGCTACGATCGGTTCGAGCAGGATCGGCCGGGCCTGGGGCGCCACATGCCGGAAGGCCAGAATGCCGGCCATCTTGAACGACATTTCGTTCGAATCGACGTCGTGATAGCTGCCTTCGTAGCATTCGGCCTGGAAGTCCACCATCGGATATCCGGCCAGTGACCCGCGGGCGGCGGCTTCCTGGATGCCCCGGTCCACGGCGGGAACGAACTTGCCGGGGATCACGCCGCCCACGATGCTGTTGACGAACAGATACCCTTCTCCCCGCGGTCGCGGCGCCAGCTTGACCCAGCAGTCGCCATACTGACCCCGGCCACCGGATTGCTTCTTGTGTTTGCCCTGCCCCTCGGCCACGGCTTTGATCGTTTCGCGGTAGGCGACCTTGGGGCGAGTGAGCTCGGCGTGGACGCCGTACTTCTTCTGCAGCCGGCCCAGAATGATGTCGAAGTGCCGCTCGCCCAGACCGTGAATGAGAGTCTGCCCCAATTCCGAGTTGTACTCGAAATGAAAGGTGGGATCCTCTTCGCGAAGCTTGTGGAGCCCGGCCGCGAGCTTGTCCTCCTCACCCCGCTGCTTCACCACCACAGCCGACGTCGCTTCGGCCTCGGGAAAGGCGATCGGCTCGAGGTGGATCTGGTGATCCTTGCGGCAGAACGTGTCGTTGGTGTGGGTGTCGCGGAGTTTGGTGACGGAACCGATATCGCCGGGATTGAGCTCGGCCACTTCGACCCGGTCCCTGCCCTGCTGGACCGACAGGTGGCCCAGCTTCTCAGCCACACTGTGCTCGTGGTTCCAGACCTCTTCGCCGCTCCTGATGTGGCCGGCATAGATCCGGAACAGGCTCACGTCACCGACATGGGGCTCGGACATGATCTTGAAGACGCGGCCCACCAGCGGACCTTCGGCCGGGACGGGGATCTCGAGTGGCGAGGGAAACAACTCGACCATCTCGGTGAGCAGGGTCCGCACGCCGTAGAGATGCTCGCCGGCCCCGCAGAAGAGCGGCACGATGTCCCCCGCCAGAATCGCCCTCTTCATCGCCGGGACGACTTCCTCCCGGGCGAGCTTTTCGCCGGCCAGGTACTTCTCGATCAGCGTCTCGTCGGTGGCGGCGACCGCTTCGGTGAACTGGTCGGCGTATTTCTCGAACATCTCCTGATAGGCGGCCGGCACCGGGCCCTCCTCATACTCGCCGGTCTTCGAGCCCGGCTTGAACATCTGACAGGTGCCGGTGAAGAGATTCAGAATCCCCTTGAACGCGGCGCCGTCACCGACCGGAATTTCCACCGGCAGCACCTTCGGCGTCAGGTGCTCCTTCACATCATTGAACACCCGGTCGAAGTTGGCGTGTTCCTTGTCCATCTGCGACACGAAGAGAATCCGGGGAAGGTGATGGTGGTCGCAATCCTCCCAGACCTTTTCGGTGCCGACTTCGACCCCGCCGGTGCCGCTCAGCACCACGACGGCCGCATCGGCGACACTCAGGGCCGACGCCACTTCGCCGTAGAAGTCCAGGAATCCGGGGGTGTCGAGCAGGTTCAGTTTGCAGTCCATCCACTCGGCGTAGCCGAGCCCCAGGCTGATCGAGTGCTTGCGTTCGATTTCGTCGGCGGAGGTGTCGGTGAGCGTGGTGCCGTCTTTGATGGTGCCGTGGCGTTTGGTGGAGCCTGCCACGAAGGCGAGAGCGTCGACAAGCGTCGTTTTGCCGGCGGAACCGTGGCCGACGAACGCCACGTTCCGGATCGCATCCGAGCCATAGAGCTTCATGGGGAGCCTCCTTCGACGGTGGGGTTGATCTGATAGTGCCTCCCGATTCCGCGGATGTCAAACGGGTGGCGGTGAAGCCGGAGTGAAGCCGGCCTCAGGGTTATCTTGGGGTCTCTTCCACCTGCCGCGAGTCCGGGACCATGAATCCCGATTTTCTCATCGACGCCTACGACACCGAGCGGCTCAAGACCCTCGGCGTGTGGGCCCAGTGTTCCGCGGCCGATTTCGACCGGCGCCCGGAGCCCCGAGCGCGCACCCCGCACGAGCACATGGTCCATCAGTGCCTTTCCGAAGACGCCTGGATGACGAAGATGCTGGATCTTCCGGTCGAGCGGACTCCGCTTCCGGCCGTTGAGACGATCCCGGCATTCGTGGCGCACTACGGTGACGTGTCGGCCTTGCGGCTGGAGCGGCTGCGGGTGGTGGAGGCCGGATGGTGGGATGAGGCGACCAGCTTTTTCGAGGTCCGCCGGTCGCGCGCCTGGGTCATGGTCCGGCGGCTGGTACATACCGCCCATCATCGCGGCCAGCTGACGGCCTTCCTGAGGTGGCGCGGCGTGGCGCTCTATTCCACCTATGGACCGACGGCCGATACCGGTGGACTCGCGGCCAACGGCGCGATCGTGGTCTACCCGGGGGGCCTCGGCGCATCGTGGCCCGCGCTCCCGGGTCCCGGACCGCATCTCGCCACGGAACGTCCCGACGCTGGACGGCGGCCGTGAAGTCCCGGCGCTTTGCGGTGCCGTTCGATCCCGAGCATTTCACGCGGGGACCGGGGGCCCGCAGCGAACTCTCGACCGAAGCGACCTTCCGCCGGATTCTCGAGACCAATCACTGGCAGGCCCCATCGGCATCGGGGGGTGGCTCGGACCTCGCGCAGACCGCGGCGATCCGCCGGGCGCTGCCCGATCTTTGCCGCCGGATCACGATCCGGACCGTGCTCGACCTCCCCTGCGGCGACGGCGGCTGGATGGCGGCGGTTGAGTGGCCCGTCGGAACCCAGTACCTCGGTGCCGACCTCTTGCCGGAGTTGGTGCAGCGTTGCCGGACCCGGCTGTCGTCAGCCGGCCGGAGGTACGTTCAACTCGACCTGACCCAGTCGGTTCTCCCGCAGGCCGACCTCCTGTTCTGCCGCGACTGTCTGGTCCACCTCTCCTACGCCGACATCGAACGAGCCTTGCAGCGGATCCGCGCCGGCCGATTCACGTACCTCCTGACCACCACGTTCCCCGAGGAGGCGGCCAACGTGGACATCGCGACTGGCGACTGGCGGCCGCTCAACCTCGAGCGGGCGCCGTTCAATTTCCCGAAGCCGGCCGAACTGATGGTCGAAGAGTGCACCGAGCAAAATGGGATCTTCCGGGACAAGAGCCTGGGGTTGTGGCGGGTGAGCGACCTCCCCGGCTAGGCCGGGGAGGCGAATAAGGGGTCAGGTCCCGCGGTGGTGGCGGTTCGAGCCGCGGTGGTGCCAGGAGGCAATGACGTCGTCGGCATCGGCGCCGGGTTCCTCCTCGAGGAATTTCCGGGCGAAGGCAGGATCGATCCCCTGGATCTTCATGCCCACCAGATCGTCCAGATCCGCGTCCTTGAGACCGGCGGCACGCATGGCCCGCACATACCCGCCGTCCATCCCCTGAATCTTGGCGCCGATCAAATCGTCCAGGTCGACATCGTCGAGGCCCGACTCGACCATCTCCTTGATCCAGCTGGGCGAGACACCCTGGATCTTGGCCGCGACCAGGCGGTCAACGTCGATATCCTTGAGCCCGCTCCGCACCATGTCGCGGACGAATTCGGGACTCACGCCCTGAATCTTGAGACTTACCAGATCGTCGGCGTCGAGGTCGTCGAGCCCGGCATCCTTGAGGCCCCGAATGTAGTCGGCGTCGACACCCTGGATCTTGAGGGAGACGAGGTCATCGTCGTCGAGGCCACCGACGTCGAGGTCGTCCAGTTCGTGCTTGAAGTCCCCGTCCACCCCGTGAATCCGCATGGCCACGAGATCATCGATGCTCCGGCGGTGGCCGCCGTCCTGCTTCATCGAGCGGACGAAATCACCATCGACGCCGTGGATCCGCATCGCCACCAGGTCATCGGCGTCAATGTGGTCATAGCCCAGCGATTTGAACTCGTCGATGAACTGGGGGTCGACCCCATGAATCGAGAACGCGAGCAGATCGTCGATCCCGCCCTTGGCGTACCCGCGGTCGGCCAGCTCGGTCACCCGCGCCGTGCTGACTCCCTGCAGCGCCAAGGCCAGGAGTTCGGTCTCTTCCGCGGAACCGAAGCCCGCCTTCCGGAGCGCGGCCTCGTACTGGGGATCGGGCACGAAGGTGAAGTCGCCCTTGCCGTCGCCGCGATCGAAGTTGCCGTCGAACTTCACGGTACCGGCGTCGCGCCGGAGCTCGAAGTGGACCTTGTCGGCTGAATAATCGTCGGTCGTGGCCACCAGACCGGTAAACGCCGAAACCGGCACCGGGAAGCCCCAACTCGAACGGTTGAGACGGGTTCCGGTCTTGAGGGTCAGCTGGGCACAGAGTCCGGCACCCTTCTCCCCGCAGTCCTTGTCGGTGAGTTCGGCCTCCCAGCGACCGTTGGCGTCATGATGTTTCAGCAGTGAAACGGGACCATAGGGGCTGATCAGAAACGCCGCCGCAGCAAGCGCCAGACCGGACTTGAGCATTGTGCCTCCACCGACCGACTTGGGATTGGAACCGGGTTACTCGTCTTGGATGCCGGCCACCCCCGATTTCGTTGCTCGGAGAGCCGCTTCGGTCAGAACGGGGCGCCTCCGGGGAATGTTTCAGGTTGAAAACAGCCCGATCAGGATGGGGACGGTGGGCTGTGGTCGGCCCGGACGCCGCCGGGGGGTCTCCCGCGCGGGCACGAACTTCCGCCAGTCGAGCTCCACCGTTGCAGGTTCGCGGCTCCCAACCGTACCTTAGCTGCCGTTCCCCTCGCCGGTCTCCAGGAGTTCCGCCATGCCGATTGCCGTCCTTCTCCTGCTGGCCCGGTTAGTCCTGGCGCCGGTGAACGACGCCGTTGCGCAGGTGCAACTCGACCGCGACGCGTACGTCCGGGCCGAGGAGATGCTGCCGTGGAATCGAGACCGGGTGCTCTTCAACGCTGACGTCGACGCCTACTGGATCGACGGATCAGAGGCCCTGTGGGGTACAAGCGCCGGTCGGAGACTGGGAGGCACGGCCACTCACCACGGACGGGGAGACGCTCCGAGCCTACAGTGCCATGCCGCTTCGGACTATTTCGTGGCCAATATGCTTGGTGCCACGCCGCCGGCCGGCTACACGATTGCCGGCCCCGGGCAGGTTCGTTAGCCTGAGGGCTGTGACGATCGTGAAGAGCGACGACTTGGAATGAGATCCTTGGTGCCTGATGACAAGTATACCCCTGGAGAGCACTGTGGCCGCCCGCAAAACAGACAAGACGTCCACGCCCGCGGTCCGGAAACCGGCCAAACGCACGGCGTCACAAAGCAAAGCTGCCACGACGCTGCCGGAAACCATGATCACCGGCAAAGCAAGCCCCGCGACGGCAGCAGAGGGTGACAAGCCGGTCTTCGCCTACATCGCGAGCTTGCCGCGGCCGCAGCGCGGCATCGCTGAAAGAGTCGATGCCCTGGCAGCCAAGACGCTGCCCGGCCTGCAGCGCTCCGTGAAGTGGGGCATGTCGTACTATGGGGTCGGCGATGGCTGGTGCTTCTGTTGCGGTGGCTTCGCGAATCACGTCAAGCTCATGTTCGTGAACGGCGTGACGCTCACGCCAGTCCCACCGGTGACCCCGGTGGCGATGGGCAAGTCGACGCGGGGCGTGGAACTCGAATCCGTGGAAGACCTTGACGAACGCCAGATCGCGGCGTGGATGAAACAAATCGCGGCCGTGCCCGGGGTCGGGGGGAGTCAGCGTTAGGCCCGAGTCATGAAACGGACGTCGATATCCGCGGAGGGCTTATGACAGGCCGGCCCCGGCGCCTGACCCAGGCCGCGCTGATCTACCCGCACCAACTGTTGGCAGACCACCCGGCCTTGTCGGGAGTGACCCACGCGGTGCTGGTGGAGGAACCTCTCCTGTTCACCGAGTTCCGGTTCCACCGGCAGAAGCTGGTCCTGCACCGAGCCAGCATGAAGCGGTATGCCCAGACCCTCGAGGGCCGGGGCCTGACCGTCCATTATATCGAGGCCGCCCGGCTGGCCGAAACCGCCAGCGTCGCCGAGTGGCTCCGGAACCTCGGTATCAGCGCCGTGCGCTATGTGGACCCCTGCGACGACTGGCTGGCCACACGGCTCAGCCGTGCGCTTGCGGACCTGGGCATTGCCGCCACGGTGCTGGACGATCCGGACTTTCTCACCGAACCCGCGGTGCTCCGCGAGTTCGGAAGGGGCCGGACCCGGCTCTTCTTTACCGACTTCTACATCGGGCAGCGTAAGCGGTTGGGCCTCCTGCTCAAGGCGGACGGCGGGCCGGTCGGCGGGCAGTGGAGCTTCGACCCTGTCAACCGGAAGAAGCTCCCCCGCAGCATCGCCGTCCCCGCCGTGCCCCGGCCGGCCGACGATGAGTTGGTTGTCGAGGCGCGGCGATACGTCCGCGCCCGGTTTCCCGAGGCGATCGGGGAGGACGACGCCTTCGGGTACCCGATCGACCACGCGGGCGCCGCCCGGTGGCTCGCGACCTTCGTCCAGGAGCGCCTCCCGTCGTTCGGCGACTACGAAGACGCCATCAGCACCGATCACGCCGTGCTGTTCCACTCCGTCCTGACACCAATGCTCAATATCGGGCTGCTCTCGCCCCGCCAGGTGATCGATGCGGCGCTTGGCGTGGCGGACCGGGTGCCGATCAATGCGCTCGAGGGTTTTGTCCGGCAAGTGATGGGCTGGCGGGAGTTCGTGCGGCTGGTATACCGCCGGCACGGGCGCCGCCAGCGAACCCGGAACTTCTGGGGCCTGACCCACGATGTTCCTGCCGCGTTCTACAACGGCACCACGGGCATCGCGCCGGTGGATCACGTCATCCGGCAGGTCCTGACCACCGGCTACTGCCACCACATCGAGCGCCTGATGATCCTCGGCAGCTTCATGCTGCTCGCGGACATCGCCCCTGATGCGGTCTACCGCTGGTTCATGGAACTGTTCATCGATGCGTACGACTGGGTGATGGTGCCCAACGTCTACGGCATGAGCCAGTTTGCCGATGGCGGCCTGATGACCACCAAGCCGTACATCAGCGGGTCGAGCTACATCCTCAAGATGAGCAACTTCCCGAAGGGGCCGTGGTGCGTGGTCTGGGATGCGCTGTACTGGCGCTTCGTGGACCAGCACGCGGATGTCCTGGCCAGGAATCCGCGGATGGCCATGATGGTCAAGCAGCGCCTCAAGCTGGGCGCCCGCCTGGTGGAGCACCACAGGGTGGCGGATGCGTTCCTGGCCGAACTGCACCGGCCTGCCGCCGCGCCGCTCAGGGCGCCGTAAGCCGCGCCATCACCCGTGCGGCCAGGTCCTGCCCCGGCCTGGCCGCCAGCTCCCGGAGCGCCGTCGGCGCCGGGCGATGCGCCGCCCGCGCGGCGATCTCGTCTACCAGGGCATCCTCCAATCGCTCATCGGTATCCGCCGGATACGGCTTGCCGGCGCCGAGATGTTCGGGCCAGTCGCGGGCCTCCACCACGAGCTTCCGCGCGGCGCCTAACCGCCCGGCCCGGAGCGACTCGACGGCGCGCATCAACTTGGCCTCGCGATAGAGATGGCGCGCTTCGCCGGCCCCTTCGTACGGGAGCACGTTGAGGGTTGAGAGCAGCTGGTCGGCCTCGGGGTATTGGGCATTCCGGATGAGCGCGGTGGCCAGCAGCATGCCCATGATATAGTCGCCCGGGCGGCGGGGGGCATAGCTCCGGGCCAGGGCCAGCGCTTCGGCAGCGGCGCCGCGCTGCAGGGCACGGTTGATCAAGAGCCGGCCGACTCGCCAATCGTCAGGCGCCAGATCCCGGGCCCGGGCCAGATCGTGGTCAACGGCATCGTCGGCGCCGATCGCGGCGCGGGCGGTGTAGAAGGTGGCATCGTCAGGGCGGTCTCCCACGCTCCGGAGCAGGCGGCCCGCGGCGGCCGTGTCCCCCGCGGCCCAGCGGACCAGGGCGCGATAGTAGGACGGCTTCCAGCTCCCGCCCTGCTCCACCGCCCACGCGAACACCGGATCGGCCTCGGCGCGGAAGGGGAACACCATCCGGGTCGAGGCGCGGTTGGCGGCGGCCAGGAGGGTTTGCGCGTCCTCCCGGCCCAGGCGATGGTGGAGCCAGGCCCGCCAGTAGAGCGCCTCGGTGGAGTTCCCGACCACGGCCACGCCGCCGTCGGATTCCTGCGGGCGGGAGGCCAGGGCCAGGAGGCTGTCGGCTTCGGCGGTGCCGCCGGCGGCCAGGTACCAGGCAGCGGCTTCGAGGATGCTCTCGTTAGGCATCTCGCCGTGGAAGCCGTTCAGGAACGCCGCGAGCGGGATGGACCCCGCCAGCACCGCCTCGAACTGACCGACGACGTTGAGCGGGTCAGAATAGCTCAACTGCGCCCGGAGGGCGGCGGCGTGGTCCTGAGGATCGCCGGCCAGACGCTGGAGCCTGGCAGCGAGCGCCAACTGGTCGGGATTCACGCCGGTCCACCCCATCGCTGCCAGATGCCGCTCGGCCGCGGCGCGGTCATCCCGCCGGAGCGCCAGCCGCGCCGCCGCAAGACGGGCGGCATCCCGGAACTCCACTGACTGCATCGCGATGTCGAACCCATCCTGCGCATCCGCCAACCGTCCCGACCGCGCGTTGGCCAGACCGTAGTAGTAGTTGGCCGCCGGATCATAGGTGTCGATCGAGAGCGCCCGCCGGGCCATCCGGATCGCCAGCGAATCGTCCAGCGCCCGATACGCCAGCGCCGCCCGCTCGGTCAGCGCGAGCACGAAGTTCGAGTCCCGGGCCAGCGACTGATCGATGAACCGCGTGGCCGCCAGGTACTCGCGGTCCCGCATCAACTCCTTGCCGCGGAGGTAGAGTCCGAAGGTGGACTGCCAGTCGAACCCCGCCGGGGAATCGAGCGGGCGCGAGAGGGTGGTGGAATCGGGCGGCTGGTAGAGCACCCCGTCACCCAGCCGGATGGTCAGGCGGGCCTCAGGAATCGCCGCCACTGAGTCGCGGATCAGCTCGAGGGGATGGGCGTCGATGGCGCGGCGGAGCACGGCGCGGGTGCCGTCCCAGACGGTGAGTGAGTCCTTGAACGCCGCCACCGGCTGGAGCGCCAACACCAGGCGGCCGTCGCGGCGGGTCAGGTTCAGCGCCGCGCGGTCGGTGGCCGAGGTGATGCCGCCGGTCCCGACCACGGGGTACCAGTACTCGGTCCAGCGGTCGGTGGTCTTCGGCACGAAGCCGCGGTGCTTGAACGGCGTGAAGGTGCTCGGCTCGGCGGTCTGGTTGAACAGTCGGCCCGACTGGACTTCCACGTATTGGCCGTCGGTGTCGGTGAGGAGCTTGTCCCAGATCATCCCCTGCCTCGACAAGCCCCAGATCCAGATCTTCTTGCCCGGCTTCTCATTCCTGGGGGCCCAGCGGACCATGCCGAGTTCGTCCTGGTGCCAGTACGCGCCGAAGAAATCGGTATATGCGCCAACGACATGGTACGACTTGTAGCCGCCGAAATCGTTGGCGTCGTACCGCGAGATCTGGCGACCGTTTTCGCGGTTCACGGGCCAGGACGCATGTTCGCCGCTGTGGCCCAGGTACGAGGTGCCGGGGTAGCGGAACTCGAGGCCGCCGGCCGCCTTGATGCCGGTGTTCATCCAGGTGTAGTACGGCTCTTCGAGATCGGAGCCGTTGTACCAGGTGGAGCTGGTGGTGAAGTAGGCGCCGTCGGCCGGGAGGCGGATGGTCAGGCTCCACCGAGTCCGGGTCAGCAGATCGAGCGCCCCGATGGTGCACTCGGCGTCGCCTCCTGGCTGGTTGGGCCGGAGGATGTAGTCCACCGGCCCCGCCACCGTGGGCGTGTGGCCGATGATTCCGTAGTTGGCTTCGATCCCGCCGCTGGTCCACGGACCCCGCATGGCGATGTCGCGGAACTTGACCACTGAGTTGAAGTAGATGAACGAACGGTTCGACTTCTTCTCGATGGCCGCCCAGATCTTACCGCCGATTTCGGGCAGAATGATCAGCTTGAGGTAGCGATTCTCGAGCTCGATGGTCTTCCAGGTCTTCGGGCGGCCGGTGTCGGTAAAGCCATCGAACCGGAAGTAGGGGTAGATGCGGCCCACGATCGGGTGGGGATTGGGGTCGCCGTAGGGATAGGTGGTGAACACGCGGGTCGACTCGCGCACGGTGGCCGTCGGTCGGGCGGCGGCTTCCTGGGCGGAAGCGCCGCGACTCAAACCGGCGAGCACGAGGAGTCCCAGGGTCCATGCGGGGTGCTTCATGGTCTCTTCTCCCCAATGACCAGCAGCCATCCCTTGCCTGGCTCGACCGGAATCCGCTCACCCGCGGCAAAGACCCGGGCTGCCTGCAGGCCGGTCGCGGCCGGGGCCGTGATGGTGGCGCGGGTCGAGTCGATGCCGAGTCCCTTCCAATCCACCACGAGTCTGACACTGGTAGCCTCGACCGCCCAGCTGGCCACGGCCACGAGGGCGCGGCCCTTCCGGCGGTACGTGGTGGCCAGCACATCGGCGCGGTCAGTCCGCACCGGAGCCCTGGGCGACCAGTAACCCAGCATCTCGGAGCCCTTGATCTCGAAGTCATCCCACATCTTCCAGATCGGGCGCGGATCGGCGTTGTCGCTCCAAGGCATCCGGTTGGTCATGCCGTAGAGCATCCCGCGCCACGGATTGCCGCCCCCTTCGAGCATCTCGCCCATCAGGCCGAACGGAATCCCGGACACTTCGGTCAGGAAGAAATCGGGCGAGTTGTGTTCGTAGTCGAAGTATTCCCCGAACCAGAGCCGGTTCAAATAGGGGAAATGCTCCAGGTAGAGGACGGCGCTGTTCTGCCAGCCGTCTCGCTCGTTGTACTGGTTGGCCGAGTGGAGGTCGACGATGCCGGGGCGGCCGTCCTGCACCAGCATCCGCTTGACCCGTTTCATCGTGGTCCGGTCGAAGGCCACGTCGTCGAGATAGAGGCCGTCGATCCCGACGTTCTTCACCAGCCAGTTGATGCCTTCAACGTAGTAATTGTGCCAGCGACTCATGCCGCTGTTGATGATCGCGGCATCCTTGCGTTCGGGTACGAACCAGGCGGGGATGTAGTCGTCGCCGAGATGTTCCTGGAGCCAGGCGTATCCCCCGCCCTTGCCGGGGCTGTAGATCTCGGACCCCAGACTCCGCATCGGAAACGTCTCGTACGCCCGGTTGGAGAGTTCCCGTACGGTGTTGTAGATCTTGACCAAGAGGCCGCGTTTGTGGGCCTCATCGATGTAGGTCTTCATCTCCTTGTGGGCGATGAACGGATAGTTGATGTAGGGATTGATCGGAGTGGCATGGTGGACGTTGATCACGTTGGCGCCCGCGGCGGCCACCGAATCGAGCGGGGCGAATTTGTGGAAGAACCGGTGGCCCCACTGGTACCCGGGATCGATCGGGTGGAATGGTGTGACCAGGAAGTGGACGTCGAACACCAGGGAGTCGCCGGCGGCGAGGGTCCGGGCGCCGCTGGTGGCGCGGACCACGACGTGCCCGTCTTCTTCCCCAATCGTGATGCCCCCTCGGCCACCGTTCCCCCAGGACGTCGGGAGGTTGAGCGGCTTCTGGAGATAGAAATTGGTATTGAGGGGCCGGACGTAGTTGTCGCTCCGGAGGGAGAACCAGAGCCCGGCGTTGACGCCGCCGATCCAGGCGCCGTCCTGATTCCTGTGGGCCACATCCCAGGTCCAGTCGACCCGGAGCGGGCGGCGCTGGCCTTTCAAGCCGAGCCCCATGATGTGGGTGGCGGCGGCGGGGGCCAACGGCATGACGAGTCGGATATCTTCGGCGGCGAGCGGTCGGGTGGCGCGAAGCACCATCCGATAGCGGAGGTAGCCGTCGAACTCGAGGGCGCCGGCGACCCGGAGCGAAGCGCCGGGACCAGCCGAGCGGCTTTCCCACTCCACCGTGCCCGGCTCGCGCTTGACGAACCTGACGCCGTCGGGGCGGAGGGCCGGTTGGCCGGTGATCTCGAACCGGATCGGCGCGGCGAGCACCGGGTTGGGGGTCGGCTGGTAGCCGGTCATCTCGGGCGTGAAGTAGGTATCAATGCGGTCGGGCAGCCCCGCGGCGCCAAGCGTCACGCGGCGGCCGAGCAGATCGAGGCGCCGGCCGGTGACGGTGAGCGGGCGGTAGGGGGCGATCACATCATTCCGCTGGCCCAGGGTCGAGTTGAGCCAGCCGAGCCGGGTCTCGAGCTCGGGCTGGTCGGCGCCGCCGTTTCGGGCGATGGCGGCGCTGACCGTCAGGGTGATCGGGATCGTGTCGGGCCGGGTGCCTTGGGCCGAGACGGTGGCGGTGCCGCGGTATTGGCCGGGGTTGGTCAGTTCGGCCAACTGGATGCCGCCCCACATGGCCTGGACTCGGCCGGCCGGCACGTTTACCTGGGTCGAGAACGGTTTCCCGTCCCAGCCGGTGCCGCCGGTGTTGTACCCGGTGATCCGGTCGGCCGCGATCCGTCCGGCGGGGCCGTTCAGCGCCGAGACGGACACCGTCACATGGTTCAAAGCGGACAGCGCGTAGATCCCCAGCTGGAATGCCACCAGTTCGCCGCGCCGGCCTTCGAGGGCCAGGGGGCCGCCGGGGCCGCGGTCGGTCCAGCGGAGGGGCAGCTGGTCGGTCATCCGGATCGGGTGGGTGCGGTCTTCGGGAAAGATCAGGAACGGGTGGTCGGGATGGGCGGCCACCATCCGGGCGGTTTCATCCGGAGTGGCG
>JANXXJ010000102.1 GCA_025350665.1 Gemmatimonadota bacterium | reverse complement strand
GCGTCCGGCTCAGCATGATCGGCAGTGGTTCGGTCCGGCCCACCGGATGCATGATCACGGTCTGGAGGCGGGCCCCGTCCCTCATCGGGATCATGACTTCCTCCAGCGTGAAGACGGCCCCGGGTTTGGGCTGCTGGGCCCGGGCGACCGGCCCCGAGACCGCGAGGAGCAGGGCAAGTCCAACACGTCGATGGTGCATGAGTTGTCTTTGAAGAGAGTTGGCGAGTTCGACTGGAGTTCGCCCTCTCAACGTACCGGGCGGTGCCCCGGCTGTCCACTCGACCCGGGGCGCGACCGGGCCGCGGGCCGCGGGTCGACTGGGCTCGGCGGAGGCTCAGTGAGCGGTGGGCAGCGCTTCGGTGGAGCCCGCGTCAAGTGCGTCGGCCACATGCGAAAGGCCGGACTGCACCACACCGCGGTAAGGGCCCTCGGGGAGCTGGTCGACCAGTGCCCCTGCCGTGGTCAGGTGTTGCCGCGCCAGATCGCGGTTGCCGAGCCGGCGATAGTCGTCGGCGAGGTTGAGATGCAGCGAAGGAAGGAACCCCTGAACCTGGAGCGAGGCGTGGTAGGCCTGGGCCCGGGCGTCGGTGAGACCGGCCACGGCGTCGAGCGCGCGCTGATCCCAGAGCAGTTCATCAACGGCCGAATCCTGGAGATCGGCTTGGTAGTGGGCCAGTACGCAGCGGTGAAACGGATCGCCCTCCGGCCCCACCTCGTCCCAGATGGCATCCAGCTGGTCACGGGCGTCGGCCTTCTCGCCCTTCCGGCCCAGTTCAATCGCGGCCATAATCCGGGTCATCGTATCGTCAGCTGCCGTCATTGAATCATATCCTGGTCTGTTTCAGAGCCGGAACAGGTAGCTCAGCTTGGTGAAGAAGCCGTCCTGGGTTCGGGCCAGGCCGCGGAACCGGAACGCCTCCTCCTCCACCAGGCTCGACCCGTAGCCCGCAAAGAAGACCGTCCCCGGGGTCGGCTTGAACGAGAAGAGCCAGTCGACCCGCAGCGTGTTGCTCTCGTGGCCCAGGGCCAGTGACCGCTTGAACACGCCGTCGGCCGGATCGCGGATCAGGATCGGGTGATCGGAGCGGGCGTCGTCCCGGAGGTCGTTTTGGTAACTCGATCGGTACTCCCCCACGAACCGGAGAAAGACCGCCCGGGACACCTGGTACTCCACCTTGAGCCGCGGGATCACCGCGCCATCGACTCGGCTGCCGTCGGTCCGGCGATAGTGAATCAGCACGGGCACGCCGGTCTCGAACCGGAGCCGCTCGCTCGGCCGGTAGGTCAGGCCGAGCTTGGCGAAGACGATTTCTGACTTGGACCATTCGAGATAGTTCGGATCCCGGCCATACGCCGCAAACCCGTCGAAAGCGAAGCCGCCCACCTCGGGGGTCTTGACCCGGATCATCACCGCCCGGACCGGGATTCTTGGCTTGACGCCGAACGCCACGGTGTCCTTGCCGGCGGCGGTGGGAACTTCGACCCGATAGTCGCGGTACAACCGCTCATCGAACCCGAACGACTCGACGAACCCGGTGGCGCTCAGGTTGTAGCCGCCCCGAATCGCCCACGCGGCGTTGAACCAGTACTGCCGGTCGCGGGACGGCGCGGCCGCGGTGAACCGTGAATACTGCCAGGTGTAAGTGGCGCTGATCGAGCCGTTGAACCGCTCGACGAAGGCGCCCTGCCGGCCATAGAGAGTGAATGACGGCCCCACGCTGACCTGCGCCATGTCGCCCTGAAAGATGAACCCGCTCGCGGCACGGAACTGGTCGGAGACCGCTTGAAAGGTGGCGTTCAGGCCGAAACGGCGGCCATTCCGGGTGAAATTCAGGTACCAGAGCGGGCCGGTGATCGTGCCGCTCGAGTCGCGGGTCCGGCTCACGGCGCCGTGGAAGGCCAGGCTGTTGATCCCGCGGAATACCCACCGTCCATCGGCCTCAGCGACCCGGTTGAAGTCGCGCCGTTCAACCCGGTCCGTGTAGGCCACGCCGAACCGGGAGTTGCCACCGATATCCTTGAGGACCCGGACCACATTGAACACCGGTCGGTCCCGTCCGGTGAGCGAGGTCTCCTCCCCGTCCGCCGCCGAGAGGAATCCAAAACTGGTACCGGATACCTTGCCGGTCACCTTGACCGCCGCGGATCGGGGTTGACCTGGCCCGCGTCGGACTCGACCTGAGAAAAATCCGGATTGACGGTGCCGTTCAGCGTGAAGTTGGTCGACATGCCCCATTTCACGTTGCCGCCGAGGTCCGGCTTGCCGCCGCCGTAGCGCCAGGCGTCCGGGCCCGGTGCGTCCTCGACCGACGAGGTCGCGATCGGATTCATCTCCAGCACGAGCCCGCGCCGAAGTCCGGTGAGGCCGATCAGCCTGCCATGCTGGGAAAGAAACGACGTCGCGTCGCGTTTGGCCGGGGCCCAGGTATCCTCCCGTCCGCTCTGGGCGCTCTTCCGGATGATCTGGAGGGTCCAGTCCTGCGTCTGGGCGCTTTGGTACCGGATACTCCGGAACGGAATCCGGATTTCCACCTCGTAGCCGGTGTCGGTGACCCGGCCGTGGGAGTCGAAGGTGTAGTCGGGCGACAGGTCCGGCTGCTCCCGTCCGCCGGTCCGGCCGCCCTCGGTCGCGGTTCGCCGGGTCAGGTTGCCTTCGACCAAGGCGCCGTCGGCCGGGATACCGAGGGGATTGACCGCAAACACGAAAGCCGAGCGATGGTCGTTGAAGGTGCCGAGCTGGATCTCGACGTAGTCGTCGGGGATGATCCCCTTGTCGCGGTCGGTGAGGTGGGCCCGGACCGTCCCGGCTTCGGCGGTGGCGCGAATCCCGAAATGGAGGGCGGTCGGGGAGTACCAGACCAGAACCTCGGTCGCCTGGAGGGCGGGCCGGCCGTCGACCGGGCTGTACTGGGTGAAGCCGCCGAGCCGGGCGGCCTTGCTCCAGACGGCCTCGTCGAGCACGCCGTCGATCACGACGCTGGCGTCGAGCCGCGGCGGCGACACCTGGGCCGTGGCAAGTTGAAAGAGGAGCAGCATGAGCGGTTGAGGCTAACGTCTCGGCCGGAGCCCGGGAAGTGGCT
>JANXXJ010000099.1 GCA_025350665.1 Gemmatimonadota bacterium | reverse complement strand
CACCAGTTTGATCGCACCCGGGGTGAGCCCTGAGCTGTCGTGACCGACGATGGCGGTGTCGCGATACACCCGAGCGAATCTGGCGCGCGCCTCGGTTGCGTCCGGGGCATCGAGTTCCTCCAGCTTGTCCTCTCGCAGGGCCAGGACCTCGCGCACCAACTCGCAGATGACCATCTCGTGCCAGTCACTCTGGGCTGTTTTCGACGGGGAAGGCTCGGCGCTCGATTCCGCGCCGTGCCTCCACCACTGACTGCCGACCAGGGCGACCAGGGCGATGAGCGCTGCGATCACCGAAATCCCCAAGGCAACGCTTTCCAAACGGTCTCCTCGTGCTGAAACTTGCCCCCCCACCAGCCCAACCGGTACTTTCTCTGGTGCGACCCAGGAGACGTCCGGCTGAACCGGCAGGCAGGGCTCTTTGTCCCCCCACGGGACAATGCCAAATCAAATCACTGCCTGTCAGGTGAGCGTCATCCATGCCGAGCGGCACGACCGAAACCCGCCCCGACCCGCCGTCTGACGCGGGTTTGACGCTCAGAACCCTTGGCCAGAGCCCCCGTCTGGCGCGAGGGGATGAGTCGGTTTTGGGGCCGGGGAAGCCATTGGCCCTGATCGTCTACCTCTCGGTGGCGGACGGCCACTCGGCCACCCGCGAATTCCTCCTCGATCTCCTCTGGTCCGACCTCGAGCCGGATCGCGCCCGACACGCCCTCCGGCAAACGTTGTGGTACATCCGGAGCGCCCTGGGCGACAACTTCGTCTTTGGGCGGGAGGAACTCACCCTCGGCGAGAACCTCGATAGCGACCGGGGACGATTCCTCGCCGCCGTGGCCGCGGGGGATCCCGAGACGGCCGTGCAGTCTTACACGGGTGAATTCCTGCCGGACTTCGCCCTGCCGGGATCGACCGAGTTCGAGCAGTGGGCCCACATCGAACGGACCCGTCTCCGGGCCACGCTTGTCCGGGCTGGCGAAATGCTGGTCCGGCGCCAGCTCTCGGGCGGCCGGGCCCGGGATGCCCAGCACACCGCGCGGCGGGTCCGGGAGGCCGACCGGCTGAACGAGACAGGCTGGCGGCTCGTCTTGGAATCGCTCGTGGCCGGTCGGGATTTCGTTCAAGCCGCGGTCGAGGCCGACGCGCTCGTGGCCATCCTGCGCCAGGAGGGTCGGCAACCCGAGCCGGCGACCAAGCATCTGCTGGCCGAGGCTCACCGGATCCCGGACCACGCGCCCGACGCGGCGTTGCGGGGCCGGGAGTTGATGGCGGAGTTGATCGGCCGGGAGCACGAGTTCTCCACCATCCTCGACGCCTGGGGCGCCGCACGCCAGGGACCGGCCCGGCACATCCACGTGAGCGCGTCGGCGGGCCTCGGCAAGACCCGCCTTCTCGGAGACGTCGGGTATCGCCTCGCAGCGATGGGCGTTCGACCGGTGGCGCTCCGCGCCAATCCGGGTGACCGCACCGTGAATTTCGGTTTCGCGGGCGACTTGGCCGGCGCGCTCGCCGACCTGCCCGGCCTGACCACCGTATCGCCCGCAACCGCGGACGCTCTGGTCGACCTGAGTCCGACCCTGTCACGCCGATTTCCGGTGGCCAGGCCCAGCCCAGCCCGGCATGAGCTGGCGCGGGTCCGGACGTCGGCGCTGGCCGAGGCCTTGGTGACCATCGCGGAGGAACAGCCGGTCGCGCTCCTGATCGATGACGTCCACTGGCTTGACGGCGAGTCGCACCGGCTCCTGACAGGCGTGCTGTCGCGGCTCAACCATGCCCGGATTCTGGTGCTGACCGCCGGCCGCCCATTCGACGACCGGAACCTGGACACCCCCATTACGACGACGCTCCCGCTGGCTCCGCTCGGGCCTGAAGGGACAACGGCGATGGTGACCAGCCTGGGCCGCTGGCCCGATCGAGCTGAACTCGACCGATTCGTGTCCAGACTCCATGAGGCCACTGACGGATCGCCATTGCAGGTACTCGAGACGCTCCAGCTGGCGCTCGACGACGGGTCGCTGGCGCTCACGGACGGCACCTGGCGGTGCCCAAAGCCGGACGCCCTGATCGATCGGCTTGCCGCGGGAAGCGCCCTCCGGGCCCGGGTCGCCAATCTGGACCCGGAGGCCGGCTGGGTCCTTCTGCTGCTGGCCACCGCGGGCACGCCCCTCACGGCCCGCGAGTTGGCCAGCGCGACTCGCGCTCCCGAGGCCATCGACGACCGGCTCTGGAACCTCGAGCGACACGGCTTCGTCCAGCGCGCCGGCGCTTCCTGGGTCGCGAGTCACGACGAGATCGCGGCCTCGGCACTCGAGGTGGAGTCCGGCGACCGACAGCGGGCGGCGCACGTGGCCCTCGCGCGGGCGCTCGTGCTGGACGCCGACCCTCCGTTCGGCGTCCTGGTGCGAGCCTGTCGGCATGCCGCGGCCGCCGCCGATCGTGGCCTGCTCCGGACCAACTTCCGGCGGCTGGTGATCGCGGCGCGAACGAGCGGCGATGATCGCCGACTGTCCGCGCTCGCCGCGGAGGCCTGCGGCGAGCCGCCGACGGCGGACGCCAACCTCGCACTGATCAGCGAGCTCCCCTGGCGGCTCCGCACCGGCCTCTACTCGACGGCCCGGCTGGGCCTGGCGGCGACCGTCACGCTGGCCCTCGTGGCGGCAGCCGCCATGGCCGTCCGCTCGAGCCCTCGGGTGGACCTGCCGACGGCCCTGGTCTCGCTGGCGGACTCCACCGCGCCATTTCGCGTGGTGTCGGTGGATCGAGTCCGGACCCCCAACGGCACGGCGCTATCCGTCGATAACGCCGCTCGGCCGTCGTGGGACCGGATGCCCCGGAGCCTCATGATCACCGATGTCGGGGCAGACGGCATCCACTGGGCTGGAACCATCAAGGCCGGGAACATCCTGACCGATGAGATCGTGATCGGCACTGGCGCGTCCCTCGACACCATCGCGTCGAGTCCGCGGGACGATGTCAATCCGACACTCTCGCCCGACGGCAAGACGGTCGCCTTTTCCACCGCCCGGTGGAGTCCGTCGGGCGACGACAACGGCGATCTGGCCGTCGTTGACCTCGCGACGCGAGAGCTCAGAGCCCTGACCCAGGGCCCGGCGAACGACGTGGAACCGCGGTGGTCCCCGGACGGGACCCGGATCGTCTTCACCCGACGGCATTTCGGAGAGGCGATTGAGATCTGCTGGATCACCGTCGATGGCCGCCGGGCACAATGTCACCGAATCGCCAACGTGGAGGTGGCGATCGGATGGTCGTCGCCGACCGAGGTCATTCTGATCGTGGAGGGTGTCGAGCGGCGGCACTTCGTGGCGCTCGACGTTGACGCCGGCACCGAGCGCCCGATGAACACACCGAGCCCCAAGGCGGCAACCATCAGTCCCGACGGTCAGTGGATTGCCTGCCGCTGCCAGGTCGACAATTCGGATGCGGTCGCCTGGATCGTGTTTCCGACGGCGGCGCCGGAGTGGCGAGTGTCATTCACGGCCCGGTCGCCGATCACCGGCATTCAGTGGCGCCGCGGCGCCGTCACCGCCCGGCCACCCGTCCGATTGGCAATCGAGGGCGCCGGGCGACCGATCCCGGCCGGCCTCTTATACCGGCTCCGGACCGTCGCCCGTGACTCCGCCGGAGGGAACGTGGCGATCCCGGCGGCTGTGATGTCCTGGGCCTCCGCCGATACCACAGTGGCCACCATCGACTCTCTCACCGGCGACTTAAGACCGAACCGGCCCGGGCAGGTCCAGATCACGGCATCGGCCGGCGGCCGGCTTCAGGCATCGGCGGAGGTCACTGTCGTTGCGTCGCGGGCGACGACGCTCCTCGACGAGCGCTGGGACGATGGGGCCCGGGCCCGGTGGCGATTCTTCGGCATCCCGGATCCCACGCTGGCCGAGCGAGGCGGCGTTCGCGGGTTTTTCAACAACGGCGACGGCTCGTTCTCCAACGGAGCCTACAGCACCCGATCGTTTGCGGCCGACAGCGGGCTTGGCATCGACGCGATGGTGTCGGTGCCGGTCAATCGGACCCACTGGCAACAGGTCACCATTTCTCTGTTGGGCGAGGTGGCGTTCTCCGCGATGGCCGGATGGGACCACCACACCGAGGCGGCCCCGCTTCAACCCAGCGAGCGGTGCCAGGTCAGCTTTGGCGGCGAGTCTCCCCTCGCCCGGCAGCGGGTTGCCACGGCCGGCGGAGAGCGGGATCGCCTGCTCGCAGTGGACTCCACGATATACGACGGGACCTGGCATCACGTGCGGCTGCAGATTTTCCCGGATGGCTCCTGCGGTATCGCCCTCGACAACCAACCCCGCTGGCGGTTCAGAAACGTATCCCTCCCCGGCCGCAGTTACCGTGTATCACTCGACGGCAACTCGGCCGGAACCAGGATATTGGTGGGGCCGCTCTCGATCTGGGCCGGTGTTCGCCGGGACCTGAATTGGGACGACCTGCCTTGAATCGCAGACCCTTGCCGCAGGCCGAGCCTCAGACGTAGGCTACCACTGCCTCCCACCGGCTCGGTCCCGATGATCTCAGCGCTCCTGCTTGCCGTCCTCGGGCCGGCTGCTCCAGCGCCCCCGCCAGCCCCGGGTGTTTCGCTGGCCCTCGCTCGTCACCGCTCGGCCACCATATCCGAAGTTCGGTATGGCGTCGAGTTCATCGTGCCCGAAACAACGGCGCCGGTCACCGGCACCGTAACCGTAGGTTTCCGGCTGTTCAAGGCCGAGGCGGTGGTCCTCGACTTTCGGGCGCCGCCCGCGAACATCGGCACCGTCCGCGATGCCAGCGGCCACCCGATCATGGCGATGGTGACGGAAGACCACATCACGATCCCGGCCTCCTCGCTGCGAGCCGGCGCCAATCGCATCACGTTCGATTTTACCGCCACCGACGCGGCCCTGAATCGCCGGGGTGACTACCTCTACGCCTTGTTCGTGCCGGACCGTGCCTCCACGGCGTTCCCCTGTTTTGACCAGCCGGACTTGAAAGCCCGCTACCGGCTCACGCTGACGATTCCGGCTGCCTGGCGCGCCGTGGCCAACGGCGGCATGGAGTCGAGCGACAGCCTGACATCGACCAAGCGAATCCGGTTCCGTGAGACCGCTCCAATCAGCACGTACCTGTTCAGCTTCGCCGCCGGCAGGCTCTTCACCGAAGAGGCCGACCGGGACGGGCGACATTTCACCATGTACCACCGGGAGACCGACTCCGCCAAAGTCGCCCGCAACAAGGACGCGATCTTCGACCTCCACGCCGCGGCGATCCGGTGGCTCGAAGACTACACCGGCATCAAGTATCCGTTCGAGAAGTTCGATTTCTTCGCCATCCCCGCCTTCCAGTTCGGCGGCATGGAACATCCCGGTGCCGTCTGGTACAGCGCCGGAGCCCTGTTCCTGGATCAGACGGCCACCCGCAACCAGCTCCTCGGCCGGGCCAGCGTGATCTCCCACGAGACCGCCCACATGTGGTTCGGGGACCTGGTGACGATGCGCTGGTTCAACGACGTCTGGATGAAAGAGGTCTTCGCCAATTTCATGGCCGGGAAGATCGTGGGGCCGTCATTTCCCGACATCAACCACGATTTGCGGTTCTTCCTGGCGAACCACCCGACGGCGTACGGGGCGGATCGCACCATGGGCACCAATCCGATCCGGCAGCCGCTCGACAATCTCCGGGAGGCGGGTCAGCTCTACGGCGCCATCATCTACCCAGAAGGCACCGATCGTGATGCGCCAGCTCGAACGCACCATCGGCGCCGATGTGATGCGGCGGGGGCTGCGCGAATACCTCGCCGGCCACAAGTTCGGAAACGCCACCTGGCCCGACTTGATCTCGATTCTCGACCGGCTCTCTCCTGAGGACCTGGCGAGCTGGAGTCGCGTCTGGGTCGAAGAGCCGGGCCGGCCGGTCATTGCGACGACGCTGCGGGGCGATGTGCTGCGGATCACCCAGCGGGATCCCCGCCAGCGCGGCTTGGTGTGGCGTCAGCGGATCGGGGTGACACTCGGAGATGGCGACACGACCCGGCAGATCTCGGTGGCCCTCCGCGGGCCGACCACCATCGTGCCGCTGGGCTTCAAGCCGGAATTCGTCCTCGCCGGTACCGA
Organism: Gemmatimonadota bacterium; assembly: GCA_025350665.1. Lineage (GTDB taxonomy): Bacteria > Gemmatimonadota > Gemmatimonadetes > Gemmatimonadales > GWC2-71-9 > SHZU01. The sequence goes on along the minus strand of JANXXJ010000099.1, from coordinate 4,440 downwards.
CGGAGTGGGTTATGGGAGGTTTGAGACCGACTCGACCTCACGCACTGCGCTGATCGATCGCCTGGCCAGGATGCCGGACCCGGTCGCGAGGAGCGCCGGGTGGCAGACGCTGCAGGAAGAAATGCTCGACGCCCGCCTTGCGCCAGGCGCCCTGCTGTCCGCCGCCCTCGCCGCCCTGCCTGAGGAGAAGGATGATCTGATCGCTCAGGAGCTGCTCGGCCTCATCGGCGGGACCTACTGGCGGTTCCTCGCGGATTCGGTTCGGCGCCGGTTCGCCCCCGAGGTCGAGCGGGTCCTTTGGCAGGCCGTCGACGCCGCCGGCACGCCGGGCAAGAAAGGAGCGTACTTCCAGGCGATTGTCGCCACCGCGCTGACACCGGATGGCGTCGCCCGGCTCGAGCGGATCTGGCGGAAGGCTGAAACGCCCGCCGGCCTCCCCCTCGCGGAGCAGCAATACACGCAGTTGGCGGAGGCGCTGGCCGTCCGTCGGGTCGGCGGAAGCGAGACGATACTCGACCAGGAGGAGAAGGGGATCACCGACCCCGACCGGCTGGCCCGCTTCCGGTTCGTGCGGCGGGCCCTGTCGCCGGAGGCCGCCGTCCGCGATTCCCTGTTCGCCGGTCTTCGCGACCTGGCCAATCGGCGCCGCGAGTCGTGGGTGGGTGAGGCGCTCGGATACCTGAACCATCCGCTTCACGCTCGCGAGTCGGAGCACTATGTACGGCCGAGCCTCGACCTCCTGCTCGAGATCAAACAGACCGGCGACCTCTTCTTTCCAACCAATTGGCTGAATGCGGCACTCGACGGGCACCAGTCCGCCATCGCTGCCGGGACCGTGTCACGGTTCCTTCGGGAGCACCCGGACTATCCACACCGGCTCAGAGGCAAGCTGCTGCAGGTAGCGCACGGCCTGTTCCGGGCCGCTGCGATCGTGGACGGCTGGGCGCCGGACGGGCTATAGCCGCTTGTAAAGGAACTCCGGAGTGAGTTTGATCAGGTAGCCGGCCAGCCGAGTGAACTGCCCGGTCGCGATCATCAAGCCCACCGCGATCAGCAGCACGCCGCTGACCTTCTGCACCATGCCGATGTGTTTCCGGAACGCCTTGAACCAATCGAGAAATGACTCGACGGCCCAGGCCGCGAGAAGAAAAGGCACCGCCAGCCCGGCCGAATAGACCGCCAGCAGAAGCATGCCCCGACCCACGCTGCCCTCAGTGGCCGCGAGCGTCAGGATGCCGCCCAGAATCGGACCGATGCACGGACTCCAGCCGGCCCCGAACGCCATCCCCACCAGGACCGAGCCCAGGAGCCCAAGCGGTTTCTGCTCGAGATGTACCCGGCGCTCCTGCGAGAGGAAGCCGAGCTTGATGACGCCAAGGCAATAGAGGCCGAAGAGCATGATCAGCACCCCGGCCACCCGCATGATGGCTTCTTTGTAGTAGACCAGGGCCGATCCCAAGGCGGTCGCGGTGGCGCCAAGGAGAATGAAAATCAGGGAGAAGCCGACGACGAACAGGGAGGCATGGATCATCGCCACCCGGCGCCGATTCCCCATTTCCTCGATCGTGTAGCCGGTGATGAACCCAAGGTAGGACGGAACCAGCGGCAGGACGCAGGGTGATAGAAAACTCAGAATGCCGCCAGCGAAGGCGACCAGCAATGCGCCGAACCCGGTCCCGTCGGTCATCGTCCCCCCGCGCCAGGCAGATCGCGGCTCCGGCACTCGGCGCAGATGCCATGGATCTCGACCCGGTGCCGCTCGTAGTAGAATTGGTGCTCGTCGGCGGTCATCCGGAACATCCGCTCGAGCCGGTCGTTGCTGAATTCGGTCACCCCGCCGCACCGCCGACAGACCAGGTGGGCGTGTTCCCGGCGATCGCCAACCGGTTCGTAGCGCTTGAAGCCCTCGCCGAAATCATGGGCGAGAACCTGTCCGCTCTCCACCAGCGCTTCGACCGTGCGATACAGGGTCGCCAACCCGACGTGGACGCCACGGTCCAGCAGCCGGCGGCGGAGCACTTCGATCGACGGGTGATCCTCGCTGGCCAGCAGCGTCTCGGCGACCGTGATGCGCTGCCGGGTGACCGGAAGCCGCCGGTCTTTCAGGTACCGGCGGAACCGTTCGACGCGGGCGTTACTCTCATCCCGGGTCAGCAACCGCCTCGACCTCCCGGGGGAACCAGGACTCGACGTCGATTGGGACCGGCGGCTCCTCGTCTTCGGCCCGTTTCGGGACCAGCGCCAGCAGTTCCGCGAGGGCCCCGAGCGGCCCGCTGCCGACCTCGGTGATCGTCGACTCGAACTGCCCGCGGGTCTTCCCCTTCACCGTGAGGATATAGCTCGCGGTATAGATCCGGCGCCGGTCTCCGTCGGTCCGGGACAGCACGGCCGTCCCGAAATCGCGGGCCTGGTGACGGATCGTCCGGAAGACCCACACGCCGTCGATTTCCTCGACGGGCAGGTTCAGGCGGATCGGGTCGAGCAGACGGCTCCACCCTTCCCCGATTCCGGGGCCGGTGGTCGTTAGGTTTGGCGGCATCGGTCCACGTAGTATCGAAAGACGTGCATGAAATCCTGGGCATTGGTCACCACGCCGAACGCCTGGTGGGTGCCCCGGTCCTTGAGTTTGGTCACGACGAACTCCGTCTGGTCGACGCAGATCGTCATCAGCGGCTCCGGCGATCCGCGGTGGGTATGAAACGCCGGCAACATGTTGCCCACGGCGATCGCATGGAGGGCCGTGGCCACGAATACTGCCGCCGTGGCCTTCACCGTATGAACCCGCATCGCGTCCTGAGCCCGGGTGGAGTCGGTGATCACCCCGGGGAGTGGACCATCGTCTCGAATCGAACCAGCCAGTACGAAGGGAATCCCCCGGGTGACGAGGCCGTGCATGATCCCGTTGCTCACGATCCCCGTCGCCACCGCCGCCTCGATTGAACCGGCCGCCCGGATCCGGTTGATGGCCCGCATATGAAGGCCATGGCCGCTCTCGGCGGCCTTGCCGGTACTGGTCATTCCCAGGGTCGTGCCGTAGATCGCCGCCTCGATGTCGTGCACCGCCACGGCATTGCCGATCAGGACCGCGCTGACATACCCGTTGGCAACGAACCATTCGAAGTCGGCCCGGGCCCGGGAATGAACCAGGGCCGGACCGACGACCCAGACGAGGTAGCCACCTCGCCGTCGTTCGGCCTCGAGTTGTTCGGCCAGCTCGTCGTAGTTGACCGGCCGCTCGCGACTGACCTCGGTGGACATGAACCGGAACTCATTGGCGCTGGTACTCCTCCCCAGGAACCCCTCCGCCCAGACCACGATCCCCTGCGAACCGTCTTCGGCCAGTCCGATGGCGATCGGCTCGCCCTGCCTGACGAGTCGGGGCTCGACGGTCTCAAGCCGCCCGTTTCGCTTCACGATCACGCCGTCCATCCGAGGCCGCTCGGGCATCAGCCACCGACCGCCGGTGTGAACGTAGGTGGGCAGATTGGAGGTCGAGAAGAAGTCCTCCGGCAGGACGCCGTCCATCGGCGCGGGTTCGAACCGGGCGTCGGGGGCTCCCGCAAACGGCGGGGTCGAGAAATCAGGGGTCGCGGCGCTCATCTTGAAGATCGAAAGGTAGGCCCTCCCCCAAGTCGGTATCAAGCAGGCTATCCTTCATTCATGCTTGCGTTTATCCGAATGTCGCCTACCGTGATCCTCGCCACGCTGGTCGGCGTCGGTCCGGTGACGGCACAGGATTCCACCGCGGCCCGGCGGGATTCGATCCGGGCGGCCCGGCTCCCCACGCTCGAGGTCCGGGTGACTCGCGGCGCCGAAGCCCGGCTCCGCGTGCCCGCCCCTGTGGCCGTCGCCGACAGCAGCGCCTTTCGCGGCGGCCAACTCCAGAACGGCCTCGACGAATCCCTGGGCCGGCTGCCTGGCGTCTTCCTCGCCAACCGCTTCAATCCGTCGCTTGACCAGCGGATGATCATCCGCGGCGCCGGCGCCCGGGCCAACTTCGGAATCCGTGGCATCAAGATCCTCCTCGACGGGATCCCGCAGACCCTGCCCGACGGCCAGAGCCAGCTCAGCAACCTCGACCTGGGCACCATCGACCGCGCCGAGGTGATCTCCGGCCCCGCCTCCGCACTCTATGGCAATGCAGGCGGAGGCGTCGTGGCCTTCAGCAGCTCGATGCCAGGCGGCCCACTCCAGGCCCGGGTCCGCGTCCTCGGCGGCAGCGCCGGGACCTCCCGGATGTCGGCCCAACTCGGCGGACAGACCGGAGCCTGGACCACGGCCGCGAGTTTCGCCCGGTTTGCCTCGGACGGATTCCGTCAGCAGAGTGCGTCCCTGGCCAATCAGTGGTCGGTCGCGGCGAACCGGGTTCTGTCGACCCGCTGGCTCCTCAAGCTGCGATACTTCGGCGCCGCGAGTCCCCGGGCCCGCAACGCCGGTGCC
>JANXXJ010000051.1 GCA_025350665.1 Gemmatimonadota bacterium | reverse complement strand
AACGCCTATGGGTTTGCCGGCGGGGATCCGATCGGGTTTGGGGATCCATTCGGGCTATGGGATCACGCGGCCCACAAGGCTCTCCTCAGACACGCGTTGGAAGGGCTCGCCTCGGAGGGTGACATCCGCGCTTTGGCAAGGGCCAGCCTCTTTGAGGATCTATTTCACAACTGGGACAACAAGCGCCACTACCTCGCCGATGAACAGCAGGACCCACGCGACGCGACGAGTCGCAGTGAGCATTGGATCAATGACCTTGTGGGGGCAGCCCAGGACGCCATCGCGCACGGCGACCGCAAAGGTGCGCTGAAAATTCTCGGGCGCGCTCTACATACGATCATGGACGGGACGAGCCCGGCCCATGCCGGGGCCAACGGACCCACCGAATATCCGGGGCCCAATCATAGCAAATGCGAGTTCTGTGGTGGAATGGAGCGATCACAGGATATCACCGCGGATGTTTGGCTGCGGAACTACCAGCTCTTGCGAGCCGCCTACATGAAGGTGTTCGGAAGCAAGGGGGCCTGATGTCTCTGAGGATCAAGGACTGGACGATGCTGGGCCTTGCCATGCTGGTCCGAATCGCCGCCACCTACATCGCGTTCTGGTTCATCACCGCTACCATCCTGCTGGTACCTGTCGGACTGATGGGAGGTGTCTCGGTGAGAGAGATCTTGGAAGGTTACGCTGGATATGGCGCTTCGATGTTTAGGCTCGGCGGAAGTGAGTGGGGCGACTTTATCATCTGGTGCGCCATCCTCGGCACCGCAATCGCGACAATCATCTACCTGGCACGGAGGATCATGCGGGCGAAGCGGGGCGGCGTGGGGCTAGCTGACGTCCGCCCTACCGATTTCGGCTGATGCTCGCCCCTGCCGACCGCGGCTGAGGTCCCGACTTCGGTCGGGGTCTTGCGAGGATGGCCGATTTCTTGCATTTTTATGCATTATGCAGAAACCGACTATCGCGCTCGCCTTTTCCGGCGGCCTCGACACCAGCTACTGCGTTCCCCGCCTCACCGAGCAGGGCTACGCCGTTCACACCGTCTACGTCAACACCGGCGGCGCCGACCAGGGTGAACTCGCCCTGATCCGGAAACAGGCGCTGGCGGTCGGCACCGTGCAGCACCACGAGGTCGATGCCCGGAAACAGGTGTTCGACCGCTTCGTTCGCTACCTGATCCAGGGCAACGTCCTCCGCGGTGAGGTCTATCCCCTCAGTGTGTCGGCCGAACGGACCCAGCAGGCGATTTCGGTGGTGGAGGTGGCCCAGCAGATCGGGGCCGGCGCGGTGGCCCACGGATCGACCGGGGCCGGCAACGACCAGGTCCGCTTCGATGTGGCCATCCGGGTGCTGGCCCCCGCGCTCCAGATCGTGACCCCGATCCGCGAAGAGAATCTCTCCCGCGAACAATCGATCGCCTATCTCGAACAGCGCGGTCTACCGGTGCCGCCCAAGGCCGGCGCCTTCAGTATCAACAAGGGCCTCTGGGGCACCACGTGGGGCGGCGGCTGGACTCACGACACCTGGGCCGCACCGCCGGCCGAACTCCTCGATCCACCCGCCGACGCCCCCGTCGCAGCCGATCATGTGATCGCCTGGGATCACGGCGTTCCAGTGTCGCTGGACGGTGAGACGATCGAGGGTGCGTTGCTGGTAGGCCGTCTGTCCGCGCTGTGCCAGGCCTACGGCATCGGCCACAACATCCACGTTGGCGAAACGGCGCTGGGCATCAAGGGCCGGATCGGGTTCGAGGCCGGCTCGGCGATCGTGCTGATCGCGGCCCACCGCGAGCTCGAGAAGCTGGTGCTCACCAAGTGGCAGACGTTCTGGAAAGACCATCTCTCCCGCTTCTATGGCGACCGGATCCATGAGGGCCACTACTTCGATCCCGCGCTCCGCGACATCGAGGCGATGATCACCAGTTCGCAGCAGCGGGTGACCGGCGAAACCCGGGTGCGCTTCTCGCCCGGCCGTTTCATGGTGACCGGCACCCGGAGTCCCTACTCGCTCATGGATCGCTCCGTCGCCACGTATGGCGAGGAGAACCGGCTCTGGACCGGCGAAGAAGCCCGGGCGTTCGCCCGGATCAGCGCCATTCCCTCGCTGCTGGCGGCCAAGGTTGCCGCGAAGAAGGTCTGACGTGGTCAGAACCACACGGGTCCGGCTCGACCGGATCGCCTCCTCGACCAAGAACGCCCGGCTCACGCTGGACGTCATCCTGGGCGACGACATCGTGGCCGAGGAGGGGCGGATCCTCGCGGTCCGGATCCTGACCGACAAATCGAGTTACAACACCGTCGAGGATCCCTCGGGCCGGATGATGGCGCTTCGGGCCGGGGACGTGCTGGCCGGCACGCTTGGCTCGCGCCGTGCTCTGCGGGGCTACGCGGGCGAAGTGCCGGCGTCCGTTGCGGTGGGCGACACCATCGAGGTGCTCAACCTGGGTGGCATTCTCGGGCGCTGCGTATCCTCCAATCCCGACATCGGCCCGCCGTTCAAGGCGGAGGTCCTGGGCGCCGTGCTGGCGTTTCCCGACCTTGGCGACCGGGTGGGCCGGCCGGCGAGCATCCGTGACGGCGCGGTACCGACAGCGACCGCGCTGACGACTGCGACGCCGGTGATCTACGTGGCCGGGACCTGCATGAACGCCGGCAAGACGGTGGCGGCGACCGAACTGGTTCGGGGTCTGTCGCGGCGCGGCCTCAAGGTGGCGGCCGCCAAGTTGACCGGCGTATCGCTGATGCGGGATACCCTGGCCATGCTCGATGCCGGCGCCATCGCGGCGTTGACGTTCAATGACGCCGGGATCGCGAGCACCCATCCCGGCCTGACGGTCGGCGTGGCGAAGGGCTTGCTCAACCACCTCGCCAGCCGGCAGTCGGGGTCGCCCGACGTGATCGTGGCCGAACTGGGCGACGGGATTCTGGGCGAGTACGGCGTGCAGGACATTCTGCAGGACGCTGAGCTGATGGGCGTGGCCGCCGCGCACGTGATGGCGGCGCCCGATCCGGTGGCGTGCTGGGGCGCACTCGAGCTCTACCGCAACCGGTTCAAACTTCCGATCACGGTCTTCACCGGCCCCGCCACCGACAACCAGGTGGGCCGCGACTTCATCTCGGGATCGCTTCATCATCCGTCCCACAACGCTCTCCGCGATTCGGCCGGGTTGGTCGATGCCGTGGAGCCGTCGGTCCGGGACTGGATGACGGCCAAGGGAGCGGCCTGATGCGGGTCGTGGTGATCGGCGCCGCCGGGTACGTCGGCGGCGAGCTGCTCCGTCTCCTGTTCCAGCATCCGTCGATCACCGAGGTGACCGCGACCAGCCGGAGTCAGGCCGGGAAGCCGTTAGGCGACATTCACCCGGCCCTCCGCCATCTGGCCGACATCCGGTTCGCGGGCCTGTCGCCGGCCGAGGCCGTCCGGGACGCGGACGTGGTCTTCCTGGCGCTCGAGCATGGCGAGTCGTCGAAAGTCATGGCCGAGGTGATCGACCAGGGCGCCGGGCTGGTGATCGACCTCGCGGCCGACTTCCGGATTCACGACGGCCGGCTTCATGAGACCTGCTACGGCGTCCATCCCGCGCCGGCGCTCGTTCCCCGGTTCGAGTATGGCCTGGCCGACATCCGGGGCACGGAGCTCAGGGGTGCCAAGGCCATCGCGGCGCCGGGTTGCTTCGCGACGGCGGCGCAGCTGGCCCTCTACGCCTTGAAGGACGCGCCCCTCGCCACCGAGCCGGCGGTGTATGCGATCACCGGCTCGAGCGGGGCGGGCGTGCATCCCAGGCCGACCACCCACCATCCGGCGCGCGCGCACAACGTGTTCGGCTATTCGGTGCTCGGTCACCGCCATGAGGGCGAGATCGCCGAACAGTGGCGTGCCTGGACCGGTCGCGCCGAGGCGATGCCCAGGCTCTTGAGCCACTCGGGGCCGTTCGTGCGGGGCATCTATGCCACGGTACATGCCAGCCTCCGGAGTCCTGAAGGGCCGGCGGTGGTGGCTGCGGCGACCAAGGCCTTTGCGGATCGGGCATTCGTGCGGGTGCAGGCCACACCGCCCGAACTGACCCATGTGGTGGGCACCAACGACGCGCTGCTTCACATCGCGACGTCCAGGGCGGGTACCGAGGTGGTGGTGATGGTGGCGATCGACAATCTGATTAAAGGCGCCGGCGGACAGGCCGTGCAGGCGATGAATCTTGCGCTCGGCCTCGAGGAGACGGCTGGTCTCCGAGCGCCGGGCGCCTTTCCGATCTAGCGGACGGGAGAAGCGATGTCAGGGGCGCTGTTGCCAGTGTATGCCCAGTTTCCGCTGCGGGCGGTGTCGGGGCAGGGAGCGTGGATTACCGACGACAAGGGCGAGAAGTGGCTCGATGCGTACGGCGGCCATGCCGTGGCGTCGACCGGCCATTGTCACCCCGAGGTCGTGCGGGCCATTTCGGAGCAGGCGGCCACGCTCATCTTCTATTCGACCGTGCTGCCGCATGCCGGCCGGGAGCAGCTGGCGGACCTGATCGCCGAGAGCTGCCCCGAGCCGCTCAAGCGGGTGTTCTTCTGCAACAGCGGTGCTGAGGCGAACGAGAACGCGCTGGGGCTGGCGCGGAAGGTGACCGGCCGGCAGAAGATCGTGTCGGTCTCGGGCGGATGGCACGGCCGGACCGTCGCCACGCTCGCGGTGACCGACGGAGCCAAGTACGAGGACGGGGCCCGGCGCGCCGGCATGCCACTCTCCGTGAAGGTGCCGTTCAACGACGTGGCCGCGATCAGCGCCGCGGTAGACGATACGGTGGCCGCCGTGATCGTCGAGCCGGTGCAGGGGCTGGCCGGTGCGCGGGACTGTTCGCCCGATTTCCTGCGGGCGGCACGGCTGGCATGCGACCGCGAAGGCGCGGTGCTGATCTTCGACGAAATCCAGTGCGGGGTGGGGCGGTGCGGGTCCTTCGCCGCGGCCGAGGCGTTCGAAGTGATCCCCGACGTCGTCACGTTCGCCAAGGGCCTGGCGTCGGGGCTCCCGATCGGCGTGATGGTGGCGACTCCCGCGATGACGGCCAATCTCAAGGTCGGCGATCTGGGCAGTACCTTCGGCGGCGGGCCGGTGCCGTGTGCCGCCGGGATCGCCACGATCAACGTGATCCGGCGGGAGCGGCTGATCGAGAACGCCGTCATGGTCGGCGACCGGATTCGACGCGCCGCCGAAAAGATCCCGGCGGTTCAGAAGGTCTGGGGCCGGGGGCTGTTGCTGGGCCTGCAACTCGACCGCCCTGCCGCCGAGGTCCAGAAGGCGCTGTTCGGGCTCCGGATCCTCACCGGCACCTCGGGCGATCCGGCCATCCTGCGGCTCATGCCGCCGCTCTCGTTCTCCCGCAATGAAGCCAACCTGTTGATCGACGCTCTGCGTCGGGTGCTGTCATGAGAAAGCGTGATTTCCTGGCCACCGAGGATCTCGGTGCCGAAAAATTCGCCGCCATTCTCGAGCTCGCGGCCCGGGTCAAGCGGGGCGAGGTCCAGGGCGGGCTCGAGCGAAAAATTCTGGCCGCCGCGTTCATGGATCCGAGCCTCCGGACCCGGACCAGTATGGAGGCCGCGATGTTCTTGCACGGCGGCCACATGATCGTGCTCGAGCCGGGCAAGGGCAGTTGGAGCTGGGAGACGGAACGCGGCGTGGTGATGGAGGGGACGGCGGTCGAGCACCTGATCGAGACGTCCCGGGTGCTGGCCCGTTATGCAGACGCGATCGGGGTCAGAGTCTTTCCCAAAGGCACCGAGTGGGTCCGGGAACGACAGGACCGGGTCATCAAGGACTTCGCCGCCTACAGCGACAAGCCGGTCATCAACCTCGAGAGCGCTCGGCGCCATCCCTGTCAGGGTCTGGCCGATGCGATGACGCTGCAGGAGAAGCTGGGCAACCCGAAGGGGAAGAGGTTCGTCCTGACGTGGGCGTGGCATCCGAAGCCGCTGCCGACCGCGGTGCCCGCGAGCGCCGCCATTGCCGCGGCGCAACTTGGCATGGAGGTCGTGATCGCCCGGCCGGAGGGGTATGACCTCGATCCGGACGACATGGCGGTGATCTATCAGCAGGCCGCCGCGGCCGGCGGGCGGGTCACCCTCGCCAACAACATGTCCGACGCCACCGTCGGCGCCGACGCGGTGTATGTGAAGAGTTGGGGATCGCTCCAGTATTACGGCCGTCCGGACGAGGAGAAGGCCCATCGGGCCGGCCTCCGCGACTGGCGGATGACCATGGCGGGTACCAAGGCAACCAAGGCCGGGAAGGGCATCGTGATGCACTGCCTGCCGGTCCGTCGCAACGTGGAAATCGACGACGCGGTGCTGGATGGACCCAATTCCGTGGTCGTGGATCAGGCCGAAAACAGACTGCACGTCCAGCGGGCCATGCTCCTGGACCTGATCGGAGCCAAGTAGATGTCGCCGCATGATACCGCTCGGCCCCTGGCTGGCTTGAAGGGTGCGCTTCGTTATGTGCGCGCCTATCGCGATCACGTCTTCGTCGTGAAAGTCGGCGGTGACGTCGTCTCCGACCCCCACGTGCTGGACCAGGTGGCCGCGCAGCTGGCCCTGCTCCACAGCCTGTCGATCCGGATCGTCATCGTCCACGGGGGAGGCCCGCAGGCGACCGCGCTGAGCCGCCGGCTCGGCCAGGAGCCCGAGATCGTGGCGGGTCGGCGGGTGACGGATGATGCCGCCCTCGACGTGGCCAAGATGGTGTTTTCAGGCACCGTCAACCTCGAGCTGCTCTGCGCCCTCCGTCATCACGGCATCCAGGCCGTGGGGCTCTCCGGCGTGGACGCCGATCTCCTCACCGCCGTTCGGCGGCCCCCGGTGTCGGTCAAGGACGATGCCGGTGTCGTCCGCACGGTGGACTACGGCCACGTGGGGGACATCCAGGCGGTGGATGCCCGAGTGCTCACGACCCTGCTCGACCAGCGATTCGTGCCGGTGGTGTGCTCCCTGGCGGGTGACCGCGAGGGCGCGGTCTATAACGTCAACGCCGATACCGTGGCCGAGCGGATTGCGGTGGCGACGAAAGCCCAGAAGCTGATCTTCATGACCGGCGCGCCCGGCGTGCTGAGGGACCGGAACGATCCCGCCACCCTGGTGACGTTCGCCGACCCGGACGATCTCTCGCAATTGATGGAATCGGGTGCGTTGCAGGGCGGGATGAGGCCCAAGGTCGAGGCCTGCATTCGGGCCGTCACCAACGGGGTCGACCGGACCCACATCATCGACGGCCGGCGGACGGACTCGCTGCTCCAGGAAGTGTTCACCGGAACGGGCGCCGGCACGATGATCGTGGCGCAGAAGGAAAAAGCGACGTACGTCGGGGGCGAACTGGCCGAATGACGCTCCGGAACGAGGTCGAGCTGCTGAAAGCGCTGGTCGCGGTGCCGTCGGTGAGCGGCACCGAGGAGGCGATCGCCCGGATGGTCGAAGAGACCGCTCGGGGCTTCGGGCTCGACGTCGTCCGCGACGACACGGGGGTCAAGGTGCTGGTGGAGACCGGACGTCCCGGCCGCAGCCTGGCGCTGATTTCCCATCTCGATGTGGTGCCACCGGGCGAAGGGTGGACGCGCGATCCGTTCATACCGACCATCGAGGGCGACCTCCTGTTTGGCCGCGGGTCCGGCGATGCCAAGGCCTCGGTGGCGGCGATGCTCCTCGCCACCCTGGACTTTGCCGAACAGCGAGGGACCGAGGTGGGTGGTACGCTGATGGTGGTGCTGGGGCTGGGGGAGGAAACCAGGAACACCACGATGGGCCGGGCCGTTGCGTCGTTGCCGCCGATCACGGCCGCGGTGGTGGGGGAGCCGACCAATCTCGACATCGCGATCGCGCAGCGCGGGTTGATGATGGTGGATCTGGTGGCCCGCGGCGACCAGCGCCACGCCGGCTATGCCGCCGAGGGTGATTTCACCAATGCGATCACCAGGCTCGCGGCCGATCTGGTGAAGCTGCCGTCGCTCTGCCAGGATCGCAAGCATCCGATCCTGGGCCGGACCACCATCACCGCCACCATGGTCGAGGCCGGCGTGAGCCGGAACGTCACGCCGCCGTCGGCCAAGGCGGTGCTCGATATCCGGAGCACGCCGTCGTGGGATCATCCCGAAATCGGCGCGGCGCTGCGGGCGGCGCTCGATTGCGACGTCGTGGTCACGTCGGAGCGTCTGGTCCCCTGTGAAACGCCGGCCGGCTCCCGGCTCCTGGCAGCGGCGCAGCGGGTGAACCCGGCCGCCAAGGCGTTCGGCAGCCCGACCTGCTCCGACTGGGTTTTCGTCCGGCAGGCCGACGCGATCAAGTGCGGGCCCGGAACCAGCCGGCGCTCGCACACCGCGGACGAGTGCGTCGACCTTCCTGAAGTGACCCAGGCCCGCCGGTTTTACCGGGCGCTGGCCGAGGAGTATCTCAAATGAAGACGCTGTGGTCCGGAGCGAGCGCCGCCAATTCGTTGGTGCTGGCGTATACGGTGGGAGAAGATCGGGAGTGGGACCGGGAGCTGCTGCGCTGGGATGTTCTGGGAAGCCTGGGGCACATCGAGGGGCTCCGGGCCTCGAAGCTGCTCACCGATACCGACTACCGGAAGCTGAGAGCGGGACTCCGGAAAGCGCTCGCGGCGGTGGACCGCGGCCGGCTGGCGATCGGGTCCGAGCACGAGGACGCCCACTCGGCGGTCGAGGGGTGGCTCACCCGGAGGCTGGGCTCCACCGGCGAGCGGGTCCATACCGGGCGGTCTCGGAACGATCAGGTGGCGACGGATCTTCGTCTCTATCTCAAGCACCAGCTGCTGCAGATCCACGATCAGGGCACCCGGCTGGCGCGGGTACTGCTGGAGTTCGCGGGCCGGCACCAGAAGTCCCTGTGGCCGGGCTACACTCATACCCGGCGGGCGATGCCGTCGTCCGCGGGGCTCTGGGCGGCGGCCCTGGCGGAGGGGTTGCTCGATTCGTTAGGCGGGATCGGGCCGGTGTGGGCCATGGTGGATCGTTCGCCGCTGGGGAGCGCCGCGGGGTATGGGGTGCCGCTGCCGCTCAAACGGGAGGTGGCCGCGCGGGCGCTGGGCTTCGGTGAAATCGAGCACGCCGTGGGCGGGGTGCAGAACGGGCGGGGCAAGATCGAGGCGGCGGCGCTGTTCTGGTGCGTGCAGCTGGGGCATGAGCTGGCCAAGCTCTCCAGCGACGTGATCCTCTACTCGGGCGAAGAGTTTGGACTGCTGGAACTGCCGGCTGCGTTTGCGACGGGCTCCAGCATCATGCCGCACAAGCGGAATCCCGACGTCTTCGAATTGACCCGGGCCCGGGTGGCCACGGTGGAGGGTGCGCTGGCCACGACGCTGGCGCTGCGGGCCAAGCTCACCAGCGGCTATCACCGGGACTTTCAGCTGATGAAGGAGCCGCTGATCGCAGGGCTCACGCATACCGGTGCGATGCTCGCGATGATGACGGTGGTGGTGCCGGCCCTCGGCGTGAACAAGGCCCGGGGCCTCGCGGCGCTCGGCGGCGGCACGCTGGCGACCGACGAAGTGATGCGCCGGGTGGAGCGGGGCGTGCCCTTCCGCCAGGCGTATCGCGACGTGGCGGCCGCGCTCAAACAGGGTGAGACGTTCCCGGCGCCGACAGCCTCGCAATTACTGGCGCGGCGCCGGAGCACCGGTGGTGTGGGCAACCTTGATCTGGCCGAGGCCAGGCGCCGGCTGGCGGCAGAGGAGCGCACCGGCCGGCTCGAGCGGGGCCGGTTCGAGCGGGCGATGACCAAGCTGGCCGGGCGGAGGAGCCGATGATTCGCGGCGACCGCCGGCAGCGTCATCTCAAGATTCTCGAACTGATCGAGACCCACCGGATTCACACCCAGGAAGAGCTTACCGATGCGCTGGCCCGCGAGGGTTGGGATCTGACCCAGTCATCGGTGAGCCGTGACATCGCGGCGCTCAATCTTGTGAAGGTCGAAGGGATCTACCATCGGCCGATGATTACGAGGCCGGCGCGGCCGGATCAGGACGAGCAGCGGATCGTCGAGGGGGTGCTGGCGTGTACGGCGGCGGGGGATGTCCTGATCGTGGTCCACACGCCGCCGGGCGAGGCGAACCGGGTTGGCGTGGCGCTGGACCGGCTGGCCTGGGGGGATATTCTCGGCAACATATCAGGCGACGATACGATATTCATTGCGACCCGCGACAAGGCGGGCCAGCGTCGGGTGGTGCAGCAGCTTTCGCGGCTGGTTGGGCGGGGCGTGATCTCGGCCTGACGGTCCCAACGCCCTGCCGGCTCCGCGGTCGGCCTTAACACTTCCTGAACGCGGCTTGCCCTATCATTGCGGCCATGCCCGCTCAGCCCGACCTCCTGTCCCGTCTCCGCCGGGCGCTCTTCGGTGCGCCTCGGTCTCTGGACGACGACCATCTCTTTCACCGCCTTTCTCTGATCCCGTTCCTCGCGTGGGTTGGATTGGGCGCGGACGGCCTTTCGTCCTCTTCCTACGGTCCGGAGGCGGCGTTTATCGCCCTCGGCCAGCAGACCTGGCTCGCCCTGGCCCTGGCCCTGCTCATGGCCACCACGGTCTTTCTGATCGCGGCGGCGTACAGCCGGATCATCGAGCAGTTCCCGCACGGCGGGGGTGGGTATGTGGTGGCCACGAAGCTGTTGGGGCCGCGGGCCGGCGTGGTCAGCGGGACGGCGCTGCTGGTGGACTACGTGCTGACCATCACCACCAGTCTGGCGGCGGCCGGGGACGCGATCTTCAGCTTTCTCCCGCCGCATTGGCTGCCGTTCAAGCTCACGATCGAGATCGGCTTTGTCCTGGCGCTGACGGTGCTCAACATCCGGGGCGTTCGCGAGTCGGTGATCGCGCTGGTGCCGGTCTTTCTGATCTTCCTGGTCACCCATGCCGTCGTGCTGGGCTACGGCATCCTGGCGCACCTGCCCCAGGTGGCCGCGACGGCCGCCACCATCCGGTCGGGCGCGGCGCAGGGGATGTCGGGTGTCGGCATGGCCGGGCTGGCCCTGCTCTTCGTGCGGGCGTACTCGCTCGGCGGAGGGACCTACACCGGGATCGAGGCGGTCTCGAACGGGATTCCGATCATGCGGGAACCGAGGGTCCAGACCGCGAAGCGCACCATGACGTACATGGCGCTCTCTCTGGCGATCACGGCATCGGGCCTGCTGATCTGCTACCTGCTCTGGGGCGTCGGGCCGATGGCGGGCAAGACCATGAACGCCGTGCTGGTCGAACGGATGGCGGGCGGCTGGCCGCTCGGCGGCGTGTTCGTGATCGTCACCATGCTGTCCGAGGGGCTGCTGCTGGTCGTGGCGGCGCAGGCCGGATTCATTGACGGACCGCGGGTGCTGGCGAACATGGCGGTGGACTCCTGGGTGCCGCACCGATTCTCCGCGCTGAGCGAGCGGCTGACCACCCGAAACGGGATCGTGCTGATGGGGGGCGCCTCGCTGGTCGCACTCCTCTACACCCGGGGCGACGTCGGGCACCTGATCGTGATGTACAGCATCAACGTCTTCCTGACATTCTCGCTTTCGATGCTCGGGATGCTGATCCACTGGATCGGGCAGCGGCGCACCGACCCGCGCTGGCTGCGGCGGGTGGCGCTCTTCGGCGGGTCATTTCTCCTGTGCGCGACGATCCTGGTCATCACCATCCTGGAGAAATTTCGCGAGGGCGGCTGGATTACGCTGACGGTGACCGCGGCGTGTGTGCTACTGTTCTCCCTGATCCGGCGCCACTACCGGGGCGCCGCCAGCCACGTGCGCCAACTCTACGAGCAGTTGAACGATCTCCCGGTGGCCGCCGGCGAGCCGGTTCCAGTCGATCCGGCCCGTCCCACGGCCGCGGTTCTGGTCTCGGGGTACAACGGGGTCGGCATTCACACCGTGCTGAACGCGGTGCGAGCATTCCCCGGGCACTTCGGGAACCTGGTATTCATCTCGGTGGCCGTGATCGACTCCGGGGAGTTCAAGGGCGAGGAGGCGCTGGCCCAGCTCAAGCTCCGAACCCAGGACTCGCTCGACGAGTACGTCCGGCTGGCGAACGGCATGGGTCTCGGTGCCGCGAGCCGGATGGGCGTGGGGACCGATGTGGTCGAGGAGGCCGAACGGCTCTGTCTCGAGGTGGCCGCGACCTATCCTCGCACCACGTTTTTCGCCGGTCGGCTCATCTTCCAGGATGAGCGCTGGTACCAGCGCTTCCTCCACAATGAGACCCCGATGGCGGTCCAGAAGCGGCTTCAGTGGCTTGGCAAGACCATGGTGACACTCCCGATCCGGGTCCGCGAGGCATAACAGGCAGACGCGTCAGGGTGGCAGGGCTCCCGCCGACATCGACCCGGACCGCTCAGTCCGGCATCGCCGGCATCAGGACAAACTGATAGACGCTCTTCGCCTGGCCGCCGAGGTAGTGGGTGAGGGTGGCCGTCGTGGGTCCGATCGACCCGACCAATTCCGTCTGCATGATGCACAGGGCGCCCATGGGGCAGAGATTGATATGGAGCTCAGCCCCGTCCAGCTGGTATCCGTACCGGGCCGAGGATTCCTGGACGGGCAGGGTCGGCGCGCGATAGGCCTCGGTGATTGTCACCAGGCCTGAGGGCTGGTCGCCCGATCGAGGTCGCACGTCGCCGGGGAAGACGAGGTACTCGCTTTCCAGTTGATAGCCATCCGGGAGGTCCGCCTGGGTCGGGAGGGGCTTGCCGTCCACCGTGGCCAGGTACCAGGTGTGGTTCAGGCCTCCGGTACTGGGACCTGTGGAGCATCCGGCCAGTGCGGCCAGGCTGAGTGCGAGAACAACGGCATTGATCCGGGTCATGAGGTTTCCTCAGGCAGCTGGATGGCCGCAATGGCTCTCTTCATCGATGCGCCCATTGTGTGGTGCACTAGGCCTCAGAGCAACGGCCGGGCCACTTGTCGTGCCGTGGCCCAAGTCCTTGGG
>JANXXJ010000048.1 GCA_025350665.1 Gemmatimonadota bacterium | reverse complement strand
CGGGTTTGGCACCCAGAGCGGCTTCAAACTCGAGATGGTGGTCGCGGGTGAAACGACCCCGATTTTGACGATCACCGGTCAGGCAGCGCCGCCGAAAGGAACGACGGCGATCGGGCCAGCCATGTCGGCGGTGCTCAGGCTGCCGGGCGCAGCCCCGGTGGCCCTGACGGCGGGGGCCATCCAGATCGACCGAAGCAGCACGCTGAGCCTCATCGGACTGTTCGACGGCCAGGGAACGTTCGGGGGCGCGCCCGTGAGCACCCACGTCCGGTTCAGCGCCGGCTGCCCGACGACCTGCACCTAGCTCACGACCTCGGCGTCGCCGGGTTCGGCGGGCGGCGCCGGCTTCTCGTCGACGTGAACGGGTTCGCCGTCCATCCCGTCAAGTTCCCTGTCGATCTTGGTGATCTTGGCGGACACGTCGTCCATTTGCCCAAAGATCGCGTCGATCTCGCCTTGGTTGATCTCCCCGCCCCGTTCCTTCTTGTAGGTCATCATGCCAAGACGGTAGGCGATCTTGGCGCGGACAGCGACAAGGCTCGAGCGCTCGACGTGCAGTTTGCTTGACTCGACGGCTTCCTTGACCCGGTCACCGAACTGGTCAATTTCGGTTTTGAACCGATCGAAGATGGACATTGAAACCTCCCTGGTATGGCGTGCGGGCTGACCCTCGAAGGGAGGGCGACCCGATCCACGACGGACGATAACCGGGCGGGGGAGGTTTCAAAACGAAAAGGGGCGGCTTTCGCCGCCCCTGGCCCTCCAGGAACCTTCAGCCGTCAGTTCGACGCGGCGGTCGCGGGATAAACCGAAATCTGCTGTTTCCCCTTTGATCGCCATTCGAACGTCACGAAACCATCGACAAGTGCAAACAGCGTGTCGTCGTTGGCCCGCCGGACGTTCTTTCCCGGATGGAACTTGGTTCCCCGCTGGCGAACGATGATGTTGCCCGCAGTGACCTGTTCGCCGCCGTATCGCTTGACGCCCAGATACTGCGGGTTGCTGGTCCGTCCGTTTCTGGAGGAGCCGACGCCCTTCTTGTGAGCCATCTCAGCCTGCCTTCACGTCGGTGATACGGACCTCGGTGTACTTCTGCCGATGGCCGGTTTTCCGGCGATAGTTCTTGCGGCGCTTGAACTTGAAGACGTAGATCTTTTCCCCTTTGGTGTCCCCGACGACCTCGGCCTCGACGGCCGCGTTGGGTACCAACGGAGTGCCGGCCCGAATGGTGGTCCCGTCAGACGTAAGAAGCACCTCGCTAAAGGTGATCTTGGCGCCCGGCTCGGCCTCCATCAACGGAAGACGGACCTTGTCGCCCTTTTGGGCTTTGAACTGGTGGCCTAAGGCCTTGAAAATCGCGTACATCGGGAAATTCCACGGTTTCGAGAAAGCCTTTAAAGCTAGGTGGAGAAATGGGATAGGGCAAGCCCCCCCTTTTCCAAATCAGGCGACGGCGTAGAGCTCGGTCACGTCCCGACCCCCGGGACGGCTCATTAACCGAAACTCGTCGGGGTGCATCGTTGGATCGTCCCTGAGCTCGATGTCCAGCCCCGCGATCTTCCCTACTGCGCCGATCACCTTGGGCTCCTCCTCCCGAAGGTAAAGCGCCACCTCGGGGTGAAGCCGGACACAGATCTGCTTCTCCCGCCGCTCGAGCCCGCAGCGCTTTAGCGAACGCTCGACCCGCCGAGCCACCACCTCGGGCGTGAAGACCCGGCCGGTCCCGAGGCACTGGGGGCATTCGGCCGTCATTGAGGCGTAGAGAGACGAACGAACCCGCTGGCGGGTCATCTCGACCAAACCCAAATCGGATACGGCAAGGGCTTTGGTCCTGGCCCGGTCGCGCCCCAGGTGACCCCTCAATTCCTGGAGAACGCGATCCCGGTTGCCGCGGGATTCCATATCGATGAAGTCGCAGACGATGATCCCGCCCAAGTCCCGGAGGCGGAGCTGCCGGGCGATCTCCCGCGCGGCCTCGAGGTTCGTCTTGAGGATCGTCTTCTCGGGGTCCTTCTTGCCGGTGTAGCGGCCAGTGTTGACGTCAATCGAAACCAGAGCCTCGGTCGGTTGAATGACGAGCGAACCGCCCGTCGGCAACTCGACCCGGGGCTTGAAGAGGCTCTTGATCTCTGCTTCGATTCCGAACTTGTCAAACAGGGGCAGCGGCTCGTCGTACTCGTGAACCCGGGCCATCAGTTCGGGATCGACTTGCTCCAGGTACTGTTCGACCTCCTGGTGGACCTCCTTCGAGTCCACCCACAGACCATCGACCTTGTCCGAAAAGACATCCCGAATGAGTCCGCGGGTGAGGCTGGCCTCCCGCTGAAGCAGCGCCGGCGCCCGGCGGACGTAGAACTGTTTCCGCTTGACCTTCTTCCACTGGGCAATCAGCGAGTCGATTTCCCGCTTGAAGTGCTCCTCCGTCACGCCCTCGGCCACCGTCCGGATGATCACGCCCCCGGCGTCCTCGGGCAGCAGTTTGGCGACCATCTCCCGGAGCTTCGCGCGCTGTTCACGGCTTTCGATCTTGCGACTCACGCCGACCCGAGAGGCGTAGGGCATGTACACGAGAAAACGCCCCGGCAACGATATCTGGGCGGTGACCCGGCAGCCCTTGGTGCTGATGGGTTCCTTGGTGACCTGGACGGGGAGGGTCTGCCCCTTCTTCAGAATCTCGGCAATGTTCGGAACGGCCCGACGACTCGAAACCTCGCGTTGACGAGGCTCGCTCGGGCGGGTGCCACGGCGTCCCTTGCCATCCTCGTCCACCTCGGCCTCCGGGGCCTCGGCCGAGTCCGGATCGGGAATGTCATCGATGTCGTCCTTGTCGGACGGCTCGTCGTCTTCGTCAGGCTCGAGCAGATCCGAGGCGTGGAGAAAGGCGCTCTTCTCGAGGCCAATATCCACGAACGCCGCCTGGATTCCGGGCAGGACCGCGTCGACCCGGCCCAGATAGATGTCGCCGACGATCCGACGATGGTCCGGACGATCCACCATGAGTTCCGCCAGGCGGTCGTCCTCGAGAATGGCAACCCGGGTTTCCCGGGGGCCACTGGTGATGAGAATCTCGCGCTTCACGAGAATAACCCCAATCCGGACGATGGGCGGCGGAGTCGTCAGACCCCGCCATCCGATCGAGCCCGGCCATCAAGAGGTGAATGACCATCGGGGCAGCTTGCCCCAACGGCCGAACGGTTCCATTGGTCGACTGACGGCGGCGCGGAAAGCCGCGCTCGGTTTCGGTTCTGAGCCGTGTCAAGCCCGGGCGCCGCGAACGAGCCTGGACAGCCGCCGGCACTTTTTGGCCGGGGGCTGTCCGGGACGGGGGCGGGTCGCCTTGAGGGGGAGGCACGAGACGGCTCAGCGACCAGGTTCGCCACCGGTGGCCAAGGATGCGAAACATCGAACTACCCCACTGCACCAACGCCACGGCCGCCCCCGATGGGGGGCGCTTGAAAAGGGCCCGGAGGCCACCGAGGACGGTCAGCATATGGTAAGTATATATGGGAAAGGGGGTTAGGGGGAAGCCATCAAAATAGCGCGGGGCGGGTCACCTCACAGGCGCGCCGCCCCCACCCGAAAACCGATCCCGGATCAACCGTCGACCACGTTGCCGAGGATATGCCGCGCAATCACGATCCGCTGGATTTCACTAGTCCCCTCGCCGATTTCACAGACTTTGGCGTCGCGCATCATCCGTTCAACTGGGTAGTCGGAGGTGTAGCCATAGCCGCCGAACACCTGAACCGCCTGCGTCGTGGCCCGCATGGCCAGCTCGGAACAGAAGAGCTTGGCCATGGCCGCTTCCTTCTTGAAGGGCTTGCCGGCCTGTTTCAGGCGGGCGGCGGTGTAGAGGAGGTGGGTCCCCGCCTCGATTTCGGTCGCCATGTCCGCCAGCTTGAAACTGATGCCCTGGAAGCTTCCGATGTAGCGGCCAAACTGTTTCCGGGTACCGGCATACTCGCGGGCCGCCTCGTACGCCCCTTCGGCGATGCCGAGGGACAGCGCGGCGATGCCGATGCGGCCGGCGTCGAGGGTCTTGAGGAAATTCACGAAACCCGCGCCCCTGGGCCCGAGCATGTTCTCCTTCGGCACAATCGCGTTGTCGAAATGGAGTTCACGGGTATCGCTGGCCCGCCAGCCCATCTTGTCTTCCTTTTTCCCGGCGTTGACACCGGCGATCTTCGGCAGATCGGGGGCATGACCGACACCGACTCGCGCCGCCTCCGCCAAGTCAACGGTGTCCTTGGTGACGATGAAGCTCGTGATGCCACGGTGGCCCGTGCCGGGCTCGGTCCGGGCGGTTACCGAGAAGATTTCGCCAACGCCGGCGTGGGTGATGAAGATCTTCGAGCCGTTGAGGACAAAGTGATCGCCTTTGTCTTCGGCGGTCGTGGCGGTGCCGCCAGCATCGCTGCCGGCGCCAGGCTCGGTGA
>JANXXJ010000045.1 GCA_025350665.1 Gemmatimonadota bacterium | reverse complement strand
ACCCCGCCGATTCCTCCTTCTTCACGCCAGTCAAGAACGAATGCACCGCGCCATGGCCGCCCTTGGCGCCGTGATCGCCCCCAAGGCCCATGCCCAGGGATCCGCCGCCACGGCCGCCGCCCCCGCCAACCCGAAACTGGCCGGCGCGTGGGAAGGGAACTACACCACCGACGGCCCCTCGGGCATCATGACGCTGACCGTCACGAAGGGCCCCTCCGCCTGGAAGGTGGCCAATTCCTTAAGTGGCGATGCCCCGGCCCCGGGCGAGCCCAAGGATGTGACCGCCGATGGCGACAAGATCATCTGGACGCAGGTGTTCGGTGAATACGACGTGAAGTTCACGGGGACCCTGAGCTCCGACGGCGTCAAAGTCACCGGAACCCTCGAAGCCAGCCAGGGTGGGGCGGTCGTCGCCGGCGGCAGCTTTACGCTGAGCCGCAAGCCCTGATCCAGGGGTAACTCACTGAAAAAAGGCGGGCGGGTGGCATCGAAAGCCACCCGCCCGCTTGGTCATCCGGCCGGAATCAGTGCTTGATCCGGTTCGTCTTGACCAGGATGGCGCCGGACTCGTGGCCCGCGCCGTAGCGGCCCGACGCGTCGTTGCCATTCATGTAGCGGATTTCCGCCACTTCGTCGGCCCGGACGTTCCGGATATCCTCGAGTTCCTCGACCTTCACATCGTCGATGTAGGCGACCGGGCCGGACTTCTTGCTGGCCTGATCGTCGAGCATCTGGCTCCGGCTGCTATTGGCCGTCTGGCTCGCGGCATCGATGCTACCGGTCGGGTTGTCCTCGCTCCCGGTGGTCTTGGCCGATGGCCGAGCCGAGCCGCCGCCGAAGGAGGCGGAGCCCAGCCCACCCTTGGCTCGAGCCACCCGGAGCCATGGGGACCTGAGCATCCGAACCGCGTCGTACGCGTTGGTGATTTCCGACCGTTCCTTGATCTCGTCCGGCGTGATCACGTTCCGGTCCTTCTTCTGGGCCGTCGCCGGCGTTACGCCCACCGCCACCAGCAAACCCAGCGCCGCGAAACTCATTCCGAAAGCCTTCACCATCGGTCCTCCCTTGTGTGGTCCATCCGCCGATCCAGCCGCCTTCAACGTTGCCCCCGAAATGCCCGCCCGTCAATGACCGACACCCGCTCCATTACGTCCCCCTCCAGCACTCCGTCCACCACGTTCATGCCCGCCGTGACCCGGCCCCACACCGTGTAGTCGAAATCGAGCCGGAGATTTTCCACCAGGTTGACGAAGAACTGGGAATCGCCGGTGTCGCGCCCGCGGGTCGAAATGCCCATGGTCCCGCGTTCATGTGAGATCGGGCCCACTTCGTCGCGCATGTAGTGGACGTCGCCGACAAATTCGTTGGCACCGGGACTCCCGCCCTGGATCACGAAATTGGCGACGAACCGGTGGAAGGTGAGCCCGTCGTAGTAGCCCTTGCGGGCGTTGCCGACGATCCGGGCAACCGTGGCCGGGGCCAGATCAGGATAGAGCTCGATGTCGAACGCTCCCCCACCCGAGCTCCGGGCCATCTCGATCCGGAGACGAACCGTCTTCATTCCGGCCACGTCGGCCCAGACCAGCGCCGGGGTCGGCAGCGGCCGGGGCGCCGCGGTCGGCTGGTGGCCGGTCCATTTCCCGATCAACGCGGCCGCCCGGGCCGCCACCGCCGGATCGAAATCGACGACGTAGGGCTCGAGGCGCGGCGCCAGACTGGCCTCGCCGAGCTCGCCCAGTCGCTCCAGAATCGCCATCCTGGGATCACGCGAGGTGTCCTTCCGGTCGCGGGTGATGCGCGCCAGCGCGGTCTCCAGCGCCATCACAGCC
This sequence comes from Gemmatimonadota bacterium, assembly GCA_025350665.1. GTDB lineage: Bacteria > Gemmatimonadota > Gemmatimonadetes > Gemmatimonadales > GWC2-71-9 > SHZU01. The sequence continues at coordinate 14,064 of JANXXJ010000045.1, read as the reverse complement.
CTGAGCCGATCGGTGGCCCCGGCCAGGGCCTGCGCCGCGCTCTGGATCACCTGGTAGCCCGGACGGGCCAGCTGGACCCGGTAGAGCGAGTCCGCGGCATGGCCCCGGACCTTGAGCAGCGCGTCGACCACCGCATCCCGGACGTTGTCCGAGGGGTCGTCGGCCAGGAGCACGAGCCGGTCGGCATCACCCACGACCGCGGCCGCCCGCGCGGCGTACATCCGGATCTGCCAGATGGTGGACGTCGCCGCTCGGCTCAGGACGACCTTGGCTTCGTTGGGGCTGATCCGGGCCAGGGCCACCAGCCCATGGGCACCCCGGTGCCAGCTGGCTACCGTGCCGACGTGGCCGCGGTAGGTGTCCGCGACGGAGTCCACCATCGGCTTGAGCGCCGCAACGACGCCGGCGCAGGTCGGCAGCAGGCCGTCGATGGCCTGGAGCGCCACGGCTACCACCGAATCCTTCATGGCCCGAATCAGCGGGGCGCAGTCGGCGGCGGTGAACTTGCGCTGGCCCCACGACCGGATCGCTTCGATCCGCACCATGGGCGCGGGGTCGGTGAGCAGACCGCCAAGGACCTCGTGTCCCAGAGCCGCCGCGGGCAAACCGGCCCAGAGCGCCGCCAGTCGGCGCACCTCCTGATCCGGATCGGTCGCCAGCCGCGCGACGACTGGGTCGGCGTCGGTGTGAATGATGGTATTGGCCGCGGCCCGGCGGACTCGCGAGGCGTTCGCCTGGTCGGTGCTCCGGAGCACGGCGAGTTGCCCGAGCCTGGCGCGGGCGGCCGGCCCGAGGTCGGCGCCTTTCCCGGCAAGCCGGGTCCACGCCTCAACCGCGCGAACGGCATCGACCACCAGCGCAAGCGGCTCTCGACGCTCGAGCGCCCGCTCGAGTACGCCGGTGACCCGGAGGGTGAGGTCGCGATTCCAGAGCGGCAAGCGCCCCAGAGAACGGACCACGGCGCCCAGCGTGGCGGGCTCGGCCTGTCCTTGGACGACGCCGAGGAGCAGGACTGTCACGCTGTCGGTGGCGAGCGAGTCGCGGCCGAGCTGGCCTAACGCGTGGATCGCCGCGACCCGCACTTGGGGGCGGGCGTCCCGGATCAGCGGGGCCAGGCGTCCGAGAAAGGCCCGGTTCTCGAACCGTCCGAGACCGCGGGCCGCGGCGGCCGCGACGACCGGATCCCGGCTCGCGAGGCCCCGGATCAGGGGTGCCACCGCCAGGTCGCCCGTCTGCCGGGCATCTTCGGCGACCAGCATCGCCTGGCGGAGGTTCTGCTGGGCGGACGCCGCCGGAGGCCCCAGGACCGCCGCCACGAGGACCAGCCCGCCGAGGCGTCTCATTGAATGCCGACCATTCCCCGGACCGAGGCCATCAGTTTGGCGGAGTCGTAGCCGATGCCGTCCTTGAAGACCCACCGCACCTTCCGGATGTCGCCGGCGCTGTGGCTCGGGTCGCCGTCGATGACGACCAGATCGGCGCGCTTGCCCACGGTCACCGTGCCGGTCTGGCCGAGCAGGCCAAGGACCTGGGCGCCGTTGGCGCTCATGATCTTCACGGCGTCGACCGGCGGAAAGCCCGCCTCGACCAGCAGTTCATAGTTGCGATAGTCGCCGAAGGCGGGCAGGCTGCCGGTACCCCACGGATCGACGCCCGCCGCCAGCAGGCCACCGGCCGCGACCCAGCGGCGCTCGAACTTCATCATCTTGTCGAACAACCGGACCGGCACGAATCCTGGTCCCGCGTTCGTCGTGTCCAGTTCCGCCTGGGCGGCGGCCCGGGCGGCGGGCGCCATCATCACCAGCGCCTCTTCCGGGAGTCTGGCACGCCCCGGCACAAAGAGTTCGTAGACCGACAGCGTCGAGGTCAGGGCCACGTGGCGGGCCACGAGTTCGTGGATGGTCGAGTCCACTGCCGGGGACTCGACGGCCACATCGGCCTGGATTCGCATGTTCTTTGGCGAGCACTGATCCGGCTGCCGGTCCGGCACCCAGTCGGAGTTGGTGATGAAGCCGTGTTCAAGGTTGTCGATGCCGAGGGTCGCCGCCTCGCGGAAACTCACCGAGCAGAGATGACCCGTGACCTTCATCCCGTGCTTGTGGGCCTCGTCAATCGCGGCACCCATGACGGCGCGGGAAACCGAACCCTGGAATTTGAGCCAGGTGGCGCCTTCGCTCCCCCAGTACGCCACCACGCGGCGGGCTTCGTCCTCGGTTTCGAGCCGGCGGTTGTGGCCCGGCCCGCGGCCGGGGCCGTCGAGGTACGGACCACTGATCATCATCCGGGGGCCGGGCGCGTTCCCGCGGTCGATGTCCCGTTTGGTATTGATCTCGTCGTAGGGCATCTGGCCGCCCGCGGTCCGGACCGTCGTGATTCCGCCGGCCAGATAGAGCCTTGGGCCCGACACCGACATCTGGGTCATGCCGACGCTGGAATAGAAGTACTGGTGGGCGTGGAGGTCGATCAGCCCGGGAAGGACCGTGGTGCCAGTCAGGTCGTGCACCGGCGCTCCCTCGGGGACCGGGACGATCGCGTCGTCGCCCACCGCGGCGATCCGGCCGTTCCGGATCACCACGGTCTGGTTGTCCCGCACCGGAGCGCCGGTCCCGTCCATCAGCCGGACGTGACGGAGCACCACCACCGGGTGGTCCTCGACGACGAACTGCCGGGTGAGCGGGGATAGCGGCGGCGAGCTCTGGGCCGGGGCTGGACTCGCCGCGATCGCCAGCGCCATGAGCGCCACGGTGGTCCGGATGGAGATCGTCATGCCGTGCCTTTCGGTTTACGCCGTCTTGACCGCCGCCGCCTGCTGGAGGCCCAGTTCTCGGATCGAGACTTCCCGCATCTCCACTTTCCGGACCTTGCCGGTCACGGTCATGGGGAACGCGTCGGAAAACCGGATGTAGCGGGGGATTTTGAAGGTGGCGATCTGGCCTTTGCAGAACGACCGGATGTCGTCTTCCGTCGCCGTGTCGCCGTCCTTGAGTTTGACCCAGGCGCAGAGCTCTTCGCCGTATTTCTCGTCGGGCACGCCGATCACCTGGACGTCCTGAATCCGGGGATGGCGATAGAGGAATTCCTCGATTTCTCTGGGGAAGATGTTCTCGCCGCCACGGATGACCATGTCCTTGGCCCGGCCGATGATGTTCACGTAGCCGTCGTCGCGCATCAGGGCCAGGTCGCCGGTGTGCATCCAGCCGGCCCGGTCGATCGCGGCGGCCGTGGCGGCCTCATCGTCCCAGTAGCCCAGCATGACCAGATAGCCGCGGCTCAGCAGTTCTCCCGGCGTTCCCCGCGGCACGGTCCGTCCGGTCTCGGGGTCCACGATCTTGCATTCGACATGGGGGTGCACGGCCCCGACGGTGGCGGTCCGGTGCTCGAGGTCGTCGTCGCGGAGGCTCTGGAAGGACACCGGCGAGGTCTCGGTCATCCCGTAGCAGATCGTCACGTCGCCCAGATGCATCCGGTCGATCACCTGCCGCATCACCTCGACCGGGCAGGGGGAGCCGGCCATGATGCCGGTCCGGAGGCTCGAGAGATCGTAGCCCGCAAAGTCCGGCTGCTGGAGCTGGGCGATGAACATCGTGGGGACGCCATAGAGCGAGGTGCACCGTTCAGTGGCGACGGCTTCGAGCGTGGCCTTGGGATCGAACGCTACCTCGGGGTAGACCACCGCGGCGCCGTGGGTCAGGGCGCCGAGGTTGCCCATCACCATGCCGAAGCAGTGGTAGAGGGGAACCGGCACGCAGATCCGGTCCCGAGCGGTGTAGCCGCAGGCCTCGCCGACGAAGAAGCCATTGTTCAGGATGTTGTGGTGGGACAGCGTGGCGCCCTTGGGAAAGCCGGTCGTGCCCGAGGTGTACTGGATGTTGATCGGGTCGTCGAAGTCGAGTTCGGCTTCCCGGTGCTCGAGCCGGGCGGCGAGTGCGGGGCCGCCGCCCTCGAGGAAGTCCTCCCAGCCGAGCATCCCGGCGGACCCCTCTCCCAGCAGGACCACCGAATGGATCGCCGGGATCTCGGGGGCGACTTCGCGAATCATCTCGAGATAGTCCGTCTGCCGGAAGTTCCGGGCGGCCACCAGGACCTTCACCCCGGACTTGCCGAGGGCATAGTGGAGTTCGTGGCGGCGGTAGGCGGGGTTCACGTTGACGAGGATCGCGCCGACCTTGGCGCTGGCGTACTGGACGATCAGCCACTCGACCATGTTGCCGGCCCAGATCCCGACCCGGTCGCCCTGCTCCACCCCGAGAGCCAGGAACGCGCGGGCGGCCCGCTCGACGGCCAGGTGCAGTTCGCCATAGGTGAAACGGACGTTCTGATGGCGGCTCACGACAGCCAGCGCGTCGGGGAACAGCCCGGTGATGCGGTCGAATTCGGCGCCGATCGTCCGGCCCAGAAGCGACTTTTCCGAGGGTCCTGAGACGTACGAAACGAGCGTCATGGGCGTCAACCGGGTCGAATTCCGAGGGAATCTAGGCCGTTCCCCGAGGGAGGACGAGTGGTCCCCAGGGGGAAAAAGGCGGTTTCCCTATTGTGTTCCCAGGGGGCCTTCTTAGATTTTCTCTCGGAAGTTGAATCTCCGCAGGGAAAACGAGACCCTTTCACCAGGAGTGACCAGATGGCCGTGAAGAAGAAAGCCGCCAAGAAGCCGGTTAAGAAGGCCGCTGCCAAGCGGAAGCCGTCGGCCGCATTCATGAAGCCGATGAACGTCAGCCCCGCGCTCGCCGCCGTGGTCGGCGCCAAGCCGCTGCCGCGGACCGAAGTGACCAAGAAGCTCTGGGCCTACATCAAGAAGAACAATCTGCAGGACAAGAAGAACCGGCGGAACATCAATGCCGACGCCGCCCTCAAGGCCGTCTTCAAGGGCAAGGCGACCGTCAACATGTTCGAGATGACCAAGCTCGTCAGCAAGCACCTCAGCTGAGTCTCGAGCGTCATCGCAGGGCATCAAGGAGGGGCCGGACGTCTCCGGCCCCTTTCTCATTCCCCAATCGCCATCAGCGGAGATCGATCACCCGCCGCGCCTTCCCCATCGACCGGGCCACCGTCCCCGGCTTTTCGACCCGGACCTCCGCCGATACTCCCACGAATGTCTTGATATCATGCATCAGCAGCTCCGCGCCCTGAGCCGCAGCCGGCACCGAGATCGACCCGTCGTGCGGCTCGACGACGACTTCGAGGCGATCGAGCCGGCCGTCCCGATGGACTTCCAGCACGTAGTGCGGTGAATAGAGACCGACCTTGAGGATCAGCTCCTCGATCTGGGACGGGAACACGTTCACGCCCCGGATGATCAGCATGTCGTCGCTGCGGCCGTGAATCCGGGCCAGGCGGCGCATGGTGCGCGCCGTCCCGGGCAACAGCGTCGTGAGGTCCCGGGTCCGGTAGCGAATCACCGGCATCGCCTCCTTGGTGAGGCTGGTAAAAACCAGCTCGCCCCGCTCGCCATCGGGTACCACTTTGCCGTTCACGGGGTCGATGGTCTCGGGGTAGAAGTGATCCTCCCAGACCGTGAGCCCGTCCTTGGTCTCGACGCACTCGCTCGCGACCCCCGGCCCCATCACTTCCGAGAGCCCGTAGATGTCGACGGCGTCCATGGCGAACCGGTCTTCGATCTCCTGGCGCATGGCCTCGGTCCAGGGTTCGGCGCCGAAGATGCCGCATTTGAGCGAGAGGGTCCGGGGATCGACGCCGAGGCGGTCGCATTCGTCGGCGATGACCAGGGCGTATGACGGGGTACACATCAGGACGTCAGGGCGGAAATCCTGGAGGAGGAGGATCTGTTTGTCGGTCTGCCCGCCCGACATCGGGACCACGGTGCAGCCCAGCCGCTCGGCCCCGTAGTGGGCGCCCAGTCCACCGGTGAACAATCCATAGCCGTAGGCGACATGGACCATGTCTCCCTTGCGGCCGCCGGCGGCGCGGATCGACCGGGCCACGACGTCCGACCAGGTCTTGATATCCTTGGCCGTGTACCCAACGACGGTCGGCTTGCCCGTCGTCCCCGACGACGCGTGGAGCCGGATCACCTGCTCCCGCGGCACCGCCAGCAGGCCGAACGGGTAGGTCTCCCGCAGATCCTCCTTGGTCGTGAACGGAAACCGGGCCAGATCGTCGAGCGTCCTGAAGTCGCTCGGATGGACGCCCGCCGCGTCGAACTTGGTCCGGTACCGCGGCACGTTCTCATAGGCGTGCGCGAGCGACCAGGCGAGTCGCTCGGTCTGGAGGGCGGTGATTTCGTCCCGGCTCGCGATTTCGATCCGGTCGAGATCCTTCTTGACCGGCCCCGGGCGCAACTCCTTCCCGTGGCGGGAGGGATGGTCGCGGCGGGTCAGCGCGAAACGATGGGCGGGCTTCTTCGGCACGGGTCACCTGTAACGGTTCTGGGTACGGTAGCTCGTTTCCAAATGCGGGTCCGGGACCGCGGCGCCGTTAGGCGGTGATCCCGGCCGGCCGCCGATCGCTCCACCGCCGGGCCCGCTCCAGCTGACCGGCCAGCTGGAACAGCGTCGTTTCGTCGCCCTGACGCCCGACGACGTGGGTGCCGATCGGCAGGCCCTCCGCGTTCCAGTGGAGCGGAACGCTCATCGCGGGGTGGCCCGTGGCATTGAAGACCGGGGTATAGGGAATCGCCGCAAAGACCTCGGGCGCCATCTGTTCGAGGAGCCCCACCGTCTTGAGCAAGCGGCCCGAGCCAATCCGGCCCAGCCACTCGAGCATCACCCGTTCACCCGGTTTCGGCTGCAGCGCGCCGATCGGGAAGGGCGGCAGGGCCATCGTGGGTGTCACCAGCACGTCGTAGCGTTCCAGGAACAACGCGATCCGCCGGCGCACCACCGCAAACTCGCGGAGCGCCATCGACAGCTCGAGGCCGGTCATCGCCCGGCCGAGCATGCCGATCGCCCAGGTAGCGGGTTCGAACCGGGTCCGGACCGGCCGGCGGCCGAGAGCTTTGGCGGCCGCCGCGATGTCGGTGGCGCATTCGCAGCAGATCATGGTGAGGAAGGCCTTCGCGAACGCCGGTCCGTCGATCACGGGCGTCGCCTCTTCCACCTCATGGCCCAGGCTCCGCAAAAGCGTGACGGCATCCTCGAGGCCGGCGCGACAATCCGGGTGAACTGTGCCGCCCAGCCACGGCGACGACGTGAACGCGATCCTGAGCCGGCGGGGATCCCGGCCGGCGGACTCGAGGAACGCCATCGGCGGCGGAGCGATTTCGCTCGGTGCGCCGATGTCGGGACCGGCCACCGCGTCGAGCACCGCCGCGCTGTCGCGAACGGAACGGGTCAGCACATGATCGACGACCGCTCCAAACCACAGTTCACCGAGGTCCGGCCCCGAGGGAACCCGGCCGCGGGACGGCTTAAGCCCGAAGAGCCCGCAGCACGATGCCGGGATCCGGATCGAACCACCCCCGTCGCCGCCGCCGGCCAGCGGCACGATCCGCGCGGCCACCGCGGCCGCCGACCCGCCGCTCGAGCCACCGGGCGTACGCGCCAGGTTCCAGGGATTGCGAGTCGGTCCGAACAGTTCAGGCTCCGTGTAGGGTGTCAGCCCGAACTCCGGCGTATTGGTCTTGCCGATAGTGATGAGTCCGGCACGACAAAAGCGGGCGTAGAGCTCGGTGTCGTGATCGGGCACGAAGTCACGGAGGAACCGGCTGCCCGACCGCATCGGGACGCCTTTGACCTGTTGCACCAGGTCCTTGATCAGAAACGGGACCCCGCCAAACGGGCCTTCGGCCGGCCGCTCGGCAGCCCGCCGCGCCGCGTCGTCCATCCGCTCGATGATCGCATTGATGGCCGGGTTGACCTGGTCCGCCCGGGTGAGGGCCGCCTCGACCAGCTCGCCGGGCGTGACCTGTTTCGAACGAACCAGTTCGGCCAGGCCCAAGCCGTCGTACCGGGTGTAGTCCGAGAACGCCATGCGTGCCTTGGAACGGAGGAAGGACGGGATTTAGTGCGGGACCGAGGGGCTGTCAACAAACGAAGCGGCGCGCCCCTGGAGCGCGCCGCTTCGAGTCGCAGTTCGTCCACCCGCTTCAATCGCTCCGGAGCGCCTGGATCGGATCCACCCTCGAGGCTCGCAGCGCGGGGATGTAGCCCGCGCTGAACGCCACCACGCCGAGCACGAGCGCGGCGCCGCCGATCGCCAGCGGGTCATACCCTTCGAGCCCGAAGAGCATTGACCGCACCGCCCGTCCGACGAGGATCGCCACGCCGGCTCCCACGAGGCCTCCGACGATCGCCATCCGGCCCACCTGCCCCATCACCATGCCCCGCACCCGTCCGCCGTCGGCCCCCAACGCCATCCGGACGCCGATTTCCCGGGTCCGCTGGGCGACGAGATAGGCGAGGACGCCATAGAGACCCACCGCGGCCAGCAGGGTGGCGAGCCCTGCGAACGCGGCCGAGAACACGCTGATCATCCGGTCGAAGAACAGGGTCTCGCGGACCTGCTGTGGCACGGTCTTGAGACCGGACACCGGCAAGGTGGGATCGAGCCGGGACATGATGGGGGTGATCGCGCGAACGATCGGGGTCGGATCGGCGCCGGCGCGCAGGTAGAAATTCATCGAGCCGAGGGTGGTGTCCTGGCGGTTCGGCAGAAAGACCTGGGGCGGCACCTTGTCTTTCACGCTGCTGTACTTGGCATCGCGGACCAGGCCGACGATCTCGGTATCGAGCTTCCCGTCGCCCATGGCCATGTGTTTGCCGACCGCCTCCCGGCCCAGGTTGAACTTCCGGGCGAAGGCCTCGTTCACCAGCACGACCTTGGGTCCGCCGGCGTCATCCGCCGTGGTAAACTCGCGACCAGCCAGCACCGACAGCCCGATCGCGGCGAAGTAGCCTGGTCCGACGTAATTCACGCTGGCATTGGCGTCGCTGTCGGGGTTCCGCTTGAAGCCCTCGACCGAAACGTCATTGTTCCAGTTGTCTCCAGCCAGGATCGGTACCATCGCGGTCGTGACCGCCACGACCCCGGGGATCGCGGCCAGGGCTTCTTCCACCCGGCGGAAGAGGTTCCGGCTCGCGGACGGCTGGTATCCGTTCAGCTCGGGGTTGATGCCGAAGGTCACGACGTTCTCGATCCGGAGCCCGAGGTCGACCCGGCTCACGTTGGAGAGGCTCCGGATGAAGAGGCCGGCGCAGCACAGGAGCGCCATCGACAGCCCGATCTGGGCGGTGACCATGCCGGTCCGGAACCGAGTGGTGGCCCGGCTGCCGCCGGCTCGCGGATCGTCAGCGCGGATCACGGCAATCAGTTCGGGCCGGGTGCTCTGGATCGCGGGCACGAGGCCGAATACCAGACTGGTGCCGAGGGACAGCGCGGCCGCGAAGATCATGGCCCGCCCGTCGAGGGAGAGCGTCATGACGGCGGCCGCCTCCGTGGGCAGGAACGAGGTGACGAGACCGATGGTGGCCTTGGCGACGAGCAGGCTCAGCGCGCCCGCCACGAGGGCCAGAACCACCGACTCGGTCAGCAGCTGGGCCACCAGCTGACCGCGACCCGCCCCCAAGGAAAGCCGGACCGCCATCTCCCGCGCCCGGGCCGCCGCCCGGGCCAGCAGCAGATTCGCCACGTTGATGCAAGCGATCAGCAGCACGATCGCCGTCACCCCGAAGAGCATGGTCAGCGGAGTCGTGGCTTCGGTCCCGATGCTGCTCTGGCCCCGTGGACCCGGCTCGATCGTGACCTTCCTGGCCTTGAACCGAGTCATGCCGTCCGCGCTCATGCTGGTCTGGAGGGGCGCCTCGACATCGAGGATGATCGGCCGGTAGATCCGATCGAAGCCGGCGACGGCCTGGGCCACCGACACGCCGGGCTTGAGCCGGCCGAAGAGATAGATCGAGTAGCTCCGTCGATTCTCGAACGGATTGGATCCCGGATTCATCAGGCCGTACATCGTGAGCGGTACGAACACGTCAGGCCTGGCACCGAGCGTAGTGCCCTCGAAGCCCTCGGGACCCACGCCAACCACAGTGAATTGCTGGCCGTTGATGGTGATCGGTTCGCCGACGACTTTGGGGTCCGCACCGAGCCGGCCGACCCAATAGCGGTGGCTCAGCACCGCGGCGAAATCGCCGCCGATGGTCTTGTCGTCACCGGGGCCGAGCAGCCGGCCGAGGGCCGGCGTGATCCCGAGCACGGGGAAATAGGAGCCCGACACCACCATGCCGCGACCCTCGATCGCCTGGCGATGGAAGGACAGGTTGGCGCCAAAGGCCCGATGCGCCGCCAGACCGGTCAACACCGTCTGACTTCGCTCGAGATCCCGGTACATCGGATAGCTGAAGACTTCCTCGCAGCTCCCGGCCTGGGAGCATGACTGGGATCCCGGCTTGGGGCCCGGCGCGCCGAGGTTGACCAGCTGCTCGGGGCTCCGCACCGGCAATGGCCGGAGCAGGACGCGGTGGAACATCGAATAGATCGCGGTATTCGCCCCGATCCCGAAGGCGAGAGACCCCACAGCCACGGCCGTGACGAACGGCGCCTTGGCGAGGGTCCTGACAGCATGTTTGAGACTCGGCATGGCGGGTCCTACGGCGGAACCACCGAGCCGGGTTTCAGAAATGGCGGGATCAGTCGATCCGCGCCACACCCGCCTTCACCGCCGGAAACCGGGAGAAAACTTTGGGATCATGGCCGGGCACCACCAGACTCGGCTTGGCCGCCATCCGCACCATCCGGTCCTGCGCCGCCAGGTTTGACACCGTATCCCAAGTGGCGGCGATCGGCCGATGCCGTTCCATGTTCTCGTAAGTGTAGACGTTGTCCGACGCCAGCACCACGAGGCCAGATCGCGTGGAGACCGAGACGTACTGCGATTCCTTGGTGTGCCGTCCCCCGATGAAGGCCGTGACGCCACGGGCCACCTTCTGCGAATCGCCGGCCACCAACTGCAGGCGGCCGGCCTTCTCGATCGCCTGGAACATTTTCACATCGGACGGGAACACGCCGGTCCGCATCTGGTTCTTCGGGTCGAGATAGAACTGGTACTCGGCTTTCTGGACCCAGACGCGCGCGTTCGGGAATAGATCGGCCCCGTCGGCGTGATCCCAGTGCATGTGGCTCACCACGATGTCCGTCACATCTTCAGGCCGGACGCCGAAGGCCGCCACGGCGTCGGACGGCGTCCGGAAATCCTTCACCTTCCAGGTGTCGAGAAACTCCTTCCGGTAGAACCCCGCATCGACGAGGATCACCCGGCCCTCGCCCTTGAGGAGCCATACCATCATGGACAGATCGAGCTTGCGGGCGGAATCCGCGCCGAGGATCAAGGCTGAGGCCGGAAAGCCCTCGAGCTTAGCGTACTCGATCGCGTAGACTTCGTAGATCGGTCCGGGCACGATGGTTGCGGGCCGGGACGGGCCGGCGGCGACGGCCGCCCAGATCAAGCTGGTGCTCCAGAACATGCGACGCATGGGGACGCCTTCCGGTCAGGCGGCGTGGACCGACAGGAACTCGGCCAGCACCGCGTTAAAGGTCTCGGGATCTTCCATCGGCAGGCCGTGGTGGGCGTCGGGCACGACCACCATCTTGGCGCTCGGCATTAGGCGGACGTAGGCCTCCTTCCTCTCGGCCGGCGTGTAGTCGAACTCGGCGGCGACAACCAGGGTCGGAATCGTGATCCGGCCGATCCGATCCTGGACGGTCCACCCGATGATCGCCTTGAGCGAAGCGAGGTAGGCGTCCCGGTCGTTGGCGATCAGGTGCTCGATGAACGTCGCCCGCTTGTCGGCGTCATCGGGAAAGAGCCGCGGGGCCAGGATCTCGGCCATCTTCCGCATCCCGAACCACTTCACGATCGCCACCCGGCTATTCAGGGCAAACCACTCGGCCAGGCCGCGCGGCACGGCATTGGGACCGCTGTTGACGATCGTCATGGTGTGCACCGTGTCCGGCGCGTCGAGCGCGAGCTGGAATGCCACCATCCCGCCCATCGACAGCCCGACCACATTGGCGGGACCGCCCACGATCTTCCGAATCAGTTCGGCGGTGAGGGAGGCCATCTGCGCGATGGAATACGGCCCTTTCGGCTTGGACGATTGTCCATGGCCGAGGCCGTCGATGGCGATGACCCGGTGATCGGCCGCGAAGTGGTCGATCTGGGCTTGCCAGTCACCCGCGGATTGGCCGAGGCCGTGGAGGAAGACGATCGGGGCGCCCTGGCCCCGATCGTCGTAGTTCAGAGACAGCTGCCCGAGGGCGAGCATCGGCATGACGGGGATCGGCGTTGGAGACCATCGAAACTACTACTGAACCGGCCCCCGTGCCCGAGGCGGCCCAACGCCGGTGACGATCCCGGACCTAGCGATCGACGTACAGATAGACGTAGCCGCCGGCGGCGCTGCAGAGGCCGATGATATCACGATTGGCGGCCCCGCCCCACATGCCGTACACGCCCTGGCAGATGACGCCGTCAGCGGAGTAGGCGTACAGAAGCTGCGATCCCCTCACCGCGGCGCCGGCGACCTTGCCCGACACGGACCAGCCGAGCTGGTAAGTCGACCCGTTGAAGAGTTTCGTCCCACCACCCGGTAGATACTGCCCCATGCCGGTCGGGACCGTGCCAAGCGCCGCGGTCGCCGGCCAGGTGCCCGCGCCCTCGGCGTAGTTGTAGAGGCCGCCCCGGGCAGTCGTCATCGCCGCGACGACCTCCGCCGAGTTCGCCTTCTTCTTGAGTTGCTGGTACCGCGGGATCGCAATCGAGGCGAGCACCCCCATCACGGCGATCGTGGTCAGCAGCTCGACGAGGGTAAACCCACGGCGGTTCATTTCGAAATGCCCTCAATCCGGACCGATCCGTCCGGACTCGCTTGCAGCCTCATCCGGCCCGAGGCGGCGTCGGTCATCAGATTGTAGCCGCCATCACCCGACGGCAGGATCGACATCCACGGGAGGTTCACGCCGGCCTCGCTGAAGTTGGCGGGATACCGGCCCTGAGTGGCGTGAAAGTTTTCCATGATGATGGACCCGGCGATGAGGACCCGCTGGGCCATCGCGGCGTTGGTCGGCGGCAGCGGCGGATCAACCTCGGGATACAGCCATCGCGGGCGGGCGATCCAGAGATAGGCAGTCGCGACGACGGACAGCACCCCGAGAGCCGGGACGCCGTACCGGCGCCAGGCCGGCACCGGTCGTTCGAACGAGAGCGGCTCTTTGGGCTTGCTGGCCTCGTGCTCCACCAGTTTGTCGTAGGCCGCCACCAACTGCCGCTTGCCGGCCGGCGCCGCATCGGGCGTAGCCGGCGTACCGCCCGAAACGGGCTTGCCGCCGTAGGACGCGACGATCTCACCATAGGCCGCTGACAGCGCGCTGCCGGACCGGTCCCCCGTCTCCGCCACCGTGCTGTCGCCGACCCCGGCAGTCGAGTTCCCTCGGCCGTCCTCGCTCATGAAGTCGGCCAAAGCGTCTTTCATCGCCCGCTTGGATTCCGGTCGCTCCACCAATACCCCCTCGGGACCCCGGGATGGGGGCCTTCACCCAGAGGTATCGACGGTGGCGGGACCGAACTTGAGGTCCGACGGCCCTAGTGGCCGGCCGCCATTCCGTCCTTCCGGGGATCGGAGGCCGCGGCGTATCCGCGGGCCAGACGCATGATGGCCTGGGCTCCGCCGGCCGAGCTCGCGGGAAGATCGACGACCTCGTGGCCCAGCGCCCTGAGTGCGGCCCGAACGGACTCGGGAATCGGACCTTCGAGCCCGACCCGGTTGCCGGCAATGTGGCGGAACCGGGCCTGATCGAGCGCCTGCTGGAGATCCATCCCGAACACGAGGAGGTTCAAGAGAACCTGGACATGGCCCTGCGGCTGCATGGCGCCACCCATGACCCCGTAACTGAGCCAGGGCTTCTCCGCGCCATCGGCCGAGGTCTCGGTGACGAACGCGGGGATGATGGTGTGGAAGGGTCGTTTGTTGGGGGCAACGGTATTGGGCAGCCCCTCTGTCATCGTGAACCCGGCCCCGCGATTCTGGAGCGCCAATCCGGTGCCCGGCACCACGACGCCGGACCCGAAGGCCGAGGCGAGGCTGTTGATGAACGACACCATGTTGCCTTGGG
>JANXXJ010000032.1 GCA_025350665.1 Gemmatimonadota bacterium | reverse complement strand
GATTACTGTTGCGAACAACTGTCAAAGCATTGTTTTAATTGCAGTTACCACACACCATCAGTGTTGCGCAAACACTGTTCGATGTTGTTTTATCGCTACAGGCCTCGAATATTCAGGGACCTCCCTTTTGGAATCATGCGGGGCCAGCCGGAAGGCAAGGATCAGACGGGCGGTGTGCTGCGGGCGATTCGGGTATCACGGGGCGCTGGTAACCGTTTGACCACAAATCGGTTAGGACCGGTGGAACGTGGCACAGAAATGGCTCTGATCTCGATGAGATCGTGAGATGAACAGCCCCAGTCGGCTCTGGTAACCCGGTGGCAGGCAGCCTGGTGAGGGTGATGACCGTTCCCGAGACAGACGCGCCGTATCCGTTGACCCCTTTGCAGGAGGGGATGCTCTTGCATTCGCTCCTGGCATCGGGGTCAGGTGTCGATATCGAGCAGCTGCTCTGCGACTTCGATCACGGACCAGCCGCAGAACCGTTGCGTCGATCGTGGCAGGGGGCGATGAGCCGGTACCCGGTGCTTCGCACAGAGTTCCGGTGGGAATCGGTTGATCACCCCATTCAGATGATCCGCAGCGAAGCCCCGCTGGCATGGGAGGAGCTTGACTGGCGAGGGCAACCGGCCGATGTCCAAGCCAACACGCTCGAGGCATTCCTGACCGAGGACCGGCGGCGCGGGTTCGACCTGGCCCACGCCCCCCTGATGCGGGTCACGCTGATCCGCCGGGCCGAGGCCCAGTGGACCTTGGCCTGGACGTTCCACCACATCTTGCTTGACGGCCGGTCGTTTCCGATGATCCTCGAAGAGGTCTTCGACGCGGCGGCCGCCCTGGGGGCCGACCGCCAGCCGACCTTCCAACACCGGGAACCGTTCCGGCGGTACGTGGAGTGGTCGCGGTTAGCGAACCTGGCGACCGAAGAGGCGTGGTGGCGATCCAATCTCGCCGGGTATCAGGGGGAGATGCGCCTTCCCGGCGTCCGACGAGAGCTTTCGACGCGGGACGGGCCCACGACGGCCGAGGCGTGCCGGGTCCTCGGACCGGAAACGACCGCGCGACTGGCGCGGGTCGCCGCCGAACTGGATGCGACCGTCGCTACCCTGGTCCAGACGGCCTGGGCGGTCGTGGTGTGCCGCTACTCCGCGACCACCGATCTCGTATTCGGCGCCACCCTCTCGATGCGTCGCGCGTCCGTTCCGGGCGCGGACCAGATGGCCGGGCTTCTCATCAACACGGTACCGTTCCGGGTTCGGATCGATCCGCTCGATTCGGTCGCCGATACCGTGCGGGACGTGCGGCGGCGATGGGCCGCCCTCCGCGAGCACCGGCAGACCCCGCTCCGTCTGGCTCAGAACTGGAGCGGCCTTCCGCCCGGGCAACCGCTCTTCGACACGCTACTGGTGTACGAGCACGACCTGCTCGCCGATCGGATGCAGGCACTCGGCGGGGCGTGGGCGAGGCGGCGGATCTCGCTCCGGGAACAGACCAACTATGCGATCACCGCCGCGGTGTACGGCGGTAGCGCGCTGACTATCAAGCTCGAGTTCGATCCGGGGCGCGTGAATCCCGCACAGGTCGAGCGGATGGCGGGCCACTTCGGGCAGGTTCTTCGTGCGATCGCCGAAAACCCATCGGGCCGAATCGACGACCTGGTGCTCCAGCCTTCGGGGGAGCGCGACGAAATCTCCGGCCCGTGGCGAGGACGCCGAACAACGTACGACCGCGAAGCCACGGTTCACGGCAGGTTTGGGCTCGCCGTGCGGGACCGGCCCGATGCCTCCGCTCTGGTCTGGAACCACGGGTCGCTGACCTACTCGGATCTCGACCGGCGGTCGAACCGACTCGCCCGCGTGCTGCAGAGCCGAGGCGCAGGCCCCGGCCGGTTCGTCGCTGTCTGCCTCGATCGCTCGCCGGCTCAGGTCGTGACGATCCTCGCGATTCTCAAGACCGGAGCGGCGTACGTTCCGCTCGATCCGGCCTATCCGGCTGACCGTCTTCGTTTCATGGTCGACGACACCGACCCGCCGGTCGTGGTCACCGAGTCGCGGTACGCCGAGCGGCTTCCGGTCGGAACTCCGGACCGCCTCCTGATCGTTGACGACGAGGGCCCTGCATCTCCCGAATCGGCCGACCCGCTGGCGCCGATCGGGCAACCGGACGCCCCGGCCTACGTCATGTATACGTCGGGATCGACCGGCCGGCCGAAGGGCGTGGTCGTACCTCACCGGGCGATCCTCCGCCTTGTGCTCGGCAACGATTTCATCGAGTTCGGACCCGACCAGACGTTCCTGGCCGTCGCTCCCGCGTCATTCGACGCCTCGACGCTGGAACTCTGGGGAGCCCTGCTGCACGGAGGCCGCCTGGCGCTGTTCACCGGCGCGCACCCGACCGCCGAGCTGCTCGGCGCGTCGATTCGGCAGCACGGCGTGACCACGCTCTGGCTCACGGCGGCGCTGTTCCAGCAGGTGGTGGACACCGACATCGAAGTCCTCCGCCCCGTTCGCCAGCTGCTCGCCGGCGGAGATGTGCTGCCAGTACCGCATGTGCGCCGAGTGATCGAGACCCTGCCGGGGACGCGGCTCGTCAACGGGTACGGGCCAACGGAGAACACGACGTTCACCTGCTGCCACACGATCACTGCCGCCGATCTCGACGGCCCGTCGATTCCCATCGGCCGATCGATCGCCAACACGACGGTCGCGATCATCGACGATCGCGACCGACCAGTACCCGTCGGAGTGGAGGGCGAACTGGTGACCGGCGGCGACGGCCTGGCCCTCGGGTACCTCAACCGTCCCGATCTGACGGCAGAGCGATTTGTTGGGGACCCCCTCGAGCCCGGCGGCCGAGTGTACCGGACAGGGGACCGAGCCCGGTGGCGACCAGACGGCACCATCGAGTTCCTGGGACGCCGGGATCTGCAGGTCAAGCTGCGAGGTTTTCGGATCGAGCTCGGCGAAATCGAATCGGTGCTCGCCAGGCACCCGAACGTCCGAGAAGCCGTCGTGTTGTGTCGAGAGGACGTTCCCGGCACGAAGCGGCTGGTCGGGTACGTCACGAGCAAGGCCGGGGCTCTCACCCCGGAGGCGCTCCGCTCATTTCTGCAGCCCCGACTGCCGGAGTACATGATCCCGACGGCGTTCGTCGGCCTCGAATCGTTTCCGATCAACGCCAACGGCAAGATCGATCGCCGGGTTCTGCCCGCGCCCACGTCTGGATCGTCGGACCGGGCGTTCGCGGCGCCGACGACCGAGGCCGAACGCCGGCTGGCGGCGATCTGGTGCGACGTGTTGCGACTCGGGACCGTCGGCATTGACGACAGCTTCTTCGAACTGGGCGGCGACTCAATTCTCGCGATTCAGGTCACGGCTCGGGCGCGGCAGGCGGACGTCCCGATCTCCGCGGCCCAGCTGATGGCCCATCCCACGATCCGCGAACTGGCCCAACTGGCCCACGCAAGCCTGCCGACCGCCGCGGGATCCGAGTTGGATGGCACCGGGCCGGTGCCACTGACGCCGATCCAGTCATGGTTCTTCGAGCAGAACCTTGCCGATTGGCATCACTGGAACCAGGCGTTCCTGTTCGAAGCGGCGTGCGGGATCGATGCGGCGGCGCTCGAGGCAGCGGTGGCCCGGGTGGTGTCGCACCACGACGTATTCCGGCTCCAGTTCCGGGCGCTGAACGGCGCCGGGTCCCAAACCCTTGGTGGGGACGCTCCCACGCCCCGGGTGGAGGTCTTCGACCTATCCGCAACGGACAACGACGAGTTCGCCAACGCGATCGAAGCGATCACCGGCCGGATGGCCGCCAGCCTCGACCCCGTCTCGGGTCGCCTGATCGCGGTCGCGCTGATCCGTGGCGGCGTGGGCCGGAAGGACCGCGTGTCGGTCACCGTTCACCACCTGATCGTGGACGGGGTTTCGTGGCGGATACTGCGTGAGGACCTGGAGTCGAGCTACCATCAAGTGATCTCGGGGGCCGTCGCGCCGCTCCCGGCCGTCACCACCACTTTCGCAGGCTGGGCTCGGACGCTGGCCGCCACCGGAAGCGGCGCCGACCAGGTCGAACAGCAGTGGTGGCATGAGGCAATGGCCACTCCGGCCGACATTCCCTGCGACGGGCCCCGCAGCGGCGGGCGGACAGAGGGCGAGGCCGATGTCGTCACGGTAACGCTCGGCGAGGCGGAAACGGGCGCCTTGCTGCAGCAGGTTCCGGCGGCCTTCAACACCCAGATCAACGACGTGCTGCTCGCCGCGCTATCCCTGGGGCTCGGGCCGTGGGCCGGGCGGGAACAGTTGCGGATCGATCTCGAGGGCCATGGACGCGAGACCATCGCCGGCTCTCGCGATCCGAGCCGAGTGGTCGGCTGGTTCACGAGCGTATTCCCGTTCGTCGTGCCGACCGGACGAGCCAGCGATCCCCTGCGCCGCCTCAAGGAGGTCAAGGAGCGGCTCCGACAGTTGCCGCGTCGAGGGGTCGGCTTCGGCCTGCTGCACTACCTCGAACGGTCGGCTGCCACCAATGGCGCCGACGCCGAGTTCGTCTTCAACTATCTCGGGCAGTTCGATCAGGTGATCAGCGGATCGAGCTTGTTCCGATTCGCAAAAGAGTCGGCCGGTCCGTGGCACGCGGCCGCCGCGCCCCGACGCCACCTGATCGAAGTGATCGGGATCGTCATCGAAGGGCGCCTCGAACTTCGCTGGAGCTTCAGCCCGGCAATTCACCGACGGGCGACGGTGGAAGCTCTGGCCGCCGCGGTGGTCGACGCCCTTCGGGACCTGATTCACCGGTGCACCGCGCCCGAGGCAGGCGGTCGCACGCCGTCCGACTATCCGCTGGTTCAACTGACCCAACCGCAGGTCGACCTCATCGCGGGCCGGGGCCGCGAGATAGAGGACGTCGCTCCACTCGCGCCGATGCAGGCAATGTTCCTCGCCACGGCGGGCAGCGGGAATGACGTCGGGTGGTCACGATGGACCTACCGGCTGACCGGCTTGATCGATCAACCGGCTTTCGCCGCCGCCTGGCAGGTCGTGGTCGCGCGACACCAGATCCTCAGGACCGCGTTTGTGTCGGACGGCCTCGATGCACCGGTTCAAGTGATCCATCGGACCGCTGTGCTGGAGATCGAGACGCTCGACTGGCGAGGCGTTCCCGAAGGCGAGCGGGCGCGGCGACGGGCCCAGATTCCGCCCGCTCCGGCACTGGCAAACCCCGGTCGCCCCCCACTGATGCGGGTATCACTGACTCGGGTAGGCGAGCGGGACTGGATCTGTGACTGGGCTCACCACCACCTGCTGCTCGACCGGTGGTCGTGGCCGCTGCTATTGAACGATGTCGCCATCGCGTACGATGCGTTGAGAAGCGGCGGGACCCCCACCTGGGGACCGGCTCCAGCCTGGCGGCGATATCTGGGCTGGCTGGCCGGGCAGGATCGCCTCGCGGCCGAACAGTACTGGGAGGAAGCGCTGAGAGGACTTGGCGCGGCCGGGCAGGTCGGGCGGGCCTCCTCAGCGACCGGACCGGATGGCGAGGTCAGGACCACGATCGGCGGCGCAGATCGGGACGCGATCGTGCGGACAGCCCGCAGCCAATCCGTCACAGTCAATACTCTGATCACGACGGCGTGGCTGCTGTGGCTCCACCAGGAAACCGGGCGGGGCGACGTCGCCTGCGGCATGACTGTCACGGGGCGGCCGGATGAGGTGCCGGGCATTGCGACGATGGTCGGCATGTGCATCAACAACGTGCCGCTCAGGATCGGCGTGAAGGCTGGGGAACGGTCCGGCGACCTGTTGAGACGGGTGCAGCAAATCCAGGTCGAAGCCCTGCCCCATCACTGGGTCTCGCCGATCCGGCTCCAGGAACTGAGCGGACTGGGCTGGTCGCGGCGCCTCTACGAGACCCTGGTCGTGTTCCAGCATGCGGCCGCTGACGAGACGGCCACCCGCTGGCTCGGATCTTCAGTCGCGATCGAGCCGGACCCGGTCAGAACCACGACATCCTACCCGATCACCCTGGTGGTGTCCGGCGACTCGGAGCTGACGCTGACGTTGACCTTCCAGGGGCGCCATCTGGACGAGTCCACGGCAGCCCTCATCCTCGAACGGTTGGGTACGATCCTCCGCCGGTTGACGATGAATCCCGAGCCATCGGCTGAAGAGGCGCTCATGCCGTTGAGCGGCACGCTCCTCGGAGCCGACGGCGATCTGACCAACCGACCGTATGAGGCACCGGAGACCGCAACCGAGTGGGTCGTGGCCCAAATCTGGTCGGGCCTCCTCGGCCGCGAGCGGATCGGGCGATCGGACAATTTCTTCGACCTGGGGGGGCAGTCCCTGGCCGCGACGCAACTCGGGGCGCGGGTCCGGCAAGCACTCCGGGTGGAGGTTCCGATCGCGTCGATTTTCGAACATCCGACGGTGGCGGACTACGCGGCGGTCCTGGCCGGCCGGGGCCCGGGCGGGCAGGTCGAACGGGTGGCGACGATTGTCCGTCAGGTCGAGGAAATGACCGAACAGGATTTTCGGAAGGTGGCTCCCGGTGTCTGATCTGGCGAACAACGCGAGCGGGCCCGATCTCGCGCTTGCGAAGCGCGAACTTCTGGAACGCCTGCTGGCGGCTGAGGGCCTGGCCAGCAACGGCGGGGGAATCGGCCGGCGACCGGCAGGGAGCCCAGCTCCGTTGTCATCCGCCCAGGAGGTGCTGTGGCTGCTCGACCGGTCAACTCCGGGGCTGGTGGCCTACAACTCCGCGCTCGCCTGGCATCTCAACGGACCGCTGGACTCCGGGGCGCTCAGCCGGGCGATCGATGCCCTGGTGAGCCGTCACGAGACGTTGCGAACGCGGTTTACGGCCACGGTCGAACCGGGACAGCAGGTTGCCGACCCGGCCGATATCGGGCGGCTGGTGATCGTTCCCGCGAGCGCCGGACAGGCGCAGGACATTCTGGATCGCGAAGCGCGGACGCCGTTCGATCTCGAGCATGGTCCGGCCTTCCGGCCGGTGCTGGTCGTGGTGGGTCCGCACGACCACTTCCTCCTCCTGCTGACGCATCACATCATCTCCGACGCGATCAGCTACGGCGTGATGATGCAGGAGCTGAGCACACTGTACCAGGCACAGGTGGCCGGACGGGCCGCGGTGTTGCCGGACCTTCCGATTCAATACGGTGACTACGCGGCGTGGGAGCGGGAGATGGTCCGGACCGGCGGCCACCACGAGGGCACTGAATTCTGGCGATCGACATTGCTGCCGCCGCCCGCGGAGCCGGCGGTTCCGACCGACCATCCGCGGGGGCAATCGCCGAGCTACCGCGGCGCCCGAGTGGTCGCGCGGATTCCCGCCGACCTCGCAGGTGATCTCCGCGCCCTGGCCAGCCGACATGACGTCACGCTCTACATGGTGCTGGTGACAGCGTACCAGGCCGTGATTGCCCGCTGGACGGGCCAGGACGATGTCGTGACCGGTTCGGCCATCGGCGGGCGAAGCCGGGCCGAGACCGAAGGCTTGATCGGCTATTTCTCGAGCGCGCTGCCGCTCCGGACCCGATTTCAGCCGGGCGACCGATTCAGCGATGTTCTCCGCCGTCTCCGAACGACGGTCCTCGGCGTCCTGCAGCACCAGGACGTGCCGATCGACGGCGTGATGCACGAGATCCAGTCCAACCGGCCGAGAACGACACCGTTGTTCCAGTGCGTGCTGACCATGCAGAGCGGCCTGGGCGCCTCGCTTGAACTGCCTGGCATCGCGATCGAAACCGTTGAAGCCGACACGGGGGCCACAAAGTTCGATCTCACGATGCTGGTGTCAGAGATCGGGTCCGCGATGGAATTGTCCCTGTGGTACCGCACGGCCTTGTTCGAGCAGGCGACCGCAGAACGGTTCCTCGGTCATTTTGAGAGAGTCCTTCGGGAGGTCGTCAGGGATCCGGGCATACTGATCGACACGTTGCGGTTGTTGTCGGAGTCAGAGGCGACCCAATTGACGGCGTGGCAGGGGGCGGCGACGGCGTTCCCCGGGGTGCCGGTGGCGACCCGGCTGGCGGCCCGGGCCGGCGCCACGCCCGCGGCGCCCGCCGTCGTGAGCGGGGCGACCCCGCTGGCCTATGGCGCGCTCCAGACCCGGGCCACCGCGCTCGCCCAGGCGTTAGGCGCGGCGGGCGTGACCCCGGGCGACCGGGTGGGCCTTCTCCTCGAGCGCTCCGGCGACTTGCTGATCGGGGTCCAGGGCATCTGGCTGGCCGGCGCCGCGTATGTGCCGCTCCTCCCCGATCTGCCCGCCGTCCGGCTCGCCACCTTGCTCCAGGAGAGCGGGGTCCGCGTCGTGGTCACCACCGCCGCGTTGACCGGCCGATTGCCCGCCGGGATCACCACGGTCTTGGTCGAGCACGCCCAGACCCCGACCGCCGCCCCGCTGCCCGGCGCTCAGCCCGACGCGCTGGCCTACGTGCTCTTCACGTCCGGCTCCACCGGGGTGCCCAAGGGCGTCGGCGTCACCCACGCCAATCTCGCCCACTACGTCGAGGCCATCAGCGCCCGCCTCGGTCTGGCCCTGGACGGGTCGATGCCGTGGACCGGCGCGTCGGTCTCGACCCTCGCCGCCGATCTCGGCCACACCGCCGTCTTTCCGCTCCTCGCGGCCGGCGGGACGCTCCACCTGATCCCGACCGCCGTCGCCATGGAGCCGGCCCAGTGGGCCCAGTACACCGCCCAGCACCGGCTCGAGCTGCTCAAGATCACGCCCAGTCATCTCAAGGCCCTCGTCGGGGACGCCACCGGGCCCGCGCTCGCCGCCCTGCTGCCCCAGCGCTGGCTCGTGTTAGGCGGCGAGGCCGCGCCCCTGCCTTTTGTCGCCGCCCTCCGCGCCGGCGGCGGGCCCCGGGTCCTCAATCACTACGGCCCCACCGAGACCACCGTCGGCGCCTGCACCTATCTCGCCGACGAGGAGCCGGGCCCGGCCGAGACCCTGGGCTCGCTCCCCATCGGGCGCCCGCTCCCGAATCTCCGGGCCGAGGTCCGGAGCGCCCACGGGCAGGTCCAGCCGATCGGCGTGCCGGGCGAGCTCTGGCTCGGCGGGCCGCAGGTGGCCCACGGGTATCTCGGCCGGCCCGACCTCACGGCCGAGCGGTTTCAGACCGATGCCCAGGGCGTCCGCTGGTATCGGACCGGCGACCGGGTCCGGCGGCTCGGCACCGGGGCGCTCGAGTTTCTCGGCCGGCTCGATGCCCAGGTCAAGGTCCGCGGCCATCGGGTGGAACTCGAGGAGGTCGAACGGGTCCTCACGGCGGTCCCGGGCGTGACCCAGGCCGCGGTCCGGCTCCATGAGGATGCGCTGGCCGCCTATCTCGTGGCCGAGGCGGCGGTGACCGACGCCCAGCTCACAGCCGCCGCCCAGGCCGCCCTGCCCGACTACATGGTCCCGACCGCGTGGACCCGGCTCCCCCGGCTCCCGCTCAATGCCAATGGGAAGCTGGATCGGGCCCAGCTCCCTGATCCCGCCACGGCCGCGCCCCCGCGCACCACCGGCGCCGCGCCGCAGGGCCCGGTCGAAACTCAGCTCGCCCAGCTCTGGGCCGAGGTCCTGAAACGCGACGGGCTGGGCCGCGACGACAACTTCTTCACGCTGGGCGGGCACTCGCTTCTCGCCATCCGCCTCTTGGGCCGGATCAGCAAGACCTTCGGCGTCCGGCTGGCGCTCCGGCAGCTGTTCGACGCCCCCACGATCCGCCACCTAGCCGACCTCGTGGTGCCGGCGCATCCGCTCGAAGCCCCACTCGCCGCGCTCTGGGCCGAGATCCTCAAGAAGGACGGGATCGGCCGGGAT
>JANXXJ010000354.1 GCA_025350665.1 Gemmatimonadota bacterium | reverse complement strand
GACAAAAGTCCCGGTACCCAGCATTCCGAAATCGTTCCGACCCACGCAGTAGGCCGCCCCCCCGGTCGATTTGAAGCAAGTGTGCTCAGCGCCTGACCGTACCATCACGAAGCTCAGGCCCTGTCCAATCACCTTCGCCGGGCTGGACCGGGTTGACGTGGTGCCATCCCCGAGTTCCCCGAACGTGTTGAGCCCCCAGCAGTAGGCGTCGCCGGCGACCAGGCCGCAGGTGTGCGTTTCTCCCGCTTCCAACGCGCTGAACGTCAGGCCACCTGTCACCGGGGTCGGAACACTCGTTGATGCCGTTGAGCCACCGCCAGTGGCGCCCGAGCCACCCTGCCCCCAACAGTAGGCGAGCCCTCCGGTGGCAAGACCGCACGTATGCGATCCCCCGGCCGAGACAGCCACGAAGGTGGCCGAACCGGCGACCGATACCGGCGTTCGGCGGTCGATTGTCCCGCCATCCCCGATCCGCCCATTGTTGCCCTGGCCCCAGCACAGGACCACGGCATCGTTCCGGACGCCGCAGGTGTGCCCGAATCCGGCACTGATCATCGTGAACTGGTTGCCGCCCTTGACCGCGGTCGGGACCGATCGGTTCACCAGAGAACTGTCGCCGAGTCGCCCGTTGGCGTTGCTGCCCCAGCAAAACGCGGCGCCCGCCGCCGTCAGGGCGCAGACATGTCCCTGCCCAACCTCAATCGAGGTGAACAGATGGCCGCCGGCAACCTTGACCGGCGTACCGCTTGCGAGGTTGGTGGAATCGCCCAACTGGCCGAAGGTGTTGTCACCCCAGCAAAAGGCCTCGCCGGCGCCGACAAGCCCGCAGGTCTGATCACTTCCCGGTGAGATCGCCGTGAACACGAGGCCACCGAGCACCTTGGTGGGCAGGCTGTCGTCCACCGTTCCCCCATCGCCCACCTGGCCACTCGCGTTGAAACCCCAGCACGATGCAGCGCCGTCCGCCCCAAGTGCGCAGGTGTAGTCGTCCCCGACCTGAACTGTCGCAACCTTGTAGTCGATGCCGGTTGCACTGAATGTCACTGGCTGAAGCCCCGCACGGGTTGCCGTGATGGTATTGGCACCCCCGACGTACCCGAGCGTCCACCCCGAGGCTCGCGCAACACCCGAGGCGTCCGATACCGGCGACGCCCCCGCCAAGCTTCCGCCACCGGTCGCCACGGTGAATATCACCGCGAGTCCAGAAACGGGATTGTCGAAGGCGTCTAGGACCTTGACTGCCAGCGAAGAATCGACCGCGGTGGCGGCAACCGCCGTCTGGTCGTTACCAGACACCAACGTCAGCTTCGCCACCGGGCCAACCGTCGCGGTGGCCGAAAAGGCCACCTCAAGGCCGCCCGTCACCGTCGCCTTGAGTCCGTTGGCCCCGACGACCGTCCCGAGCGTCCACTTGGTAGTGCTGGCGACTCCGTTTGCGCCGGTCGACACGTTTCCGCCCTGGACCGACCCACCACCCAGGCTCACAGCAAAGACCACGGCAACGCCGGCCACTGGGTTCCCGGCACCGTCCGTCACCAGGACGGCCGGCGCGACGGCAAGATCGGTCCCGGCGGCCGCTGTCTGATTGTTCCCGGCGCTCGGCGCGACCGAATTCGCGGTGCCGGCCCCGAGCGTGATCGCATCCGACAAGGCCGGCGTGAGTGAGCCCGACGTGAACCGGAGCGTCCGAGGCCCGATGGTGCCAGCGATCGCGAGATCGGTGTACGCTGCACGGCCGTTGGCGTCAGTTCGAAGATCGGTCTGGCCAGTGAGCGTGCCCCCTCCGGTCAACGACGCGGAGACGAGCACGCCCTTGGAGGCGACCGCGTTGCCGCGGGCATCGCGAAGTTCGACGACCGGCTGCGGGCTCAACGGCACGCCGCTCTGCGGCGCGGCCGCCGGTTGTCCCACTAGGGCCAATCCGGTCGCCGCGGCCGGACCGGCCGGCTGGTCGGAGGAACACGCCACGAGAGTCATCAACCCGGCCAGCATCCACCGTCGCAACATCGTCTCACCCTTCAAAATTGGAATCGATCGGCCGAACCGGCACAGCTCCACCCGCCGGCGCGAACCGCAACGCCCGCCTCAAACCCCGGGCTCCCGCTCCCCGGCCAGCAGCGGCAACCTGTTAGCCAGCAACCTGTTAGCCATGACGATCGTGGCGTCTCGTTGCGCCCGGCCCTCCGGAAGCAAGATCCATGCAGATTCTGGCGCTCGGAAGATATACGGCCCGGGCCCCAGTTCGATCCCGTGCGCTCAACGTCCCCGGGACGGGGCCGATACTCCCCCACGCGATCGGGTGCCAACCGCAACTTGCGGGGGCAACTATGTTACAGCCGCGCTGGCAACGACGGAGCGCTCACCCGGGTACGGCAAGGACGGTTCTGGTGGCCAAAGACACGCTCTCCATCACTGACAATCGGACGGGCAAGACGTATGAGGTCCCGGTAGCCGAAGGCACAATCAAGGCCACGGACCTCCGCAACATCAAGACCGGGGACGACGACTTCGGGCTGATGACCTACGATCCGGCCTTCATGAACACCGCGGCCTGCCGGAGTGCCATCACGTTCATCGACGGCGACAAGGGCATCCTCCGGTACCGGGGCTACCCGATCGAGCAGATCGCCGATCAGGCAACGTTCCTCGAAGTCTGCTACTTGCTGGCCGAGGGCGAGCTTCCGAACCAGGCCCAGCTCGATAAGTGGACGAACGACATCAGGTACCACACCTACGTCCACACCAACATCATCAAGTTCCTGGAAGGGTTCCGCTACGACGCCCATCCCATGGGGATGCTGGTCGGGGCGGTGGCGGCGATGTCAACGTTCTATCCCGACGCCAAGCACATCGAGGACCCGGCGAACCGGTACGTCCAGCGGGTCCGGCTGATCGCCAAGCTCCCGACCATCGCCGCCTTCATCTTCCGCCACCTGCGCGGCCTGCCGTACGAGTTCCCGCGAAACGATCTCGACTACATCGGGAACTACGTCAACATGATGTTCTCGATCGGCGGTCAGCATGCGCCGAACAAGGTCCTTCAGCGGGCGCTCGAGATCCTCCTGATTCTCCACGCCGACCACGAGCAGAACTGCTCCACCAGCGCGGTCCGCTCGGTCGGGTCGTCGCACGTCGATCCGTACTCGGCCGTGTCCGCCGGAGTGGCGGCCCTCTACGGGCCGCTGCACGGTGGCGCGAACGAGGCCGTGCTGACCATGCTGGACGAGATCGGCACCAGGCAGAACATCCCGGCCTTCATCGAGAGTGTGAAGAAGGGCGAAGGACGACTGATGGGCTTCGGCCATCGGGTCTACAAATCCTACGACCCGCGCGCCAAGCTGATCAAGAAGGTCGCGTACGATGTATTCGCGCAGACCGGAATGAACCCGAAGCTCGAGATCGCGCTCGAGCTCGAGAAGATCGCCCTTGAAGACGAGTACTTCATCAAGCGGAAGCTCTACCCTAACGTGGATTTCTATTCGGGGCTGATCTACCAGGCGATGGGATATCCGACCGACTACTTCACGGTCCTCTTCGCGATCGGCCGGTTGCCTGGCTGGCTCGCCCAGTGGGAGGAGATGCTGCAGGACAAGGACCAGAAGATCGCCCGCCCGCGGCAGATCTATACCGGGCCCGCCACGCGGAATTTCCTTCCGATCGGGAAGCGGTAGATCCTCTGAAAGACGCGACGATGCACGTTCGCCGGCTCCTCCTCGTGGCCCTCCTGGGGCTGCCGGCGCCCTTGACCGCCCAGGCCGTGCTGACCGGCCGAATCATCCACGACTCCACCCGCGCCGGCATCGCCGACGCCGAGGTCCTGATCCCGAGTACCAAGGCGCGGACCGCCACCGACAGCCGGGGCCGTTTCACGTTGCCCGGTCTGCCGCCAGGCGTGGCCGAGGTGATCGTCCGCAAGATCGGATTCCGACCCGTCAAGATCCGGACCCTCGTGTTCCGGCTCGACACGCTGGATGTGGAGGTCCGGATGATGCCGACGGTCGTCGAGCTGGAGCCGATCGTGGTGACGGCCGCGGCGGTACCAAGAGGGATGGAACCGTTCGCCGAGCGAAGATTCAAGGGACTGGGGTCGTTCATCGACGCCGCCCAACTCCGGAAGAGCGACGACCGGCTCCTCGCGGATCTGTTGCGCGGCGTCAGCGGCGTACGGATCAGCCCGGGACGGAACAACGAGTTCTACGCGATCTCGAACCGGGCGAACTGCATGATGGCGGTCTGGATGGACGGCGCCCGAGTCTACACCGCCGGCAGCGGCTTCCCGTTCGACTTGAACCAGATCAGCCCCAACCAGATCGAGGGCATCGAGATCTACCGTGGCTCATCGGAAACACCGATTGAGCTCTCGGGCCAGAACAT
This sequence comes from Gemmatimonadota bacterium, assembly GCA_025350665.1. Lineage (GTDB taxonomy): Bacteria > Gemmatimonadota > Gemmatimonadetes > Gemmatimonadales > GWC2-71-9 > SHZU01. The sequence continues at coordinate 7,542 of JANXXJ010000354.1, read as the reverse complement.
CGACTGTGGCACCATCGTCTTGTGGACCCGGCGCAAGTAGGCCGGGTCTCAGCGATCAACCGGTTCTCCGACCGGGACGTCCCCCTCCAGATAGGTGTACCCCTCGAGCCCGGCCACATAGTCGGCGATGAAGGCATTGGCTTCGTTCCGCGACAGACTCGTCATGGCTGACACTTTCCGCCGGAAGTTCGCCAGCAGCTCGCTGGGCTGATACTGGACGTAGGTCAACACCTCATTGACCGTGTCGCCATGGACCAGGTCGGTGACCTCGTACCCGCTCGGCACCACGCGCACGTGCACGGCGTTGGTGTCCCCGAAGAGATTGTGGAGGTCGCCCAGGATTTCCTGATAGGCTCCAGTCAGGAAGATGCCCAGGATGTAAGGCTCGCCGGGCCGATGGGGATGGAGCTCGAGGCACGGCTTCCCTCTCCTGCCTCCGGCGAACCGATCTACCACGCCATCGGAGTCACAGGTCGCGTCCTGCAGGGTGCCCCGGCGAATCGGCTCTTCGTCCAGCCGGTGGATCGGCATGATCGGGAACAGCTGGTCGATGGCCCAGTTGTCGGGCAGGGACTGGAACAGGGAGAAATTGCAGAAGTACCGGTCCACCAGTGCGGCTTCGATGTGACTGGTGATCTCCGGATAGGCGGCCCGGTCGGCGGCGATCACCTTGGCGATCGCGTTCATGGTGCAGAGATACAGTTCTTCGATGTCCGCCAGCTCCCGGAGATTGATCGCGTCGTTGGCGAACAATTCCTGAACCCGTTCTTTCGCGGCCTGGGCGTCGTGAAAGATTTCGTCGACCCGATCGATCGAGAGGGACTCGAGATTTTCGTGGAGTTCGGTCAGGACGCGGTGTGAGTCCGGCCGCACCGGCGGCACCTGCGGCTCGGTCTGGGCCTCGACGTCGGTGACATTCACGAGCAGCAGGGAGTGGTGCGCCGTGATCGCCCGCCCCGACTCGGAGATCAAATTGGGCATGGGAATGCCCTGCTCACGGCAGATGGTGCCGAGGCCGTAGACAATGTCGTTGGCGTACTCGCGCGGGGTGTAGTTCATGCTGGCAGGCCGCGTGGTGCGGGACCCCTCGTAGTCCACGCCCAGGCCGCCCCCGACGTCCACATGGCTCAGGTCGAACCCCAGCTCGCGGATTTCGACGTAGTATCGTCCGATCTCCTCGAGCGCCGCCTTGATGTAGCGGATATCGGTTATCTGGCTGCCCAGGTGGAAGTGCAGCAGCTTGAGGCTCTCCCGCCGATCAGCCTTGGTGAGGATGTCGAGCAAGCGAAGCAGATCGGGGGCGCTCAGGCCGAACTTGGACTTCTCACCGCCACTCTTCGCCCATCGCCCGGCTCCTTCCGTGGCGAGCTTGATCCGGACGCCAAGGGTGGGCACGACCCCCAACTCGTCCGCGATCTGAAACACCACGGGCACCTCGGCCAGCTGTTCCAGGACGATGAAGACGGTATGCCCCAGCTTCTGCGCCATGAGTGCGAACCGGATGAACTCCTCGTCCTTGTAGCCGTTGCACACGATCAGATGGTCGGCCCGATCGGTTATGCCCAGGACGGCCTGCAATTCAGGCTTGCTCCCGCACTCGAGGCCGAGGCCGAACGGCGCCCCGAACTGGACGATCTCCTCGACCACGTGACGCTGCTGGTTCACCTTGATCGGATAGACCGTATTGTAGCGGCCCTCATAGCCGAACTCCTCGATGGCCCGCTGGAACTCCATCGCGATCAGTTCGATGCGGGCCCTCAGAATATCGGAAAAACGAATCAGCAGCGGGAGCTGGACGCCCTGAGCGTTCAGATCCAGGGCCAGGCGATAGAGATCGAGCGCGGGGCCGTTCTTGGGATCCGGGTGGACCACGACGTGCCCTTCCGGATTGATGCGGAAGAAGCCCTGCCCCCACCCTGACATGTTGTAGAGCTTTTCCGCGTCCTTCACGGACCAGGATGTATGGCTGATGGCGCCCTCCAAAGGCAGTTGGAAACCGGGGCCTCAATTTACGGGAGGCAGCCCGTCAGGGGGAGAGGCATCGCTATCTTTGAGGCATGATCGTCGAACGCCGGACCGAGATTCCAGCGACCGCCGCCGCCCTCTTTGACTGGCACGCCCGTCCAGGGGCGTTTGAGCGTCTGACACCGCCGTGGGAGCGGGTCCGTCTTGTCTCACCGCACCCGGGCATCGCCCCGGACAGCCGGGTGACCCTGGACATCGCGATCGGGCCGCTCCACCAACGCTGGGTGGCGCGGCACGAGTCCGTCGAACCCGGGCGTGGCTTCGTGGACATCCAGGAGGAAGGCCCGTTCGCCCGGTGGCGCCACACCCACCGGTTCGAGGCTCTCGACCGCGGCCGGGCAGCGCTGACCGACCGGATCGAGTGTGAGCTCCCCGGAGGCCCGTTAGGCGAACTGGGCGAGCCCCTGGTCCGCCGGACACTCCGCCGCATGCTGGCCTACCGGCACGCCGTCACCGCCGCCGACCTGGCCCTGCACGCCCGCACGGCCCGGCTGCCACGGCTGACCGTCGCGATCACCGGGGCCTCCGGCCTGGTCGGCCGCACGGTCAGCGCGATGCTGACGACCGGCGGCCATCGCGTCATCCCGCTGGTCCGACGACCGGCCCGGCCCGGGGAAATCAGCTGGGATCCGACGCGGGGCGAACTCGACTCGACGGCACTGGCCGACATCGACGCGGTGATCCATCTCGCCGGCGAGAGCATCGCCGCCGGCTGGTGGACCGACGCGCGACGGGCCCGGATCCTCTCGAGCCGAGTCGATGGCACGACAACGATCGCCCGGGCCATGGCGGCCGCATCCCCGCGCCCCCGGGTGTTGCTGTCGGCATCGGCGGTCGGCTACTACGGCGATCGCGGCGACGCCGAACTCGACGAATCGGCCGGAGCCGGCACCGGATTCCTGGCCGATGTGACCCAGGCCTGGGAGCGTGCCGCCGGTCCGGCGCGGGACGCCGGGGTCCGGACGGTATTCCCCCGGCTGGGCGTCGTGCTTTCCCCGGCGGGGGGCGCACTGGCCAGGCTCCTGCCGATCTTCCGCCTGGGGTTCGGCGGGCCGGTCGGCACCGGGCGCCAGTACATGAGCTGGATCTCGGCCGATGATTGCGCGGGGGCGTTGGTGACCCTGCTCACCACCGACGTCGAGGGTCCCGTCAACCTGGTCGCCCGGGCCGACACCAATCGGGATTTCACCAGAGCGCTCGGCGCCGTGCTCCGCCGACCGGCCGTGCTCCCGGTGCCAGCCGCAGCACTGCACTGCATCTTCGGCCAGATGGCGGACGAGACCCTCCTCGCCGGATCGCGATGCGTGCCGCGACGCCTCCTCGACCTCGGCTACGAGTTCCGGCACCCGGATCTCGGAACGGCCCTCCGCCATGTGCTCGGCCGGAATCTTTGATGAGGGCACCGGCGGTCGTGCTGCTGTCCGGCGGCCTGGACTCCGCCACGGCGCTGGCGGTGGCCCAGGCGCTCGGCCTCGACCCTCATGCGATGAGCTTTCGATACGGGCAGCGGCACGCGGCCGAGATCGATGCGGCGATCCGGGTCGCGCGCGCGGCCGGCATTGAGGACCATCGCATCGTCGACATCGACCTCCGCGCTTTTGGAGGGTCCGCCCTCACCGGCGATCTTCCCGTCCCCGAGCATCGCACCCCAACTGAAATGAGTTCGGCGATCCCGGTTACCTACGTGCCGGCCCGCAACACCATTTTCCTCTCGTTCGCCCTCGCCTGGGCGGAAGTCCTCGGCGCCGCCGACATCGTCATCGGGGTCAACGCCGTGGACTACAGCGGGTATCCGGATTGCCGCCGGGAGTTCATCGCGGCCTTCCAGCGGATGGCCAACCTCGCGACCAAGGCGGCGGTCGAAGGGCGGAAGCTCACGATCCACACGCCGCTGATCTGGCTCTCAAAGGCCGACATCATCCGGCGGGGCCTGGCGCTTGGCGTGGATTACGGGCTGACTCGCAGCTGCTACCAGCTCGATCCTGAGGGCCGGTCGTGTGGTCGCTGCGACTCCTGCCTCATCCGGCTCAAGGGTTTCGCTGAAGCGGGCCTGCCGGATCCGGCGCCCTACGCCGGGGGAAGCTGACTCCGTGACATACGCCGTCAAGGAGATCTACTACACCCTCCAGGGCGAAGGAGCCCGGACCGGCCGAGCGGCCGTATTCTGCCGGTTTGCGGGGTGTAACCTCTGGACCGGTCGGGAAGCCGATCGGGCCACCGCGATCTGCCGGTTCTGCGACACCGATTTTGTGGGGACCGACGGACCCGGCGGAGGCAAGTTCCGCGGGCCCGATGCCTTGGCCGACGCCATTCTGGCCGCCTGGCCAGCGACCGGCGACACCGGCATACGGTACGTCGTCTTTACCGGCGGTGAACCGCTGCTCCAACTCGACGCACCGCTGATCGACGCGCTCCACCGCCGCGACTTCGAGGTCGCGATCGAAACCAACGGGACCCAGCCGGTACCGACCGGCGTCGACTGGGTGTGCGTCAGCCCCAAGGCGGCGGCCGACCTCGTGGCGGACCGAGGCCACGAACTCAAGCTGGTCTTCCCCCAGGCCGGCGCCCAACCCGGCCGATACGCGGGCCTGGCCTTCACCCACTTCTATCTTCAGCCGATGGACGGCCCGGACCGGGAGGCCAATACCCGCGCCGCGATAAAGTACTGTCTGGCCCATCCCCAGTGGCAACTCTCGCTTCAAACGCATAAGTTGACCGGCCTGAGATAAGATCACGTGTACTCCGATCCCGTTCATCACGCGCTCGCCTTCGCGGCGAAGCATTTCCCCGAGCGGGTATCCCGCTACGACGATCAGTCCTGCCTGATCCGAACGTCGAGCGTTGCGGTCGTGCTGGCCCGGTATCAGACCGATGAATCGACGATCGTCGCTGGCGTGCTGAAGCAGCTGGTCGATGCGGCCCCGTACACGGCCCAGCCGACGCTGGCGCGCCAGATCATGGGCAAGTTCGGTCCCGTCGTGGCATTCGCGGTGGAAGCCGCCGCCGAGCCACGGTTCGACGTCATGGGCCGGGAGCGGACCTGGAAGGCGAGCCGGATGGAGTATCTGGCCCGGATCATCGATGCCTCACCGATGGCGGTCGACGTCTGCGTGGGTGAGGAAATCCATCGCGTCGGATCGGCGCTGACCGCCATTCGTCGTCTCGGAATCGAGTACCTCGAAGGGATCGGAACGCCCACGCCTTCGGACACGGCCTGGTGGCTGGACGCTCTGGTCAACGCCCTGGGCTCTCACCCCGCCTGGGATCGGCCCGACATGCTCGGCGAGCTCGACCGACTGGCGAGGGAGCTCGCGCGGCGGGTGAACGAAGGCTAGCCGGGGCCGGTCACTTCGCTTTCTTTTCGCCGGCCTTTTCCTTCGTTTCCTTCTTGTCGTCCTTGGGGTGCTTCTCGCCCCCACCCTTCTTGCTCTCGGCCGTTTTCGTGCCCTCGCCTTCCCTGGCGCTCTTCTTGAGCAATTCGGCCTCGGCGTCTTTGGCCGCCTTGCCGTAACTCGCCGCGAAGCTGGTGTTGACGTGAACGACGGCATCATTAAGGCTGCGGAACGGGTAGTCGTCGGTAATCATCGGCAGCTTGTCCGCCACCTTCTGGTCGGTCACCGTCATGCCGGCCGGTACGTAGTGATGCGGGGCGATCGTGACCCCGATCACCTTGGCGGCCGGCTCGATCACAACGCCCTCCCCGATCGCCGCCTTGAACACCATCGCCTGCATCCCGACAAACACGTTGTCATCGACCCGGGCCGGGCCATGCACGAGCGCCTGGTGCGCCAGCGAGACCCGTTTGCCGATGTAGACGGCGTACTCGTGTCCGCCGACGTTGTAGGTCCGGCTGGCAACCGGTTTCCCGTCCTGGGAGGTTTCGAGCGCATGAACCACTGCGCCGTCCTGCACGTTGGCTCCATCCCCGACGAAGATCGGCTGGCCTTCGTCGCCGCGGATCGACGCGAAGGGCGCGACGTAGACCTGGCGGCCAAGGTGGACGCTACCGACCACGCTCCCGAGCGGATCGACGAAGGAGGACGGATCGATCGCCGGGCTGTCGATGTCTTCATTGAAGTCGGTCTGGACATTGGGCCGTCCCTTGGCAAAACCGTGAGCGGGCATCGTCTCGGCCAGCGCGGTCCGAAGACTGTCGACTACCGCTTCAAGCTTGACCACATCCTCACCGCTCTTCTTGACCTCGCGGCCGGTCATCGCGATCACGCCAACCATGAGGGCCCCCCCAAAGGAGGCCGCGCCCGTCGCCACCAGCTTCATCGCAAACATCGTCGTCTCCTTGGCACAGAGCCTGCCGAACGTGTAGACGAAGTATCGGTCTTCGGTTTTGGAACTTTAGAGGTGGCAGGCACTTGCGCCGGATTCCCTTGGCGTGGGTCTCGGCCCTATTTTGGGGTATGTCCACCAATCATCCTGCGATTTCCACCGCTGAAGGCCTGACGGGCGCGTTCGCCCAGGCGTGCCGCCAGGCCCGCTCCGAGGGGGAGCTGTTCGAGCGGTGCCGGCGGGTCCTCACGGACCGGCTCAGGTCGGACATGGTCTGGTTCACCATCACCAACCCGGAACGCGGGGTCCAGATCTATGGACCGGACGCCGCCGGCGTTGCCAGGGTCGAGCTGGCCCGTTACACGAGCGGCAGCACCGAGATCGTGGTCGCCACCGACCCCGCGATCGCGGACGGCCTCCGGCCGGCCGCCTTCCAGCTCAGTTTCGGCATGGCCCTGGTGACGGAGCTCCGGACCGTCCTGCTTGACCGCCAGCTGGCCCTGGACGACGCCGTTTTCCAGCTGCGCGCCCTCCGCCAGGTCGCCCGCCTGCTGTCCTCGGCGCACTCGACCGACGAGACCGAGCACCTGGTGCTCGATTTCATGGCGGAAGTGTTCTTCGCCTGGTGGGCTTGCCTGTACCGGCCCTCCGGGGCCGCCTTCGTGCCCAAATCGATCCGGTCACTCGACCGGGACCGGATCCCGGAGACCATCAGCCGGGAGGAACTGGAAGGCATCGTCCCGCTGGGAACCGGGATCGGCGACCCGTCGGAGGCGAACCTGGCCCGGCTGCTGCCGACCGGCACCGAGCTGATGATCCCGTTCGATGCCGGTGGCGAGCGGGTCGGTGTGCTGCTGCTGGGCGCCCGGTTGAACGGCCTGGCCTACGGGCGGGCCGAACGCGATCTGGCCGCCACCCTGGCCTTTGCCGGCGCCATCGCGCTCAAGAACGCGGAACTGGTGGAACGGCTGCAGAGCGCCGCGACCACCGACCAGCTCACCGGCCTGTTCAATCGCCGGGCCCTGGAAGAGCGTCTCGAGGCCGAAATCTCCCGGAGCGTCCGCCACCAGATCCGAACCACTGTGGCGATGGTCGACCTCGACCGCTTCAAGAAGGTCAACGACACGTTGGGACACGCCGCCGGCGACCGCTATCTGGTGCTCGTCAGCCAACTACTGCGCCGCCACGTGCGGACCCTCGACGTCGTCGGCCGGCTCGGCGGCGACGAGTTCG
>JANXXJ010000348.1 GCA_025350665.1 Gemmatimonadota bacterium | reverse complement strand
TGTCGGGTATGCTGGGCGGGCGGAACTACCCGGGGCTCAAGCTGGTGACGGAGTACCATCCCGGGATGAGCCACAGCGACGTGATGGGCACCGTCGTGGTACGCGGGCTCCGGACCCTGTACGGCAAGGCCACCGAACCCGCGTTCGGCATCAAGCGTTAGGCGCCATGCGCCATCTCGTCCTTTCCCTCGGGCTCTTGGCCGCCGTCCCGGCGGCCCGGGGCCAGGCGTCGGCGCCCTGGCGCAACGTCTCGGCAGCCACCCACCAGGTCACCACCGACTACGACGTGAAGGTCCCGATGCGGGACGGTGTCCACCTCGCGGCCAACATCGTTCGGCCGGCCGAGCCCGGGCGCTACCCGGTGATCGTCAATTTCATCCCGTACGGGAAGACGCCGGCCCCCTTCTTCGCCGCCCGCGGGTACATCGCGATCTTCGCTGAGGCGCGGGGCACCGGGCGGTCCGAGGGCGTCATGAAGGATTACTTCGACGCCCAGTCGTTCCGCGATGGATACGACCTGGTGGAGTGGGCGGCGGCCCAGCCCTGGTCCGACAGCAAGGTCGGCCTGTGGGGGATTTCCTTCGGGGCGATCAACGCCACCCGGATCGCGGCCCTCAAGCCGCCTCACCTCAAGGCGATCGCGGTCAACAGTTCCTACGCCAATTTCTACGGAGATCACTGGTACCCGGGCGGCGTCCGGAGCAACCATCCGTATGTCTGGCACGGGGCACCGAACGTCCTCTACACCATGCTGCGCGGGCCGGTCTACGACGACGGCAAGGGCGGCCAGGTGGTGGATGTCGAAACCTGGAAGCGCCACATCGAGCAGAACGGCTGGGAGGGGTTCTTCCGCCCCCAGTGGGAGCATGACACCTACGACGCCTACTGGCAGGAGAAGGATCTCCGCAGCAAGTACGCCACCTTCGAGGTGCCGACGCTCCAGGTGGCCAACTTCTTCGACCACGCCCGTAATCATGACGAGGCATACCAGAATTACCTCGTGCTCAAGGCGAAGAAGGTCCCGCAGAAGCTGATCGCGGGGCCGTGGACCCACGGCGCGATGGGGCCGACCCAGGTCATCGACTTTGACCAGGTGATGCTGGCCTGGTTCGATCATTTCCTGAAAGGCGTAAACACCGGGATCACCGAAGAGCCGCCGGTATCGGTGTTCGTGATGCGGGAGAACAAATGGCGGGCGGAGGAGGACTGGCCGATCGCCCGGACGAAACCGAGCCGCTACTACCTGACTTCGACCGGGGACCTCACGTCGAGGGTTCCGGGCCCCGCGCCGGCTCCACCACGGCGATTCGTGTATCACCCGTGGGTGGGAAGCGCGGCGGGGCCCTACGGGACCTGGTTCAACGCATCCTACACCGACTACCTCGGCCTGCCGGACCAGCGGCCCGACGAGGCCGAGTCGCTGACGTTCACGAGCGGGGTGCTGGCCGCGCCGACCGAAGTGACCGGGATGGCGTCGATCAATTTCTACGCGACCTCGTCGGCGGTGAACACCGATTTCACAGTCAAACTCTCCGACGTCCAGCCTGATGGTCGCTCGGAGCTGGTCACCCGCGGCTGGATCAACTCGTCGTACCGCGAATCGAATCTGAACCCGGCCCGGCCCGAGGACTGGAAGGTCTCGCCCCCCACGCCGATCATGCCGGGCAAGGTCTATCGCTACCGAGTGACGCTCCAGAACATTGCCTACCAGTTCAAACCGGGGCACCGGATCCGGGTGACGATCGCGTCGAGCGACTGGCCGTCCAACTGGCCCAACCCGCTCCCGGCCCGGAACGAGATCCGGTTCGAGAGCCCCGACGGGGACCGGTCGTTCGTGGAGCTGCCGATCGTGCCGGCCCGGGCCACACCGCTGGCTGACCCGTACATCCCCCTCCGGGAAGCACAGGGACGGCCGCCGCGGCCCGAGGAGGCGGAGCGGTTCTGGATCGAGAACGACCTGTCAGGCGGGAAAGTGATCTACCGGACGGCCAGCAAATCAGAGCGTCCGGTGCCGGGCGGGACGATAACGGACGAGAGCGAGTGGCGGATTGATCTGACGAAGACGCCGCCCTACCGGCAGACGATCGACCTCCGGACCACCTGGACTGTCCGCCGGCCGGGGCAGCCTGATCTGCGATTCGTCTATCGGGTGGTGACGGACAGCGCGGGGCCTCGGCCGACAGTGGCCCTGACCGAAGGGCAGACTCCCTGAGTTGGGGGCCCAGCGAACGGGCCCCCGATCACCATCAGCCCGGCTCGGCCTGGCGGCTCCGGGCGACGTGCAGGACCACCACCGCACTGGCGATCAGAAGCCCCCCGAGCATCGTCTTGCCCGGCAACCCCTGACTCAGCACCACGGCGCCGAGAAGGGCGGTGAGGAACGGTTCGACGGTGGACACGATGGCCGTCCGCACTGGGCCCAGGCGCATCAGGCCCATCATGAAGAAGACGGACGGGAGCACGGTGCTCCAGACCGTGAGGCCCACGATGGCGGCCCACGCCGTGCCGGAGAAACTCCCGGTGAACGACCGAGTGGCCACGGCGAGCATCAGGAAGCAGATCGCCGAGCCGATCTTGCCGTAGGCGGACGTCACCGTCACCCAGTAGTCCTTCTGCATCCCGCGCATGACCGGGATGTAGACCCCGTAGACCATCGCTGCGCCGATCGCGAGGGCCACGCCCTGCCAGGGGAGATGGTCCCCCGCCGGCGTCCCGACCATGAGCGCGGTCCCGCTGAATGACAACGCCAGCGCCAGCAGTCTCGGAGCGGTGAGCCGCTCGGCGCCGCGCACGGTCTGGACCAGCGTGACCCAGGCAGGATAGGTGTAGAACAGAAACGCCAGCGTGGCGACACCGATCCAGCGGGTGCTCGACAGGGCCATCCCAACCAGCAGTGCCTGACCGCCCCCGCCGACCGCGATGAACTTGAGGGCCTCTCGGCCGGGCATCCGGGGCGCGCCCCGGACCCGGACCCAGGTGACCATGATGATCGCGCCGAGAACGTAGCGCCACGCCAGCACGGTAAAGAGCGAGACGCCCTCCCGGGTGGCGAGGGCCGTGAGGGTGCTGACCGCGCCGAAACCGGCGGCGGCCAGGATGGTGTACCCGGTGCCCGAGAGCGCCGACGACGGGGCGGCGGGCTTGGTGCCGGTCATCTGCCTAACGAACCCGCTCGAAGACGGCGTCGCCGCCGATCACCACCCGGCGGACCCGGACCACCTTGCCGGCCTGGTCCCGCTCCACCACCAGGTCTACCGGCATCATCCGGCCGTAGAGACGGTCCTTCGATTCCGCAACGTATTCCTCGGTGGCCTTGGGATTCCCGAGGAGCGACATCGTGACCATCAGCTTCCGACCCAGGGCCGCGATCTCCATGGTCTCGCCGGAGGGCGCCTTCCAGTGGCCGGCGTACGCCGCCAGATCGGCCGGGGCGATCGGGACCACCGGGCGGCTGTACATGAAGCGGAGCGCGCGGCCGATCGCGGCCCCCATGACCGAGATGTGAGTTTCGTCGGGGTAGACGACCGAGCCGATGACCAGCCCGGGAAACCCGACTTTGAGCGCCGCCGTCATCCGCTGCATCGGCGGCACCATGATCGGCCCCTCGAGCGCCCCGACCGTCAGCAGCGCCCGCCCCTTGGCCCGCTCGGCGGCGGCCCGGGCCGTCGGCACCGTGGCCTGGATCTTTTCCTTGTCCCACCAGAGTGAGGGGCTCCCGATCCAGTAGCGCTTGAAGACAGTCGGTTCGTTGAGCAGCGCGTACGTGGTGAAGAGCCCGCCCAGCGAATGGCCACCCAGCGCCCGGTCGGTCGGATCGGTGCGATAGCGGGCATCGATCATCGGGATCAGTTCGGTCTTGATGAACTGGAGGAACTTGCCGGCACCGCCGCTCCCCGGGAGAGTGGCCTCGACGTTGGTCGGGGTGTAGTCGCGCGACCGGCTGGCGTGGTATTCCGGCGTATACGGGGCCGGGTCATCCCCGGGATACCCGATCCCGACGATGATGATCTCGGGGATCGATCCCTCGAGACGAAAGCCGCGATAGGTCATCGTGGCGATCGAGAAGGCGAGATTGCTGTCGAGGATATAGAACACCGGGTACTTCTTCCCCGAGGTGGCATACCCGGCCGGCAGGGCGACGTCGACCCGGTATTCGATGCCGTTGACGGCGGACTTCATCAGGTGGGTCTCGGTGCCCGGAATGCTCACCTGAGCCTGGGCGGCGACGGACCCGGCCGCGATCACGGTGATCGCGGCGGCAAACGATGCGACGCGGAACGACATGGTCTAGCTGTCTCCGTGATAGCGCTTCTTGGCGGGTTTGGCCGTGGCCGCGAGCTTGGGGCTCTTCTCCGGCTCGAGCCAGTCGCCGAGCAGGCGGGTGAGGTAGTCGGCCCGGATCTTCTTCCCGCCGGGACTGGCCATGGCCACGGCCGCCAGGGTGCGGAGACGCTCCAGGCCGGCCCGGCCGGTCATCTCGGCACTGCGAACAAACCCGGACACGAAATCCGGCGTGGTGTAGCCGATGGTCAGGCTGTCCAGCCGGTCGGCCGGGCCCGGAACCAGCGACGCAAGATCGGTCTCGAGCCGGTTGAGATAGGAGACCTCGAACCGGTAGGACGGTTCCACCGCGAGCGGCTTCAGCTGCGGGAGCTTTTCGATCGCGGTCCGGGCCGCGTTCCGGATGTTCGCCTGCGCCGTGGCGAGTGGCAGCGCGGTGGCATGGGCCCGGTTCTGCGCCGTCTTGACCACGGCATACTCGATGTCCGGGAATTCTTCCTTGATCTGGCCCTGGAGCACGTTGTCACCCGAGACCATGATGACGGGGATCCCGAAGCGGGCGGCGGACCGGGCCACGATGGAGGTCTCGGTGAGCCAGCGACCGTTCACCTTGTAGGTCGGCTCCACGGTGACCGTATGAGCCATGAACCCGTCGGTGCCGGCCCGCGCGTGCATCCCGATGCAGACGATGGCCTGGAAGCTCGAATCCATCGCCTCCATGTAGGGATCGAAGTCGTGATCCTTCCACAGGTAGGTCGCGTGCTTGTCGAGCCGGTTGAGCAGGACGTCCGGGTCGGGATTTCCGCTCCCGTGTGCATCGGTAACGACGATTTCCCCAGCCCCACCCGCGACCAGCCCGGCGATGGCGGCGTTCACATCTCCGGTCAGAAAGGCCCGCGCCGCCTGATACTCGGGCTGCGGAAACAGAACCTGGCGGGCCTTGACGATGCCCGAGATCCCTTCCATGTCGTAGAGGACGAGCACCTTGGGCCGGGCCACGTCCCCGCGACGGGGGGCAGGCGGGGCGGCGATGGCTACAACGGCGAGCAATGCAAGCATGAGCGAATCCATCCAGAGGTAATGATCAGAAACATACACAGTCCTAACGCACCGCGACCCTGGACAGGGCCATGTCGGGATTCTTGGCGAACCAGCCGGTACCATACTCCAGCACGTAGAGCGCCCCGTCGGGCCCGAGCTCCACGTCGATCGGCGACGCGAACTTGGTCCCGTCCATGAACGGCTCCATCGCCTCGTAGTCGCCCTCGGGGGTCATGGTCACGGCCTTCATCCAGCCTCGAATCCAGTCGTAGATGAAGAGTTTGCCGTCGTAGTACGCCGGCAGCGCGCCGGTTTTCCCCTTGAACGCCCCGGCGTGATACACGGGGCCGGCCAGCGCGGTCCGGCCACCGGTCTTGACCTGCGGGAAGTCGGGCGACTCGTGGTACGGGTACCAGATGAACGCCGGCTGGGCGGGCGGGAGATCGACGAGGCCGGTGTTGTTGCGGGACTCGTTCTTCGGATGCCCCGCATCATGCGCCGGCCCGCTCTTGCCGGTCGCGTAGTCGTAGGCGTGGTACGGATAGTTGTCGCCCACGAAGAGGGGCCAGCCGAAGAATCCGGCCTTCCGGGCCTGGTTGATCTCGTCATACCCCTTGGGGCCGCGGGTGTCGAGGCTGTCGAACTCGGCGTCGGGCCCCACATCGCCCCAGTAGACGACACCGGTCGCCTGGTCAATCGATACCCGATAGGCGTTGCGGGTACCCATGACGTAGATCTCGGGCCGGGTCTTTGCCATTCCCGCCGGAAAGAGATTGTCGGCGGGGATCCGGTAGGCGCCGCTGGTATCAACGATGATGCGGATCACCTTGCCGCGGAGATCGTTGGTATTGCCGGAGGAACGGCGGGCGTCGTAGGGCTCGTGGCCGGGCCGGTCGTCCTGCGGTGAGAAGCCGCGGTTGACGAAGCGCTGGGCCGGCGCATCGAACGGGGTCGAGTTGTCACCGGTCGACAGCACCAGCGTGCGGTCGGGACCGAAGGCGAGCGACCCACCCGTGTGGCAACAGATCCCGCGCTGCGAATAGAACTCGAGGACCACTTTCTCCGAGCCAAGCGACACGGAATCACCATTGAAGGTAAAGCGCGAGAGCCGGTTCACCGATTTGGCCACGGGACTGTAGAAGAGATAGATGTAATGATTGGTGGCGAAGTCCGGGTCGGCGGTCAGGCCCAGGAGGCCCTCCTCGGCGTTCACTCCCTTTACGTCAGTCTTCCAGTAGACATCCAGCTTGCCAACCTGTTTCACCGCGCCGGCGGCGTGATCGTACAGCATCACCTCGCCCCGACGCTGGATGATCAGGACGTCCAACGTGGGCAGCACCGCGATTTCGGTGGGCTCGGTGAGGGTGCCCTTGGTGAGCACCGTCTTCGTGACCCCGGACAAATCCGGCAGCCGGGCCGCGGAAGCTTTCCCATAGTCGAGCCCATTCCCGTCGCCGGCCGCGTACTTGATGCCCTGGGCCAGCAGTTCGAGGTACTTCGGGTCGGCGAAGGATTCATCGGTGTGGCCCAGCTCGGTGTACCAAGCCCGGCCGCCGTCGAAGGCGTGATACCAGGTCATCGGGTGGCTGGTGCCGTTGGTGCCGCCCTGGTAGCTGGTCTCGTCGATCGAGAGCAGCACGGTGAGATCGGTGGCCAGGCGCTTGAAATTGTACCACTCGTCGGTCCGCTCCCAGGTCTTCGGCAGGTGCTTCGTCATGGGCGACGCGCTGTCCGCGACGACGAGCTTGGCCGGCTGAATGGCGGGATGTCCGTTGAAATAGCCACCCACCATCCGGCCGTACCAGCGCCAGTCATAGAGCGCATCGGATGCGGCGTGGATGCCGACGAACCCGCCGCCGGCCTGGATGTAGCGCTCGAGATCGAGCTGCTGCCCGCGATCGAGCAGTTCGCCCGTCGTGCTCAGGAACACCACCGCGGCGTAGTGCCGGAGCGAGTCTTCCGTGATGTACCGGGCGTCTTCCGTCGTATCCACCCCGAAGCCGCGCTCCCGACCCAGTTTCTGGATCGCGATCTTGCCGGCCGGAATCGAGCTGTGGCGGAACGCCGCCGTTCGCGAGAAGACCAGCACGCGGGTCGGCGACGTGCCGCAGGCGCCGAGGACGAGCGCCGCGGCGAACGCGAGCCCGACCGAGCGTCGGATGCCGAACGGGATCATGGGACCTCCAGTGCGGTCAGGGAACCGTATCGTAGATGGCTGCCGCGATATCACCGGCGGCCTGGCCCACCACTTCACCAACCTGGGCCGGATCGGCGAGTTTGACCCGATTGATGTAGATGGCGAAGACCAGTCGACGGCCGCTCCTGGTGGTGACGTATCCCGCCAGCCCCTTCCCGTCCACGACGAGGCCGCGGTTCAATTTGTCCTCGCTCACGAAGGTCCCCGTCTTGGCGAACACATGGCCCGCGGCCGGCGTCCCCCGGGAAATCTTCACGAGGGTTCCGTCGGTGCCAAGGATCGGAAGGGCGTGGACGTAGTCGGCCGCGTAGGGCTGCCGGCTCATCCAGGTGAGGAACGCCACCATGAAATTCGGGGTGTAGAGCGCGGCCCCGCCGGCACCATCGGATTGCACCGCACCGCTCAGCTCGAGCCCCGCGTTCTTGAGGAACGTGTTCTCGTAGTCGAACCCGCCCTGCGGGGTCGGTTCCTTCCCCTTGAGCGCGCCCACGGTGTACGGCAGCAGGCTCGCGTGGAGGTTCTGGCTCACCTTGAGGATCACCTTGGCCGCTTCCCGGAACGGCGGCGACACATGTTCCGCCACGACGATGCCCTCCGCCGTCGACGTCCGCGCCGCCCAGCCCCCGGGCCGCGGCGAGGTGATCGTCACCCCCGCATCGCGCAGCGCCTGGGTCAGGCCCCACGCCGCGAACCGATCCGGTTCCGCCAGCTTGTAGGTGAGCAGCTCGGCCGGCTTCCCCGCGAGCTTCCGCCCGGTGAGGATCACCACCCGGGTGCCGCCCGGCGTGAGACTGTCGGTCAGGATCGACACGGGCGCGGCGCTGTCCGCGACGGTGACCACCCGGTTGACGACTCGGAGGTACCCGGTGGCCGGGCTCGCGGTGATCGTTGCCGGGGCACCGGCCTTGTCTCCCGGCGCAATCACCAGGTCCACGATGTTGTCGTTCACGACGATCGGCGACAGCATGACGCCGGTGCCGAGCTCCCGTTCGTTGACCTGGAAGAGGCTGACGTCGACCCGCACCTGGCCCGTAATGCGGCGGATCCCGTGCCCTTTGATCTGCCCGGCCATTTCCCGCATCACCATCAGCGGATCGCCGGGAATGACGTCCGTGGCGGGATCGCTCCCATAGGAATGATCCTCGTCCACGAAGAGCAGGGAGTCGCCCCGAATCCGGTGGGAGAGATTGGGATCGCCGCTCGCCACCAGGATCAAGTCGCCGGTGAGGACGCCGGCCTTGACCGGCCCGGTACGATAGACCCTGGTGCGGAACCGGAAATCGCTCCCGAAGGCGCCGAGCGCGGTGCCGGTCGTGACCAGCTTGGTGGTCGAACCGGGCACGAAGAGCTTGTCCGGGTTCACGCTGTACAGGACGGTGTCCCCCTCCAGGGCCGCCACCTTGACGCCGAACATCGCATGGCGGAACGCGGGGCGGGCCATCACTTCGGCCACGCGGTCGGACAGGGAGCCGGTCTGCGCCGACAGCACGGCCGGCAGGACGAGGAACAGCAACGGGAGAACGCGACGCATGGGGCCTCTCACGGTTTGATCCAGCGGCCGAACCACTCGACCACTCGCTCGAGCCGGTCGGTCAGGTGTTTTTCCTCCCGGAGGCCGTGCCCCGCGCCGGGATAGATCACGAGCTCGGTCGGCACCCCCATCCGCTTGAGCGGGCGATAGAGCATCTGGCTCTGACTCACGGGGTCGGTGATGTCGGCATCGCCCTGGAGAATCAGCGTGGGAGTCTTGACCCGGGTAATGAACGTCAGCGGTGAACTCTTCCGGAACCCCTCGGGCTTTTCCCAGGGAAGACCATAGAACCATTCGTCGTATTGCGGACCGGCCTCGGTGCCGTACTCGACTGCGAGGTCGCTCATCCCGGCGCCGGTGATCGCCGCCTTGAACCGGGTGGTCTGGGTGATGGCCCACGAGGCCATGTACCCGCCGTACGACCAGCCGGCGATGCCTAACCGTTCCGGATCGGCGATCCCCCGGCCGATCAGCGTGTCCACGCCGACCATGAGATCCTTGAAGTCGCCACCACCCCAGTCACCCCGATTCGAGGCCAGGAACTTCCAGCCGTAGCCGGTGGAGCCGCGGATGTTGGGATAGAAGACCGCGTACCCTCGCGTCACGAGGAGCTGGCCCCAGGTCTCGTAGCTGTCGCCCCACGAGCCGGTGGGACCGCCGTGGATCATCACGATGAGCGGGACGCGGGCACCCGCAGCCCGGGTCCGCGGCACCAGGAGGCCGGCTTCAATCCGGACCCCGTCGACACTCCGGTAGCTGAACCGCTCGAGCGGAACCGCATTCAGGGAATCGCGGGCCGCGTTGAAATGGGTCAGGCGGACCGGCGCCGACCCCGACGGCGCGACCCAGACCTCGGCGCCCTGCGTGGTGCTCGCCGCCACGGCCGCGAACCCTTCCCGCGTCACCGCCAGATCGTTCACCACCGACGGCAGCCCGGTCACCGGCTCGGCCCGGCCGTCCGGCCGAATGGTCATCGCCTCGGTTCCGAAGCCGGTGCTCGTGAGAGCCAGAATCGAGCCGTCCGTTCGCCATTGATGCTGGAAGATCGGCCGGTCGATGGCGCGGGTCAGGTTCGCCGGATCCAGGCTTCCCTGGCGGAGGACGAAGATGTCATGCGGCGACGGCCCGCCCTCGGGAGACGCCGTGAACGACAGGGTGCCGCCGTCCTTCGAGACCGCGAGATCGCCGAACGGGCCGACCGGGCGCGCCAACTCGGCGAGGCCGGTATCGGATGCCGCGAGCGTGAACAGCCGTTCGGTCCAGCGGTCCTGCTCCGGACGGTCGGTGGCGGCCACCGCCAGCCGGTCCGCAGACGGGTACCAGACATAGGTGCCGATCCGCCACTTCGGCCCGGTAGCCCGCCGCGCTTTGCCGGCGGCCACATCGTAGATCCAGAGGCCACTCTCCTTCCCCGGCTGGTCTACCAGGCGGGGCTCGTTCTTCTCCTTCTTGTCGGCGTCGGTCGGTTGCTCGCCCGCCAGGTAGGCAATCCGCTTGCCGTCCGGTGACCAGCGGAACGACTCGATGGCGCTCTTCCCCTCGAACAGCGGCAGTGCCTCGCCCCCCGCCGTCGGAAGAAGAAAGATCCTCGCCGCGCCGCCCCGGTCGCTCAGGAAGGCGAGCCGGGTCCCGTCGGGCGACCACTCGGGTGCCCACTCCGACGCGGTCGACACCGTCAACTGTCGGACGGTCCGGCCGGCCACGTCGAGGAGGTAGATGTGCTGGTTCGCGGAGCTTCCCTTGAGCTGATCCGACACCGCGAACGCCACCCGGGCGCCGTCCGGCGACGGCACCAATGGACCGATCCGGCGTGACACGATGACCTGCGCCGGCGTGAGGGCGGCAGCGGCCTGCAGGAGCAGTCCGCTCCACAATGCGCTAACCATGATTCAGGACTCCAGGCGGAGACGGCGCCACATCGGGCCGTCGGGAAACTCGAACTCGTCCAAGGACGCCGGCTTCATCTCGATGCTGTAGCCGGCTTCGAGCGGCGCCAGATAGCGGGCCCGACGAATCACGCAGGGATCCACGAAATGCTCGTGGAGGTGGTCGACGTATTCCAGCACCCGGTTCTCGAGCGAGGCGCCGATCGCCACGTAGTCGATGATCGCGAGGTGCTGGACGTACTCGCAGAGCCCGACCCCGCCGGCGTGGGGACAGACCGGCACGCCGAACTTGGCCGCCATCAGCAGCACGGCCAGCACCTCGTTCACACCGCCCAGCCGGCAACTGTCGATCTGACAGAACCGGATCGCCTTCGCCTGGAAGAGCTGCTTGAACACGATCCGGTTCTGACAGTGCTCCCCGGTGGCTACGCCAATCGGCGCCACGGCCCGGGCGATCGCGGCGTGGCCCAGGACATCGTCGGGACTGGTGGGCTCCTCGATCCAGAGCGGATTGAACGGCGCCAGGTGCTTCATCCATGTGATCGCGTCCGGCACGTCCCAGCGCTGGTTGGCGTCCACCATGAGGAACCGGTCGGGCCCGATCTCCTCGCGGACGATCCGGAGCCGCCGGACGTCGTCCTCGACGGAGGCGCCCACCTTGATCTTGAAGTGGGTCCAGCCTTCGGCCATCCCCTCGCGGCAGAGCCGGCGGATCTTGTCGTCCGGATAGCCGAGCCATCCCGCCGAGGTGGTATAGGCCGGGAAACCGTCGCGGCGCATCTCGGCTTCGCGCGCGGCCTTGCCGGGCTCGTTCCGCCTGAGCAGGGCCAGCGCTTCGCCGGGCGTGATGGCGTCGGTGATGTAGCTGAAGTCGACGCAGGCCACCACCTGCTCCGGGGTGAGATCGACGACCAGCTTCCAGAGCGGCTTCCCCTCGACCCGGGCCCAGAGATCCCAGAGCGCATTCACCACCGCACCGGTGGCCAGATGGGTGACGCCCTTCTCGGGACCGAGCCACCGGAGCTGGCTTTCCTGGGTGATCGAGTGCCAGAATCGCCCCCACTCGGGCGTGATCTCCTCCAGCGTCCGCCCCACCACCAGCCGGCCCAACTCCTCCACCGCCGCGCAGACGACGCCGGTTCCCCGCCCGAGCGTGAACGTGAGCCCGTGCCCGATGTGCGGCCCGTCGGTGGTCAGCGTAACGTAGGCGGCCGAGTAGTCGGGATCGGTGTGGAGCGCATCGGAACCGATGTGCTCGAGCGAGGTGGGGAACCGGATACCCCGGACGGTGAGCCCGGTAATCCGGGTCGGCTGGATCGGCGTCATGAGATCAGGCGGTGAAGCCCCCGTCCACCACGAGCGCGGTGCCGGTGGCAAAGCTGGCCTGGTCCGACGCGAGGTACAGAATGCCGTCGGCGATTTCCTGGGGGGTGCCGAGCCGTCCCATGGGCTGGCGCGCCGTCATCGAGGCCATGGTGGCTTTGGGATCCCTGGACTCGTTGACCCGCTCGGTGACCCACGGCGTCATGGTGGTGCCGGGGCAGATGCAGTTGACCCGGATCCCGTCCGCCACATGATCGAGGGCCATGGCCCGGGTGAGGCCGACCACGGCGTGCTTGGACGCCGTATAGGCGGCCCGGTCTTTCACCGCCGCCACCCCGACCATGGACGCGGTGTTGACGATAACGCCCTTCCTCCGCCGGAGCATGCCTGGCAGCGCGGCCCGGGACATCAGGAACATCGATTTGACGTTGACCCGCATCAGCCGGTCCCAGTCGTTTTCGCTGGTGTTGAGCACCGTGCCGGCGATGCCGGTCCCGGCGTTGTTGACCAGGATGTCGAGCTTCCGGCCCCGCTTCTCCACCGCCGCGACGATCGAGGCGGCCGTCGCGGCGTCCGAGACGTCGCCGGGGACGGCGAAGGCCTTGCCGCCGGCCCGCTCGATCTTCCGCACCGTGGCCGCTGCCTTGGCGGGCCGGAGGTCGTTCACCGCCACGGTGGCGCCTTCGCGAGCGAAGCCTACCGCCGCCTTCTCACCGATCCCAGACCCGGCACCCGTCACCAGCACCACCCTGGCCTTGAAGCGCGGCTTCATCGTTTGCCCTTGCGGCCGCGCCGGACCGCCGCCGTCACCGCCCTGGCCGCCGCCGTCACCGCCCGGCTCGGGGAGAGCCGCCCGATCAACGCCTTCTGGACCGACCGCCAGATCGCGTCCTCGCAGGCGGGATAGCTCGCAAAGCGGGGCGGGATGATGAGCGCCGTCGCCATCGTCTCCGCCAGCATCGACCAGCGCCGGGCCTCGAAGGGGTGATCCCGGACCGCGCGCCGGACCGCGCGCACGGCGCTCATCCGGGCCGGAATGGCGCCCAGCACCGCTTCGGCCTTCTGCGACTCCGCCGAGGTCAGAAACTGGAGCAACGCGAGCGCACCCCGCTTGTTCCGGGCCTGCCGGGCGATGGCGAACGAGTGGCAGCCGGCGTACGCCGCCCGTTTGCCCGTGATCCCCACCGGCAGCAAGGCCACGCTGGTCTGCCCCGCCACTTTGCTGGTGGAGGTTCCCATATACAGATAGTGGCTCCCCGGCCAGTCGGTCGTCATCGCCGCATGCCCGCGCCGGTACTCGGCCGAGATATCGTCGTAGTGCCAGAGCGGGAGAATGGCCGGCGTCACTTCCCGGCGGCGATGCAGCTCCACCAGCCGGTCGACCGCCCAGATCCCGGCCGGTGAATCGAACGCCGGGGTCAGGTCGGGGTTGAACAGCTCGCCGCCCGCACCCACCAGGAGTTCGTAGAACGTGCCGAACAGCCCGGAGTCCCGGCCGGGGAACAGGAACCCGGCGTGGGCCTTGGTGGTGAGGATGGTGGCGGTGTCGATCAGGTCGTCCCAGGTCTCCGGCACATCGAGCGGCTTCCGGAAGGCGCGTTGATAGCGGCGCTGGAAGGTGCTGCTCTCGAACAGATCGCGGCGGTAATACATCAGCCGGAGATCGATGTTGCGTGGCATCTGCATCAGGCGACTGTCGATGGTCGCCAGCTCGAGCACCCGCGGGTTGAGATCGGCCCGGTCGGCCCCAGTCACCAGGCCATCGAGCGGCAGCAGCCATCGGGCCTGGGACGGCGCATACTTGGTATGGGTCGACAGCAGATCGATGTCCGGCCGGCCGCGGGAGAAATCCCGGGCCACGCGGGCATTCAGTTCGGGATGGGGCAGCCGGGCCACGACTTCGACCCGGTACCCGGTCATCCGCTCGAAGGAAGGAAGCCGGTCGTAGAGCCGGTCGTACATCGGACCACCGACCAGCAGCGTGCGAATGACCCTCGAGCGATCCATGATCCTGCCTAACGTTTGGTCCGGGGGCCGGCCAGGAAGGTCCTGATCCGGTCGTTCAGAAACTGGCGGTCTGTCGGATCGAGACCGGCGCCGGCCGGATGGCCCCACAGCGAGGGGATCGGCACCAGCGTCCCGGTCTTCATGAGGCCGGCCTCATACCGGGCATCGGTCACCGGGAAGTAGAGGTCGGTCGCCGAGGGCAGGTAGAGGAAGGGTACCTTGATGGCGCCGAGGGCCTTGGCGAGGCTGCCGCCGAAGCCCGGCGTGGAACCGACATCATGCCGACGCCACATCCGGGCCTGGAGAATCAGGTCGTTGGCGTCGGCGTGGGGAATGAAGTTCTGGGTCAGGTTGGCCACGAACTGGTCGAACGTGGTCTCGGGCGTGGACATCTGGTGCCAGAGTTCCCGGCGCCACCACTCCTGCGAAAACAGCCAGCCGGCCCAGATCAGCGCGAACTGCTGGACCCCGGCTTTGGGCTGCTCGGTGTAGTCACCGCCCTTGAACAGCGGGTCGCCGGTGATGGCGGCGATCTCGGCGTCGAGCCGGACCATGCCGTGGGGCCAGCAGCGGGCCGTCCCCGACGTCGCCACGATCCGGTCGGCAAAATCCGGATGGCTCACCGCCCACTGGAAGGCCTGTTCCGCCCCCATCGAAAACCCGATCACGGCGCGGAGGTGACTGATGCCGAGCCCGTCCTGGAGCAGCCGGCGGACGGCTTCGACGTTGTCGCGGATCGTGGCGGCCGGAAACCGGGGCCCATGGAACGGCTCCGGCGTGTTGCTGGGCGACGACGACTTCCCGTTGCCGAACAGCTCGGTCATGACCAGGAACACCCGAGTGGTGTCGAGGGCCCCGCCCTTGCCGATCAGCCAGTCGTAGCCGTGATGGTCGGCCATGTAGTGGGACGGCAGCAGGATGGCGTTGCTGCGATCCGGATTGAGCTTGCCGTAGGTCCCGTAGACCACGACCGCGCGGGGGAGCGTCTTGCCGTCTTCGAACCGGAAGTTCTCGATCACGAACTCGTGCCGGTCGAGATCCGGCTTGGCGGGCGACTGGGCCTGGCCCGCCGCCGCGCTTGCGCAGAGAGCGACGGCGACGGCACTGACCAGTCGGCGCCGGTGAATCGTGGCACCTGACATACAGGCTTCGCCTCGAGAGGGGGGAATCAACGTCGGAGTCACCCGTGAATATATCGCCGCAAGCCCAATCGGTTGGGCCCGGACCTGCCCCGACGGCCGATCCGCTCTACCTTACAGGCCAAACGGACAACCCGGAGCCCGATCGGTGACGTATCGCGACAAGGCAGTGATCGTAACCGGCGGAAGCCGTGGCATCGGCGAGGGAATCGTCCGGGCGTTCGTCGCGGCCGGCGCCACCGTCGCGTTCTGCGACCGGCGGGCGGACGAAGGCAGGGCGCTGGCCGAGTCGCTTCATGGACGAGCCGTGTTCCATCAGTGCGACGTCACCCGCGAAACGGAACTCACCGGCTTCATCCACCAGGCCGCCGCCGCGACGGGCCGGCTCGATTGTCTGGTGAACAACGCCGGTTGGCACCCCCCGCATCGCCCGATCGACGACTTCACCGCCCAGGACTTCCGCGACCTGCTGGAACTGAACCTGATCAGCGTGCTGATCGCCTGCCGCGCGGCCTTGCCGGGACTCCGGGCGGCGGGCGGCAACATCATCAACATCGCGAGCCTGGTCGGCTCGATCGGCCAGCGTCACGCCGCCACCTACGTCGCCAGCAAAGGCGGGGTGATCGCGCTCACCAAAGCGCTGGCGATCGACGAGGCCCCGCACGGCGTTCGGGTCAACTCGATTTCGCCCGGCAACATCATGACGCCTCTCTGGCGCGAGACCGCGGCCGCCACACCCGACCCCGCCCGCGCCATCGCGGACGGCGAAACGGCCCAGGTCCTCGGACGGATGGGCACGGTGGATGAAGTCGGGCGCCTCGCGGTGTTCCTGGCATCGGGAGCGACGTTCACCACCGGGATCGACCACCTGCTGACCGGCGGAGCGGAACTGGGCTGAAGGCGGAAGGGCCGGTGCCTAACCGTGGCGGCGGTGGCGAATCCGGTCGATCGCCACCGCGGTCACGATGATGGCACCGGTGACGATTTCCTGGACCCAGTTGGACCAGCCCAGCTGGGACCCGCCAGCCCGGATCACGGTCATGATCAGCGCTCCGAGCAGACTGCCGAGCACCCAGCCCTCGCCGCCGGCCAGGCTGGCGCCGCCGATGACCACCGCCGCGATGATGTCGAGCTCGAGACCGGTGGCGACGGTGGGATCGCCCACCGACAGCCGGGCAAACTGGAACACCCCCGCCACCCCCACCAGCGCGCCCCCGAGCAGATAGACTCGGCGCTTGACCCGCCCGACCTGCACCCCGGCCAGCCGGGCCGCGGCTTCGTTGGACCCCACGGCCAGCAGGTGCCGGCCGAACCTGGTGTAGTTGAGCGTGACGCCCACCAGAACAGCGAGCACCACCGTGAGCCAGACCCCCGGCGGGAACAGCATCCACCGGTCTTCGGGCTTGAGAGCGGCAAGCGCACTGTTCACCCAGGTCATCGGGGCGTCGATCTTCTGCTCGTGGGCCAGGCCCTTGGCCACGCCGCGGAGCGCCAGCATGGTGCCGAGGGTCACGATGAACGGCACCACGCCAAGGACGGTGACCAGGATCCCGTTCAGGGCGCCGGCCGCGGCGCCGGCCAGCACCCCGAGGATGGCCGCGGCCAGCGGCGACAGGCCCGCCGACAGCGCCGCCGCGAGCACCACGGTCGAAAGCGCAATCACCGCGCCGGCCGAGAGATCGATCCCGCCCGCGGCGATGATCAGCGTCATCCCGAGCGCCGCGGTGCCGACGATGGCGGTCTGGCGGAGGATCAGTTCGAGGTTCGGCCCCGAGACGAAGCCGAAGTCGCCGGTCTCGCTGTGAACCAGAATCGCAAACAGCAGGAAGGCACCGAGCAGCGCCATCAGCGTCACGAGATTCCGCCGCATCAGTTCCCCCCGCCCGAGGCCGCCAGCAGCAGGGCATGCTCACTGGTCTCCGCCGCGCCGACCGGCGGGGCGAGCGTGCCGCGCCGCATCACCGCAATCCGGTCACAGATGCCGAGCAACTCGGGGAGATAGCTCCCCACGATCAGCACCCCGCAGGGGCGATCCGCCCGGGTCACCAGCCGGTCGATGGTGCGATAGATGGCCGCCTTGCTGGCCACGTCGATCCCGCGGGTGGGTTCGTCAAGGAGCAGCAGGTCCACGTCGTGGTGCAGCAGGCGCCCGAAGGCCACTTTCTGCTGGTTGCCGCCCGAGAGCTGCCCCACGGGCTGGAGCGGATCGGCGAGCCGGATGCCGAGCTCGCCGATCACCGGGCCGGACGCCGCTCGCTGGCCGGCGGCGGTGACCCAGGGACCAAAGGCCGTGAGCATCAGGTTGTCCGCCACCGACAGGCCCACCGCCAGACCCTCGCCCTTCCGGTCTTCGCTGACCATCCCGGCCCCGCTCCGCCACCGCGCGGTCGGCGCTGCCTCGCCCAGGCCCATGACCCGGACGTCACCCCGGAGCACGGGATCGAGGCCGAAGATCGCCCGGATGAGTTCGGTCCGGCCCGAGCCGACCAGCCCGAAGATCCCGACCACTTCGCCCCGGTGCACGGTGAGAGAGGCATCGTTAGGCCGAGTCAGGCCGGCCAGGTTGTCGATCGCAAGCAGCGCTTCGCCGGCCTGCCGCGGACTCCGCGGATAGGCTTCCGACCCGGCTCGGCCCACCATCGCCGTCACGATCCGTTCCGGCGGGACCCCGGCGGTGGCGCCGCTTTCCACCAGGCGGCCGTCCCGGAGCACGGAGTAGCGATCGCCCGCGGCGAGGGCTTCCTCGAGGAAGTGGGTGATGTAGACGATCGCCTGGCCCTGCCCCGCGAGCCGCCGCATCGTGGCAAAGAGCCGGTCGGCGTCGGGCCGGGGCAGGCTGCTGGTCGGTTCGTCGAGCACCAGCACGCGGCAGCCGGCGGCCAGGGCGCGGGCAATCTCCACGATCTGCCGGCCCGCGATCGGGAGGGCATCGACCCGGGCGTCCGGATCAACATCCGGGCTCCCGAGTTCGGCCAGCACCTCACGGGTGCGCTGCCGCATCAGGACGCGGTCGAGCAGGCCGCGGCGGGTCGGCTCGACCCCGAGAAAGACATTCTCCGCCACCGACAGGTGCGGGACCAGCGACAGTTCCTGATAGATCATCGCCACGCCGGCCCGGCGGCCTTCGAGCGGATTCCGGGGCCGGTAGGGCTGACCATCCAGCTCGATCGACCCCGCATCCGGCACCAGGGCGCCGGACAGGATTTTCATCAGGGTGCTCTTCCCGGCGCCGTTCTGGCCGAGGAGGGCGTGGATTTCACCGGAGGCAACGGAGAGGTCGACGGCGGCCAGCGCCTCGGTGGCGCCGAACCGCTTGCCGATGCCCCGCATGGCGAGGCGGAGCGCGGGGGATGCGCTCACGGCGCGAGCGCGGGACTCACCAGCCCGGCCACGGCGGGGTCGCCGAGATTGGCCTTGGTGACCAGGGTGGCGCCGGTATCGATCCGTTTGTCGACCGGCTGGCCCCTGAGATGCTGGACCAGCGTCTTGACCGCGAGATACCCCATGTTCACCGGGTTCTGAAGCACCATGCCATCCATCTGACCTGCCTTGATGGCTGCGACGAACTTGGGACTGGCATCGAACCCGATGAAGTGGACCTTGCCGGCATAGCCGCCGTCGACCAGCGCCCGCAGCATACCGAAGGTCGACGATTCGTTGGCGCAGAAGATTCCGTCCACCGAGAGCCCGGTGGCCGTCTTGTGCGCGGCAAGGAGATTCTCGCTCGCCTGAAACCCGGTCTCCGTCGTGACGCCGGCGTACTGATTGGAGCTCACCACCTTGAGGCCGGGATATTTGGCCACCGCCGCCAGGAAGCCCTCTTCCCGGTTGGTGGTGCTGGCCGAGCCGACCGCATAGCGGAGCAGAATCAGGTTCCCCTTCCCGCCCAGGGCCTGGGCCAGTGCTTCGCCAGCGAGGGCCCCGCCCTTGAAGTTGTCGGTGGCGACGAAGCTCACGTAGTCGTCGCTCTTGAGATCGGAGTCGAAGATCACGACGGGGATGTTCGCCCGGGTGGCGTTGGCCACCGGCTGGACCAGGGCCGCGTGATCGAGCGGGGCCAGGGCGATTCCCGAGACCCCCCGCGTCACGAAGTTCTCGATCACCTTGATCTGCTCTTCGCGGTCGTTCTCCTGGAGCGGCCCCTTCCATTCGATCGTCACGCCCAGCTCCTCGCCGGCCTTGATCGCGCCGGCGTGAACCGCCCGCCAGAATTCGTGCGTGGTGCCTTTGGGAATGACGGCAATCCGGAGCTTGCCGGCGTCCTTGCGGGCGCCCCCGCCGCAGGCGGCGAGCGCCGCGGCCAGGGCCAGAGACAATATGGAGAGCGGCTTGGGCATGACAGTATGCTATCGCATCTCGTGGTCCGGCACCACGCCCGGGTACCGAACCCGGCAGGCGCGCGGTAGACTTGTGAACCTGCACCACAGTCATCTCGGGAGCCGAACCATGCGTCACCGCGTGCTGCCCCTGGCATTGCTCGTTTTCGCCGCCTGCGCCGGACATCCGGCCGGCGCTCCTGCGCCCGACAGCGGGATGCCGCCCGCCCTCGCCGCCATCCGGGAGGACGAGCTCAAGGCCGATCTGTACGCGCTCGCGGACGACCATTTCCTGGGCCGCGAGTCCGGCACGCTCGACGAACTCAAGGCGTCCGCCTGGATCGCCGAGCGGGCCCGGGCGGCGGGGCTCGCGCCGGCGGGAGATGACGGGACGTATTTCCAGTTCTGGTCGATGGCCCGGGCCCGGATCTCACCGCAATCCGACATCCGGATCGGCCAGTCGAGCTTCAAGGTCAATACGGACGCGATCGTGATGTCCCGCGCCACCGCGATTGTGGCCGCCGCCCTCGTCGATGTCGGCGACGGCAAGTCGCTCGGCTCAGCCGACCTCGAAGGCAAGGCCGTCGTCGTGCAGATCACCCAGCCGAAGCTGTTCCTGCCCAGGGATATTTCGCTTCGCCCGGTGCGGTATCTCTTCGCCGCCGCGGCAGAAATCGCCGCCACGCTGGCACCGAAGAGGCCCGCCGCGATCATCCTGATTGGGGACGCCGTCGCCGACTCGGCCTGGCAGTTCGCAGGCAACTGGTACCGGAACGGGAGCTACGGGCTCGAGTTCGGCGAGACCATCCTGGGCCCCGCGACCGATACCCCGGTCATCTGGCTCAAGAGTTCCGCCCGCCCGGCCGTCACGGCCGGGCAGCGCCTCGACGCGAAGCTGCTGTTCGACCAGTTCCGCTATCCCTCCGTCAACGTCGTCGCCAAGGTCCAGGGAACCGACCCAGCCCTCCGCGGCCAGTACATCCTCTTCAGCGCCCACCAGGACCATGACGGCGTCAAGGCGGCGGTCGCGGGCGACTCGATCTGGAATGGCGCGGACGACAACGCCAGCGTGAGCGTGGGGATCCTCGCGATCGGCCGGGCCTTCGCGAAGAACCCGGCCCGCCGCTCCGCCCTGTTCGTCTGGCACGGCGCCGAGGAGAAGGGCCTGATTGGCTCCCGCTACCATGCGCTCCACCCCATGGTACCGAAGGATTCGATCGTGGCTGTCATCAACGCCGACATGATCGGCGGTAATCATCCCGACACCGCCGGCCTTCTGGGCACCCAGCCGCCCCATCTCAACTCACCCGACCTGGTGGCGTTAGGCATCCGGGCCAACGCGATGGTGGCCCACTTCGTGATCGATTCACTGTGGGACCGGCCCACCCATCCCGAAGGCTGGTACTTCCGGAGCGATCACGTCCCCTACGCCAACGCCGGAATTCCGTCGCTCTACTTCACCTCGCTCCCGCACCCGCTCTACCACACCCAGCGGGATGAGGCGCCGACGATCAACTATCCCAAGCTGACCCGGATCACCAAGTGGATGTACACCACGGGCTGGCTGGCGGCGACCCAGACCGCCCGGGTCCGGATGTCGAGAAAGCCCTGACATGACCGAGACCGCGAGCCCGCCGTACTCGAAGTGGTATCTCCGGTACGCCCTCGGCCTCCTGGTCGTGGTCTACGCCTTCAACTTCGTCGACCGGCAGATCATCGTGATCCTGCAGGAGTCGATCAAGAAGGACATGGGGCTGAGCGACAGCCAGCTCGGACTCCTGTCCGGCTTCACCTTCGCGATCTTCTACGTCTCGATCGGGATTCCGATCGCCAGGCTGGCCGACCGGGGGGTCCGTCGGAACGTGATCGCCTGGTCGGTGGGGGTCTGGTCGGTGATGACGGCCGTCTGCGGCCTGGCGGGTTCGTACGTCCAGTTGCTCGCGGCCCGGATCGGGGTCGGCGTCGGCGAGGCCGGCGGAAGCCCGCCAGCTCACGCGATCATCTCCGACTATTTCCCGCCCGCCACGCGGACCCGCGCCCTCTCCATCTATTCCTCCGGGATCTACCTCGGCGTCTTCACGGCCAACGTCCTGGGCGGCTGGCTCAACCAGCACATCGGCTGGCGAATGGCGTTCGTGTCGGTTGGTCTGCCCGGCCTGGTGGTGGCGCTGCTGGTCCGCTACACCATCAGGGAGCCGCGCCGCGGACAGTCCGACCCGGTGCCGGTCGAGGCGCCGCCCGCCGCGGGACTCGGTGAAGCCTTCCGCACCGTGTGGGGCATCCCGTCGTTCCGCCTGGTGGCGCTGGCCGCCGGGTTCAACGCGTTCGTGAACTACGGCGCCGGCAACTTCGGGATTTCGTTCTTCGCCCGCTCCCACCATCTGACTCCGGCGCAGATCGGCGCGACCTACGGCGCCGCCTATGGCATCGCGGGGATGGTCGGCACGCTGCTGGGCGGCGTGATCGCGACGAAGGTCGGCCGGAACGATCTCCGGCGCTACGCCCTGGTGCCGGCCTTCGCGCTCGCCGTCGGCCTGGTGCTCCGGCTGATCGCCTACAACGCCGTGGGCTCGACCCGGGCCATGTTCTTCCTGATCCCGGCCGAATGTCTGGCCGCGTTCTTCCTTGGCCCGAGCATCGCGATCGGGCATGCGCTGGTGCCGCCCGGGCTCCGCGCCTTCACCTCCTCGATCCTGTTCTTCGTCCTGAACCTGATCGGGCTGGGAGGCGGTCCGCTGTTCACGGGCCTGGTGAGCGACTACCTGAGCCCGCGGTTTGGGACCGAGTCGCTGCGGTGGGCGCTGCTGACCACCAGCATGGCCTGGATTCCGGCCGTGGCGCTCTTCCTGCTGGCCTACCGCTCCCTGGGCCGGGACCTGGCCCGCGCGACCCCGTCCCGGGTCTGATTCCCCTATTCCGTTCCAACCCCCGGCAGAGTATCGTCTGGGGGCGCCTCCCTTCCGCGGGGCCCACTTCGCACCTCCTCAGGGAAACCCATATCGCCATGGCGAACGCGACCGTCCCCCTTACCCGGCGCCGGTTCGGTGAAACGATGCGGCGGGATCGCTGGTGGATCCAGCCGGCCATCGTCTTCACCATCCTCTCGAGCTTTCTGATCTACGCCACCTGGGCGGCATTCCAGAACGCCCACTACACGTTCGGGAACTATCTCTCGCCGTTCTACAGCCCCGAGATCTGGGGCGACTCGCCCCATGCTTTCTTCGGACCGAAACCCGGCTGGTGGCCGGGCTGGCTCCCGTTCTCCCCCGCCCTGATCATCCTGCCGGTGCCGGCCTTGTTCCGCTTCACCTGCTACTACTATCGCGGCGCCTACTACAAGGCCTTCTGGATGGACCCGGTCAGCTGCACGGTCGGCGAACCGCGCAAGACCTACCTGGGCGAGCGCTACTTCCCGCTCATTCTCCAGAACGTCCATCGCTATTTCCTGATCCTGTCCGCGATCTTCCTCGTCTTCCTGGCCCACGACGCCTGGCTCGGCTTCCACTTCACCGACCCCGCGACCGGGGCCACCGGCCTCGGGATGGCCGTCGGAAGCCTGGTGCTGACCGGCAACGTGGTGTGCCTGTCGGGGTACCTCTTCGGCTGCCACACCGTCCGCCACGTCTTCGGCGGCTGGCGGGACCAGTTCTCGAAGCACGCCGCCTTCAAGACGCCGTACGCCTGCTCGAGTTGCCTCAACCGCGCCCATCACCGCTGGGCCTGGGTCAGCCTCTTCATGGTGGCATTCACCGACATCTACGTCCGGCTCTGCTCGATGGGGATCTGGACCGACGTCAGGATTTTCTGATGGCTGACCTCAAGACCTACGACCACGACGTCCTGGTGATCGGGGCCGGCGGCGCCGGGCTCCGCGCCGCGATCGAAGCCGCCGCCGGTGGCGTCTCCGTGGGACTCGTCTGCAAATCCCTGCTCGGCAAGGCCCACACGGTCATGGCCGAAGGGGGCATGGCGGCCGCGATGGGGAATGTGGACGACCGCGACAACTGGAAAGTCCACTTCACCGACACCCTCCGCGGCGGCCAGTACGTCAACAACTGGCGGATGGCCGAACTCCACGCCCGGGAAGCACCCGACCGGGTCAAGGAACTCGAAGCCTGGGGCGCGCTGTTCGACCGCACCAAGGATGGCCGGATCCTCCAGCGGAACTTCGGCGGTCATCGCTACCCGCGCCTGGCCCACGTCGGCGACCGGACCGGGCTCGAAATGATCCGGACCCTGCAGGACCACGGGGTCCATCAGGGGATCGACGTCCACATGGAAGTGACGGTCACCACCCTCTTCAAGCGGGGTGACCGGGTGGTGGGAGCGTTAGGCTATGACCGCCACCACGGCGATTTCCACCTCTTCCGCGCCCGGGCGGTCGTGCTGGCCACCGGAGGCATCGGCCGGGCCTACCAGATCACCAGCAACAGCTGGGAGTACTCGGGCGACGGCCAGGCCCTGGCCTATCAGGCCGGCGCCAGCCTGATGGACATGGAATTCATCCAGTTCCACCCGACCGGCATGGTCTGGCCGCCCTCGGTGAAGGGCATTCTGGTGACCGAAGGGGTCCGCGGCGAAGGAGGCGTGCTGCTCAACAACAAGGGCGAGCGCTTCATGTTCAACGACATCCCGGACAACTACAAGGCCCAGACCGCGGACACGCCCGAAGAAGGCTGGCGCTACACCCAGGGCGACAAGAACGCCCGCCGGCCCCCGGAGCTCCTGACCCGCGACCACGTGGCCCGCTGCATCATGCGGGAAGTGAAGGCCGGCCGCGGGAGCCCGCACGGCGGCGTCTTCCTCGACATCGCCTGGATCAAGGAGAAAATCAAGAACGCGCCGGAACACATCCGGAAGAAACTCCCCAGCATGTACCACCAGTTCAAGCAGCTGGCGGATATCGATATCACCGCCGTCCCGATGGAAATCGGCCCGACGACCCACTACGTGATGGGCGGGATCCGGGTCGAGGGCGATTCCCAGATGTCCGCGGTGCCCGGTCTCTTCGCGGCGGGTGAGGCGGCAGCCGGCCTCCACGGTGCCAACCGGCTGGGCGGGAACTCGCTCTCCGACCTGCTGGTGTTCGGCAAGCGGGCCGGGGAGTACGCGGCCCGGTTCGCCAGGGAGAATGCCGCCATCGCCCCCGACAGCGGCGAAGTAGCCGAGAAGATCAAAACGGCACTCGAGCCGTTCGACCGGAAGAGCGGCGAGAGCCCCTACAAGGTCCAGCACGACCTTCAGAAGATGATGCAGGAGCTGGTCGGCATCGTCCGGAAGGAAGACGAGATGCTCCACGCCGCGGAGGGCCTCAAGGCGCTCAAGGCGCGGGCGGCCAACGTCAGTGTCACCGGGAGCCGGGAGTACAACCCCGGCTGGCACACCGCGATCGAGATCCAGAACCTGATCACCGTCTCGGAGGCCGTCATCCTCTCGGCCGTGGCGCGGAAAGAAAGCCGCGGTGGGCACTTCCGCGAGGACTACCAGGACAAGAAGGCGGAATTCGGAACCTTCAACCACCTGGTCGATCAGGCCGCCGACGGCACGATGGAACTCACCCAGAAGCCGATTCCGCCGATGACCGCGGAACTCAAGCTGATCGTCGAGGAGATGAAGTAATGGCGAAAGCGACCTTCTCCATCTGGCGGGGCGAGGCCAACCAGGGCCGGTTCACCGACTACCAGACCGAGGTCACCGAAGGCATGGTGGTGCTCGACGCGGTCCACCAGATCCAGGCCGAGGACGCCACCGACCTCGCCTGCCGGTGGAACTGCAAGGCCGGGAAGTGCGGCTCCTGCTCGGCCGAAATCAACGGCCAGCCCCGGCTGATGTGCATGACGCGGCTGAACACCCTCGACCTCTCCCAGCCGGTGACCGTCGAACCGATGCGGGCCTTCCCCCATATGAAGGACCTCGTCACCGACGTGAGCTGGAACTACGAGGTCAAGAAGAAGATCAAGAAGTTCACTCCCCGGAAACCCGACGCCGCCGACGGCACCTGGCGGATGCAGCAGGACGACGTGGACCGGCCCCAGGAGTTCCGGAAGTGCATCGAGTGCTTTCTCTGCCAGGACGTCTGCCACGTCCTCCGGGACCATCAACTTCACGACCAGTTCATCGGACCGCGATTCCTGGTCTACGCCGCCAACCTGGAGATGAACCCGATCGACGCCGAAAACCGGCTCGACGAACTCCGCCGGCTCCACGGGATCGGCTACTGCAACATCACCAAGTGCTGTACCAACGTCTGCCCGGAAGAGATCAAGATCACGGATAACGCTATTATTCCGTTGAAGGAACGGGTGGTCGACCATGCCTTCGACCCCCTGGCCAAGATTATCGGGCTGGTGACAGGCAGGATTCCGGGACCGTAAGGAGGGCCTCATGTTCGAACTGAAGCCGATGACCTCCGGTGGAGTGAGCGCGGCCATCGCCAAGGCCGAGCGCTATCGTCTGCTCAACGAGCCGGAAGCGGCCGAGAGCATCTGTCTCGACATCCTCTCGATCGATTCGACCAACCAGACGGCGCTCATCATCCTGCTCCTGGCCCGGACCGACCTGATCGCCCGGGGGATGGGCGGGGCGGTGAGCAAGGCCCGCGAGGTCCTGCCCCGGCTCAAGGACGAGTACGACCGGCACTATTACGCCGGCATCATCAACGAACGCCGCGGTCACGCCCAGATGCTGAGCCCCTCCATGGGCGCGGCGGCCCTGGCCCACGACTGGTTCGTCGAGGCCATGGAGTGCTTCGAGCGGGCCGAAGCCATCCGGCCCGAGGGCAACGACGACGCCGTGCTCCGGTGGAACAGCTGCGCCCGGCTGCTCAACGCTCACCCGGAAATCGCCCCCCGGCACGAGGAACATCACGTCGTCCTCGACGATTGATTCGTCCTGAATGCAGATTGCCCAGGTTGACCTCCGCAGCGATCTGATCGACCTGGGTATCGGCCAACCCGGGCTCCCGCTCCTCCCCGCCGACATCATCCGCCAGGCCGCGGACCACCGAATGGCCCGCGACGGCCATGCCTATCTCCAGTATGGCGCCGAGCAGGGCGACGGCTGGTTCCGGGAGGCGCTGGCCACGTTCATCTCCCGGACCCACGGCTTTGCCCCGGATCCGGAGCGGCTCTTCGTCACCGCCGGCGCCTCACAGGCCCTCGACCTGATCGCGACGCTCTTCGTGCCGGCGGGCTCGGTGGTGTGCGTTGAGGAGCCGTCCTATCACCTGGCCCTCAACTCGCTCCGCGATCACCGGTTCCAGCTGGAGAGTCTCCCCACCGACGACGACGGCCTGATCATCGATGGCCTCGAGGCGCGGCTGGCCGAGCTCCGGCCGGCCATGCTCTACCTCATCCCCACCTTCCAGAACCCCACCGGCGCCACCCTGCCGGCCGAGCGGCGCGAACGCCTGGTCGAGATCGCCCGGCGGCTGGACCTCCTCCTCGTGGCTGACGAGGTCTATCACCCGCTGGGGACCGATCTCGCCCCGCCGGCCTCGTTCGGGCGCTACGTGAACGAGGCGCCGGTGCTGACGTTAGGCTCGTTCTCCAAGATCCTGGCACCCGGACTTCGACTGGGCTGGGTCCAGGGTGGCGCGGGACGGATTCGGCGGATGGTGGAGTGCGGCCTGCTCGACAGCGGCGGCGGGCTCAATCCATTCGTGTCAGGGCTGGTGCGCTCGGTGCTCGAGCTCGACCTGCTGGAACCGCACCTCGAGCGCCTGACGACCGAGTTCCGCGCCCGGATCGGCGCCATGGCCGAGGTGCTCAATCGGCATTGTCCGGGAGTGACGTTCTCGCTGCCCCGGGGCGGCTACTTCTTCTGGGGCCGGCTCCCCGACGGCCTCGACGCCTCGGCGCTGGTCCCGCGCGCCAACGCCCTGGGCGTCGGGTTCCGGCCGGGGGCGCTGTTCTCGACTCGGAACGGCCTCACCGACCGGTTCCGGCTTTCCTTTGCGCCGTACGACACCGATACGCTGGTCGAGGGTGTGCGGCGGCTGGGGCGGGTACTTGACGCCGGCCGCCGTTGACCGCGCCTCATGCCATCGACGGGTCACTACCGGGCCGGATAGGCCTGCACGTTGCTTAGTCGGAATAGCTGCCCATTCGACAGCGTGCCATCGAAGCGGAGGAAACGCACCTCGGTCGCGGCGAACGTGTCGGTCTGCGGCCCGCGCCAGGGCCCGTGGCGCCGGTCGGCCAGCGTGGTCCAGTGCTGCCCGTCGATCGATCCCTCGATCACATAGTGCGCGTAGGGCTGGGCGGCACGATGCCAGTCCGGGTTCGAGAAGTCCACGAACTCCGGCAACTCGTATCGCAGGGCAGCGAGCCGGACCGGGTGGTCCCAGGTGATCACCGTGGCGTTCCGCTGGGCCGCACTGACCAGGTTCGCCGCCGGATCGAACGGCCGCGCCCCGTCGAGCAGGTAGTGCAGCGTCCGGCGATAGAGTTCCCGGAACAGCGTGTTGCGGCTGTCGTTCAGAATGAGCGGAAAGTTCTCGCCGGACACCAGACCGAGACGCAGGTTTCGGTGGATCGCGAGGCCGACCCGGTGGAACGGCGTGGGATCGTAGGCATCGACTCCGAACTCCCGCTCGTCGGGCGCCGCGCTGTCCGACCGGATGAGCACATCCCAGGCCTGCGGCTCGTAGGGAATGTCCACTTCGCCACCCCACGGACCCGGCACCTCCTGCCCCATTGACAGCTTGAGTCCCCGGACGATCGGGTGCGCCGTGTCCGCGATCACCGCCTTCGCGCCAGGAATCCAGTAACTGACGCTGGTATGGAAGACATTCACGTAGTCGATCGCCTTGCCCGCCGTCGGATTGAGGATCGGCGCACTCGCGGCCGCATCCGGCGGGAGCAGCACCGGCCCGAGGAAGTCGCTGGCCTGATCGCTCAGATGGGTCCAGACGTGGCCGCGCTGCCAGAGGTAGCGGGGATCATCGAGATTCGGCAGGATCTCGACCCGCACCGCGAACGAGTCGCCGCCATGGATCATCACGCTGCCGCCCTGGCCCAGGTACTCGCGGACCCGACGGAAGCTCTCTTCGGTGGTAAACTCGGAATGATTGCCGATCATCACCAGTGAATAGTCCGACAGCCGGACCCGGCCGCGTGCCACATCCTGCTGCGACGCGAAGTCGATCGAAAAGCCGTCCTGTTTCGCGAGCTGGTCCAGATATCGGACATGATCGATATCGGTGAACCGCTCGTACAGGGCGTAGAAGAAATTGTTCAGGCGGTGCTGCCGGCTGCTCATCACTGTCGGGGCGTACCCGACACTGCCGTCATAGCCCGTGCGCCAGCCATGGTAGTCGTGGCTGCCGTTCGTCGCGTAGGCCCACCAGGTGTCGGTCGGAAAGACAAACAGCACCGGCGCGGCCGGTGCCCGCGGCCGGACGATCACATTGGTGAGCTTCCGGTTGAGGTCGTTCTCAGCCGGGTCCACCCGCTCCCCCGCCGGGACGACGATCAGCCGGTAGACGCTCGAGGCCCAGTCGCCGACCGGCACCGTGACATTGGTCACCGGCAGCGTATACCTGAACGGCACCCGTGACACGACCGTGTGGTGAATGTCGTCGATCAGGACGAGGTCCATCCGGCGGCCCTGATCGGCCGGGGCCGGAATCACGTTCACGGTCTGAGAGTCGCCCGGCCGCCAGCCGATGTCCCGGGCGCTCAGGATCGGAAAGAAGTTCGCCGGCATGTCCGGATCGATCCCGCTTCGGGCCTGATACCACTCCGCCCACCAGAACCGGGCGTCCTTCGGGTGATAGGCGAAGATGATGATCTCCATCTTCGGATTGCCGGTAATCGCCATCAGCTGGAGCAGGGCCTTCTTCGTGAACCGGGAGTAGCCCCGCCGCGCATGACGCGAGCCCTCGGCGCCGTCGAGCTGCACCCCCACGGCCAGATTGGCCGCTCGGTCGTAGAACAACGACCCCCAGTTGGTGAACTGGTTGTCGGGCACCTTGCCGTCAGGCAGATGCAGCGGCTGCCCTTGCAACGCACCGGTGTCGAACGTCATCGATTCGTTGTAGGACTCGGGAAAGTCCCAGGTGAAGCGAATGTGCTCGCCCCGGAGCGGCGAACCCGGGGCCTGGCGGATCCGGTACTGATCGATGCCCGCCCATTGCTCATGATGCATCTCGAAGCGTGACGGAATTCCATCGAGCCCGAGCGTCACCACATCCGGCCGGGCCGTGCGCTCGACCTTGAGCTCCTGGCTCGCGATCAGCAGCGTGAAACCCGGCGCGTTGCCGCCCAGCATCGGGGCGGTCGCTGCCTCCGACCTGCCGAATACCTGCTGGACGAAATTCCGCGGCGCCTGTGCGGCGACGGGACGCCCCGCGAGCAGCAGGCCGAGAATACCGACCGCAATGCGTTCCGTGAGGTGGTTCATTGCTACACCATGGCGAAGAACAGTTCGACGAACGACCGCACCGCCCCGTCCATGCCCGCCACCTTCGGGTTGCTTGACTCAACCACCCAGTACTCGTCCGGGGCGTGCGCGCCGCCGCCCCCGGGGCCGGTGTAGCCTGCCACCAGCCCCTCGACGTTGATCGTGGGCTGCGACACCAGCCGTGCCTGCGACACCTTGAACGGCTCGTCCTTGTACCAGTGCGACACGCCCAGCGACTTCTTGATGTCGGCCTCGTTGAACTTCGGGAGCGCCGCATCGAGGATCCGGGTCTCTTGCGGGGTCATCGGGCGCACCTTGTCGAAGAATCCCTCGACGGCCGGCGTGTGGCCGTCCTCCTTGACCAGTGTGTTGAGGGCCTGCACCAGATGCCAGACCGGGCTGTCCACCTGCGCCTCGAGACTCGAATGGACGTCCTTCTTGGGGCCACGTCCCCATTTCTCGCCGGTGGACACCAGTTCGAGCTCGACCACACCCTTCGCGCCCAGCTCGATCTGCACCGACCCGTCGGGCGCCTGACTCCCTCCGGGGATCACGATGCCGATGCATTTCGTGAGCGCCGCCGCCACTCTTGGCGCGAAGACAATCTCCTTGAAGTCCGGGCTCCCGATCTCTTCCTGTCCCTCGCAGACCAGGACGAGGTTCACCGGAAGCTTCGCCTGCGCACCTTTGAAGGCGTGCAGGGCTGCGAGCAGGGCCATCTGCGGCCCCTTGGAGTTCTCCGCCCCGCGGCCCACCACCACTTTGCCGAAGCCCGGCTTGTCCACGATCCGGGCCTCCAGCGGCGGGGAGGTCCACTCGGCCGGGTCAAACTGCTTCACGTCGTACATGAAGTAGACTGCGAGCCAGGTCTTGGCCCCGGCATCGAGGGTGGCGAACACACCGGCCTGACCCGCCTTGGTGGGCATCAGTTCCACCTGCTGGAACCCGGCCTCGCGCGCCAGCTTGGCCATGTACTCGGGTCCCTGCGGATAGTTGCGGTTTTCCGCCGCGATCGAGGGCAGCGCAATCCAGTCCTGCAGCGCCTTCACCGTCGCGGCGTGCTGCTTGGGAATCTGCGCCACCACGGCCTCGACCTGCAGCCGTTCGAGCGCCGCCGGCACCCGGTCCCCCATGGCCACCACCGCGGAAGCCGCCATGGCGCCCTGCAGGAACTCGCGGCGATTCACGTCAACGCCACTCGGATCGGTCGGCTTTTCCACTGTCACTCCCCTGGGTAACCCCGGTGTGGGTACCATCGTCTGGAATTGGAATTGGGATTTGCGTCGCCCGTCCAACCTACCGCCCGCCTGGGCTACGGGCCACTCGGTGTCGAACCCCGCCTTCAGGCCCCGCCGGTGGGGCCGGGTGCCGGATCACGGACCGGGTTGGCCGCCACATCAATGCCCTGTTCAACGCCCCGGATGAAGGTCAGCACGGCCTGACTGGCCTGATCGCCAGTCGCAACGAGAAAATTGTGGCCCGCCCCCTTCAGTGGCATGAAACGGCTGTTCGGCAAGGTCTCGGCGAGTTCGACACCCCAGCGGAAGGGAACGATGGTGTCCTCGTCCCCGTGCAGAACGAGCGCCGGCATCGTGAGGGTCGCCACCGCGTCCGTCGTCACGCTGTAGCCCGCGATCGCGGCTGCCTGGGCGATGACCCCACGAACAGTTGACCGGTCCTTCGCCAGCACCGCCTGATCGACGGCGATCCCGCCGGGCGCCGCGGCGCTTCCGTAGCCTTTGTTCCCCCGGCGGCTCGGCATCAGCAACCGCCAGGTCCACGGCGGCAGATAGTAGAGCACCCGCAGGAACGCCGGCATGCGGGGCTTGTCCAGCGTAAAGACCCCGGTACAACCCAGCACCAGGGATGTGACCCGCTCCGGCTGTTGCAGCGCGAGATCGAGGACGATGCCGCCGCCCATGGACACTCCGATGACATGGGCGCGCTCGACGCCCGCGGCGTCCATGACTGCCAGGGCATCGGCCGCCAGTTCCGGGATCGTGACCTTGCCGGTGGTGTCGCTCTCGCCCGTGCCACGGTTGTCGAACGTGATGACGCGGTGCTTCGCGGCCAGGGCCGGCAGGATCGGATACCACAACGCCGAGCTGTAGCGGTGCCCCATCACCAGCAGAATCGGACTGCCCTGCCCCTGTGCCTGCCAATGCAGGCGGACGCCATTGTTGTGGGCGAAAGGCATCTACGGAATCAGCGCCCGCTTCACCACGGTAACCGTGATCGTGGACGGGTACTGGGCCGAATGGTGGACCAGGTTGTGGGCCACCACGCCCTGCGTCTCATCGTAGTTGTTGCCGCCCGTGTTCAGGTTCCGGTCGAAGCGCGGGAAGTTGCTGCTCGACACTTCGATCCGCAGCCGGTGGCCGGGCTGGAAGTAATTGCTGGTCGTGAGCGGCTGGAGGGTCACCTTGTACACCTTGCCGTTCTCCATCATCACCGGCGGCTTGTCGTAGCCCTCGCGGTACCGCATCCGCTGAATCGATTCGTCGAGGTTGTAGGCCCGGCCGTCAGGATACACATCGACGATCTTGACGGTGAAGTCGGTGTCCTTGACGTCCGACGAGACGTACAGCGTGGGAATGACGGGACCGCTCAACTCCGTGCCCTCCTTGAACGGTTCCGAGGTATACACGAGCACATCGGGCCGGGCTTCCATCTTGCTCTGATCCAGCGACCCGGCCACCACCGCGTTTCCCTGGCAGCAGACGTTCCCGCCGTACGATGTCACCGGATGCATGGGGTCGTAGGCGAACTTGTCGGGCTTGTCCACCGTCGCCGGCGTCAGCGACAGGATGCCGTCGCCATTCAGCGTATTGGCGTTGCCATTGCCACTCAGATGGAACGTCAGCGCCGAGGCGTCCTTCGGGGGCCAGCTGTCCGACGTCCGCCATTCGTTCGCGCCCATCACGAAGTAGCGGACCTTGGGGATGGTGTCCATCGCCCGGCTGCCGTTGTCCTTGAGGAACTGATCGAAGAAGGCGTACATGATGTCGCGGTAGCCGAGTCGCGCATCGCCCATGTCGCGCTCACCGATCACGGTGTGCTCACTGGCCCGGGTATACCCGCAATGGCCGACCGGGGCGATGATAGCCCATTGCTGATTGGCCGCGGCGCCCTTGGCGGTCTTCCGGACATGGTTGTACATCGCCAGGTTCGGTCCCACCGACACGTCATACCACGACATGAACCAGAGGCCGGGAATGTTGATCGGCATCGACTCGTGCCACAACCCGCCGCGGTACCAGGCCGGATCGTTCGGCGCCCGGCGAATCATCGCGCCGCCCGTCGCCACGGGCATCGAATCGGCAAAGATCCCGTGGGGGCCATCCACGTTCTTGATGAGGTCCTTCACCGGCAAGTGCCAGAACGCCTTGGCCCAGTCCACCGGCGGGAGGTGTTGGTCAAGGTCGAACGACTTCGAGACCCGGATCAGATCGGCCTGCGACGTGTTCGCGGGGAACATCGGCCGGACCTGGTTCTGCTCGCCCATCAGCCAGTCGATGAACAGCATCTGCACGGCGCCGCCGCGGTACCAGTTGCCCATCTCGTAGTACGGGCCAACCTTGCCGACCCCCGCGCCAAAACCCTGGACGTTCATCGCCGCGAAGCCGGGATTGCCTAACGAAGCCACGGCGGGCTGCCATTCGGCCGTCGATGAGCAGCCAGTCGTGCCGACCTTGCCGCTGGACCACGCCTGCCGGGTGAGATAGGTCAGTTCGTCGTCGCCGTCGCTGAGCGGGGCGCCGAGGATGTCGTAGTTCCCTTCCGCGAAAAAGTGCCCGCGCTCCTGCATGTCCACCCAGGCGTAGCCGCGCTTGATCGCATCGACCACATCGGACATGTCCCGGGGAACGCCGTTCTGGACATCCCAGTAGTTGAAGTTGTACGGGGTCCGCACCCAGATCGCCGGGTATTTCCGCGATCGGTCCTTCGGGTAGTAGATGTCGGCCGGAATCCGGATGCCGTCACGCATCGCAATCATCACTTTGCGGTCGACGATCGCGAGTGACTGCAGCTCGTTTTCGGCGGCCCAGCGCTTCGCTTTGACGCTGTCGGGCATCAAACCGGAACGCTGGGCGAAGCCGGCCTCGGTCCCGGCGGCGAACAGCGAGACGGCGAGGAACACAGTGGGAGAGGTCAGGCGCATAGGAACGCTCCGTAGCCTGGTGAACCGTCGGGAAGAGGTGTCTGGATAGCCACTGGAACCTATCGGGCTTCGGCCGGGCCGGCCACCGTTCGCGGGAGGGCGATCCGGATTGACAAGGATCCTTCAGGCCGGCGGTAACGTCCCAACCAGGTCGCGGCATTCCCGGCGGCGCGGTAGCTTTGTCGACACCGACCAATCTCCGAGCGTCCATGAACCTCGCCCGACGGTCCCCGCGATCCGCCGCTGCTCTCCTGACCCTCATCGGCGGTTGCCGGGCGGCGGCCCCATCTCAGAACGCACACCTGGTGTTCGCCGTGACCGTCGACCCGGCCCTCGGCGCCGGTCCGGTCGAGGGACGGGTTTTGCTCTTCATCGCCGCAGACGAGCACGCGAAGCCGGCCCATTTCTCGAGCGATCCAGCCGGGGTCCGGCTGGCCGCGACAATGCCGGAGCCGCGCTTCCTCACCAGCGACTTCGACAACACGGCTCAAATGTTCGGGCTCGACGTGGACGGCCTCAAGCCGGGCGCCCGGGCCGTGATCGATGACGCCACGCTCGGCTACCCGATCGAACGCCTGGCCGGCCTGCCGCCCGGGAAATACTGGGTCCAGGCCCTGCTCCACCGGTACGAAACCTTCCACCGCGCCGACGGCAAGACCGTCAAGCTTCCGATGGACCGGGGCGAAGGCCAGCAGTGGGCGTCCGCACCGGGTAACCTCTTCAGCGTACCGGTCGAGGTCACCCTCGACCCCGCCAGATCCGACACGGTCGCGATCACCCTGACCAAGGTCAATCCGCCGATCGAGCCGGCCAGGGACACCAAGTACGTCAAGCACCTGCGCCTCAAGAGCGACCTGCTGTCGAAATTCTGGGGCCGGGACATGTATCTGGGGGCAATCGTGGTGCTGCCCGAGGGCTACGATACCCACCCGGCCACCCGCTATCCGCTGGCGGTCTACCAGGGCCATTTTCAGTCGACCGTCAACGGATGGCGCGAGTCCCCGCCGGCGGCCACCCTGCCCCCATACAATGCCGACTCGATCGTCAAGTACTGCCCGAACGGCCACGAGGGCAACTGGTGCACCCGGTTCGGCTACGACCGGGTTTTGGCCGAGTACGAGTACGGGTTCTTCAAGGAGTGGACCGGGCCATCGTTCCCCAGGGTCCTGATGCTCACCATTCAACATCCGAACCCCTACTACGACGATTCCTACGCAGTCAACAGCGCCAACCTCGGTCCCTATGGCGACGCGATCAATCAGGAACTGATTCCGTTCGTCGAAAAGACCTTCCGCGGCATCGGCCAGGGCTGGGCCCGGGCGCTGTACGGCGGTTCGACCGGCGGCTGGGAGGTGCTGGCCACCCAGGTCTTCTATCCCGATCGCTACAA
Source organism: Gemmatimonadota bacterium (assembly GCA_025350665.1). Lineage (GTDB taxonomy): Bacteria > Gemmatimonadota > Gemmatimonadetes > Gemmatimonadales > GWC2-71-9 > SHZU01. Next base: position 2,562 of record JANXXJ010000348.1, on the reverse strand, counting down.
CGGGGCCTACACCAGCTGTCCCGATCCGATTGACTTCCACGGCTACACCACCGTGAACGTCTACGAAGACGACAACGCCTACTGGTACGACGGCGGGCCCTTCCGCCGAAGCGAACGCCCGGCCCATCGCGACAACTTCGGCCACGTCAGGGCGACCACCCGCCAGGCCAATCTCCGTGAGCTCGTGCTCGGCACCAGGACGCGAAGCGGCGGCCAGTACGACGTCTGGGAAGCGGTATTCTCGCCCGTCGGAGATGACGGCTATCCGAAACGAATCTGGGACAAGCGAACCGGCGCCATCGATCACACCGTGGCGGACTATTGGAAGGAGCACTACGACCTGGTCAATATCATGCGGCGCGACTGGACCACGCTGGGTCCCAGGCTTCGGGGAAAGATCGAGATCTATGCCGGGTCGCACGACAACATCTACCTCACCAACGCGGTCTACTATGCCGAAGACTTCCTCACCAAGGTGAGGAATCCGGCCGCGGACGCAACCATCCTCTACGGACCGAAGAACGAGCACTGTTTCAGCGGTGACAGCACCGCCGCCAACGCGTTTTCAAGGCTCACCTATCATTCGCGCTTCATCAGGAAGATGGCCGCCCATTGGACCGCCACTGCGCCGGCCGGGGCCGACGTGAAGAGCTGGCGCTACTAGCCGCGATCCATGGACTCGGCCCGCTATCTCCCCTCCGGAGCGCCGCTCGAGGCGTATGACCGCGAGGCGCGGCAACTCCTGGCCGGGCACCGGGCGAGCACGATCGAGGACGCCGAGTCGCCGAGTTGGAAGCCGCCGCCGGCCTCGGACGAACCGCCGACTGTGCCGCGATGTTCGCGACCGCAACCGCGTTGAGCCGGCATCGGGCCCTGGCCCTCGCGGCCCAGCTCGGCCACGTGGACGTGGTCCGGCTGCTGCTGGAGGCCGGCGAAGACCCCAACCGGTTCAATCCGGACGGCGTTCATTCGCACGGGACGCCGCTGCATCAGGCCGCGCTGGCCGGCCACCTGCCCGTCGTGCGCCTGCTGATCGACCGCGGAGCCCGAACGGATATCAAGGATCGGTTGTGGCAGGGAACGCCCCTGGGCTGGGCCCAGCATTCGGAACAGACCGAGGTGGCGGACTACCTCGCCGGGGCCGGGCCCATCTGACCGCGGTGACCCTGATCATTCTCGCCCTCGGCCTGCTCCTCGCCGTCGTGACCCGCCAATGGCTGGTGCTGCGGGCCCGGGAGCGGCAGCGCGGCATTCTCCGGAGGTGGCCGATCCCAAGGGCGCCGGTGGAGCAACTCGATCCTGTCTTTCGGCCCGACGAACTCGGCGCCACCCTCGCCGTCGAGGTGGAATTCGTCGGCCGGGGCACCATCGCGGTGCCCGGCGGCACGACCGACACCGAGGCCTGGATCCTGGCGGTCCTCGCCAAACGCGCCCGGCGGATGTTCGAGTTCGGCACCTGCACCGGGAAGACGTCCTATATGTGGGCTCGGAACCTGCCCGAGGGAGGCACGGTCACAACGCTGACGCTCGCCCCCGGCCAGGCCGATGCTTCTCGCCACACCGGGGAGGACGACCCCGAAGCCGTGCGGTATGCGAAGGCCGAGTCCCGGTTTACCCGGTTTCTGTATTCCGGGACCGGGGTCGAAGACCGGATCACCCAGTTGTACGGTGACAGCAAGGCCTTCGATGACGCCCCGCATGCCGGCGCCCATGACGTGATCTTCGTGGACGGGTCGCACGCGTATTCATATGTGGTGAGTGACACGGCCAAGGCGTTGCGCATGATCTGTCCCGGGGGACTGGTCCTCTGGCATGACTACTCGCCGGAGTGTCCCGGCGTCTTCCGGGCTCTGAACGAACTGGCCACGCGCCTCCCTCTGATCCTCCTCCAGGGGACCACGCTGGTAGCCTACCGGCGCCCGGCCTCCGATCTTGAATCGGTGCCCCGAAACCGCCAGCCGCCTGAAGGCAAACAATGATCTCACGCCGACGATTTCTTCGCGACCATACCCTGGCCGCCGCCGGAGCAAACCTGCTGCCATCCTTCGGGGTATCCCTCCGCGGCCTCCGACCACCCGACTACCTGTCATTCGACCTCCATACCCACCCTGGCGTCGCCTTCAACCGGGGCCGCGAGGCCTACCCCGGTGACGGCGGGATTCTGGCCACGGTCGGCGCGATGAACGCGGGACGGCTCTCCGGCGCCTTCTTCAGCCTGGTGGCCGACGCGCCATTCCTCGAGATCACCTCGACAGGCGTAAAGGTCTCCGGCCGCTACGGCCCCGGCCAAGCCTGGACGGAGTACCAGCAGCAGCTCAAGTCAATGAAGGATCTGATCGGGACCGTGCCCGCCACGCTGGCCACGAGACCGGCCGATCTCGACCGCGCCCAGCGTACCGGCAAGGTGGCCGCCTTTCTCGCCTGCGAAGGCGGCGAATTCCTCGAGGGCGACCCCGGCCGCCTTGAGGTGATGCGCGCGGACGGCATCCGTTCCCTCCAGCTGGTGCACTACGTCCCCAACATCCTCGCCGACCTCCAGACCGCGCCGGCGCAGCACCACGG
>JANXXJ010000311.1 GCA_025350665.1 Gemmatimonadota bacterium | reverse complement strand
CGGCCAAGATCAAGGCCGGCCTGTGGTGTCGTTCCGGGTGACAAACGCCCCTGTTTTGGGCTGTTTCGGCCTGACGCCCCGTTCGCTAAGTCGTTGATTTTCAACGGTCGGCCGGTGGCGACTGACGCCCTTTGAGGGGGTGGGGCGCCTCCGGAGCAAGAGGTCGCGCGTTCGAATCGCGCCGGGCCCATTCTGGAAACCCCGCGGAAATGTTCCGCGGGGCTTTTTTTGTCCCCCTTCATGCGCCACGCGGCCCCCGCGGCGGTTGGAACCAATTCACCCAACAAATGATGAGCCAGTGATTTGACGGTGCGTTGATCGGTTCAGCGAACTTCTTGCCCAGGTCGGCCGACCCCGGACCTGACCGCTCGATTTCGTCGTTCCCGGAGAGATGCCCATGCCCCGTTCTCACCTGTCGATCACCGCGATTCTCCTGCTGGCCGGTTCGTGCCGCAACTTGGTTGAGCCCGCTGAACCCGGCCGTACCCCCCTGATCGAGGCGATGCTCATTGCCGGCACTGCCGCAACCGATGTTCGGGTTCGCTGGCTCGATTCGGGCCAAGCTGGATCCACCGACGCGGTTCCCGCCGAAGTCGCCCTCGAACTCGAGAGCCAAGGCGGGTGGAGCGTGCCGCTGAGACCAGCCCGGGATCCCGGTGTCTTCACGGCAGCCATCGCCATCGTCGCCGGACACTCCTATCGGCTGTCGGGAACCGTCGGGAGCGTCAGAGTGGCGGCGTCCACGGCCGTGCCGGCGCGATTCACAATGCCTGCGCCCGCTGGTGACACCCTCCACCTGGCGCCGGAGGGCGCCACCACCAACGGCCCGTACGCCTCAGTGCCGTTCGAATGGGCAAGCGATGGGGCAACAACCCTGGCGGTCGAGTCCGCGTTCGTCATACCCACGGCCGCGTTTACCAGTGCCCGCGCCGGAAGGTTGCTGGTGTTCGGCCGCCGGCTCCGTTTCCTGGCAATGAACCGCGAACTTGCCGGCTACCTCTATCGGTCACCCGCGGAAACGAACCTCGCCGGTGCCTTCGGCGTCCTTGGCGCAGCCATCGAGATCCGGAAGGAGATCGTATGGCAATAGCCCTCGGGTTGACCGTGATGTTTGCCATCGCCGTTGCGCAGCAGCCGATCGTGCTTCGAGGAACCGTGTCAGCCGCGGTCGGACGCACGCCGATCAACGCGGCCTCGGTCCAGAGCCGGCGAAGTCGGACCGCCGCATCGACCGACCGGTTCGGGCGGTTCTCCCTTGAGCTGCCGACGCTTCCGGATACGGTTGTGGTCCGAGCAATCGGGTGGCGCCCCGACACGATCGTGGTCGATCAAATTCCGTCGCAACCGATCGTGATCGGCCTTGAGCTCGGGCCTGCCGTCCTCTCGGACCTCCTGGTCGCGGCCACACCGGCGGCGCCCGATGTCGCCGAGGCCGGCCGATGGCGGATGCCGATGACCGCCGCACGTACAGTCCCGCCCGCTGTCGAGCCGGACGTGTACCGCGCCCTCGCCCTGATCCCGGCCGTGAACTTCTCGAGCCCGCTGTCGGCGCGCCCACTGCTCCGCGGCTACGACGCGCAGGACGTCACCACCAGAGTGGACGGGTTCGACGCACCGAACCTCTATCATCTGGGCCGAATCTTTTCGTCGTTCCCAGCGGACGCGGCCCAGGAAATCACCGTGACCGCGGCACCATATACGTCTGCGGCCGGTGGCTCCGTCGCCGGCTTGATCGAGATCCAGGGTCGCACCGGCCCCGCGAATCGAACCGAGGGCGGCGGCACCCTGAGCTACGGCGCGCTGTCGGCCTTCGCCGGTGGTGGGAACCAGGGCGCCCGGTATTTCGCGGCCGCACGCGCCTTCTATTGGAAGAGCCTGGAGTTGATCCCCAGGGTCGATGTCCCCTACCGGTTCGAGGACGTCTATGCGGGTGCGCTGTTCGGTCCACCGGAACGTCCCAAGGGACGCCTGACGGTGTTCGCCACCGAGGACCGGGCCGGCCACATCGCGGATGCGAGCTACCTGCACTGGAACAATCTGGTCGTCGGCGGACGGTGGCGGGTCCACGATGTGGGACGAACGTCAATCGACCTCGGACTGAGCGGCGCCGACTCGCGTCAGCGGGGGGAGAACGTCCCCGGCCTCCATCGGGCTGATCCCGCCGACCTGGGCAACCGTTTCGCGCGGTTGGAAGGATTCGGGGAGCTGGTGAGACAGACCGCCGGCACGCGGACCACCGTGGGACTCTCCGGGGGAGCCCGCCGGATCGTCAATCGCATCGAGGACCACGGTCAGGCGACGAATTCGGGAACCGCGAACCCGGTCACGGCCATCGAGCGGACGCGACCGGAGCTGGCCGCCTGGGCCTCCATTTCAAAACGTTGGGGCCCAGTGTCGGCCGAGGCCGCGCTTCGGGCCGACGCGACCAGCACGGCGAGCAGTGTCGAACCGCGGCTCCATGCCCGGTGGTTCGCGGCTGACGGGATCGAGCTGGCCGCCGGAATCGGGCGAGCCGGCCGGCTCTATCATCTCCTGGCCGACCCACGATCGGAGCCGGACTTCGATTTCCTCGACTTCTGGCTCGATAGCGGGGACAGCATTCCCGCCGCGCGCGTGGACCATGCCACGCTCGATCTGAATCTCGGCCACGAGCCGCTGGTCGCCCGGATCTCGCTCTACCGATCGGCCGGGACCGGCCTCGGAGAACTGCGACCGGAGACCGACCAGCACATCGGGCCACGGCCGTTTTTCCGCTTCGGACGGTCCCGCACTCAGGGGGCCGAAGCCCAAATCGGATACCGGGGCGAACCCCACCCGCAGTCCCCGGGGCCCCGGGGTCCGCATCCGAACGCACGCCAAGCCCGATCTACGGAGTGGAGAACGCCCTCGCAACCAGCGGAACTTTCCGTGTCGACGCCGGGCTGGCC
>JANXXJ010000305.1 GCA_025350665.1 Gemmatimonadota bacterium | reverse complement strand
CGTCTCGGCAACCCTGCTCGGTTCGTTAGGCAGGCGGGGCCCGGCGGTTGAGGCACGGATGGAGACCACCGACCCCGAAGCCCACGCGCTGTTCCTCCAGGGGCGAGTGCTGTTCAACCGGCGCGGGGCCAGCCAGCTCCGCCAGGCGATCGACCTGTTCAAGCAGGCATCGGCGCGGGACCCGAAGTACGCCCGGGCCCAGGCATCGCTGGCGATGTCGCTCGCGGTCATGCCGGCGTACATCGAGGACGGCACGCCGGAGGTCCTGGCGGCTGCCGTCGCCGCGGCCGAACGCGCGATCGCGATCGATTCGACCATCCCTGAATCGTACGCCGCCCTGGGCTACGCCTACTCCCTGATCGGCAACCTCCCCCGGGCCGACGCCAGCTTCCGTCGAGCCCTGGCGCTCGACTCGACCTTGGCCACGACCTGGGGCTGGTACGGGCTCCTGGCGGGCCGGCTCGGCGACTACGCGGCGGCCCACGAACGGATCGCCAGGTCGATGGAGCTCGAACCCGCGTCGCTGATCGCCCGGGTCTGGGACGTGCAGATCCTGGTGCCGGAACGCCGCTACCGGGAGGCGGATTCGCTTGCGGCGGCGGCGATCGCCATGGACTCGACGTTCATGCTGGCCTGGGCCTGGCGCGCCAACGCACTCCTCGGCCTCGGCAAGGTCGGGGAGGCCGTATCCCTGCTCGAGCAACGGCTGGCCCGCGATCCCTCCGCCCGATCCGCCGATCCGGGCCTTCTGGCCTACGCCTACGCGCTGATGGGCCGGACCCGCGAGGCGCGCGCCACGCTCGACAGCTTGCGGGCCGGCGGCGGCGGGCGCCTGCCGCCCTCCGGCGCTACGGCCGCGGCGCTCGAGGAACTCGGCGACCACGAGGGCGCCATCACGATGCTGGCCCAGGCGGCGGCGCGCCATGACCCCTGGCTGGTCCAGTTTCCCCAGATCGCCCGCTACGACCGGATCCGCAAGGATCCCCGGGCCGAGGCGGTGCTCGCCAAGCTGGTCGCCCGTTAGGCATGACGGGGCCGTTGCCGCGGCGGCGGGCGCTCGCTACGCTTCACTCCCGAGAGTTCACTTCCCTCCGCACCTTCTGACCGAGCCACCATGCGACACGGCCTCTCCGTCCGACTGCTCTTCACCGCCGCACTCATTGCCGGACCGTCCGTGAGCCCGGTGCCGGCCGCCGCGCAGGACCCCGCCCCCGGCCGGGTCGAGTTCACCCCGGCCCACCCCGTCATGACCGTGGGCGACACCCTCCGGCTCTCCGCCAGCGCTTTCGACGCCGCCGGCCGGCCGATCGCCAGACCGATGGTCCAGTGGTTTGCCGCCGTCTACGAATTCCAGGGCACGGTCGACTCCACCGGCCTGGTCCGCGCCGGCGCGGTCGGCCAGATCGTGGTCTCGGCCCTGATTCGGAGCGCCGACGGCGGCCGGCCGGTGGTCGGCACCCTCGCGATCCCGATCCAGCCGCCGCCGGCCAGCCGGATTGCCGTGACGCCGACGTTCGGCACGCTGATGGCCGGCCAGTCGGTGTCGCTCGCCGCCACCCCGATCTCCTCCAGCGGCGACCCCCGGCACGATGCCGTCACCTGGACCTCGAGCCGGCCGGCCGTGGCCATGGTGTCGGCCCGCGGCCGGGTGACCGCCGTGGCCCCCGGCACGGCCACGATCACCGCTCAGGCGGGCAAGGCCGCAGCGGCCCTGCCCGTAACGGTCGTGCCTAACACCATCGCCACGCTGACCGTCACCCCCGCCTCCGCCTCGGCCCGCACCGGCGATGTGATCCGGTTCAACGCGGAGGCCGCCGACCGCAGGGGCGCCGCGGTCAAAGGCGTCATGACCGAATGGTCCATCACCCCGGGCACCGGACAGATCGAACCCGACGGCGGGTTCGTGGCCGAGGAGCCCGGATCGTACCGGATCGTGGCGACCGCCGGGAATCACGTGGCCAGCGCCACCGTCGACGTCCGGCCCCGCGAGGCCAACCGCCCCGTCCAAGTGATGGGCCGCGTGCCGATCGGCATGCTCGCCACCGAGTTCTGGCTCCACCCCGACGGCAAGCACGGCTATCTCGGCACCGTAGGACTCGGCGGCCCCGGCGGCGACCGGCTCTACGTGATTGATGTGGGGAATCCGTCCGATCCGCGGATCATCGACTCCGTGATGACCGACTCGCGCGAGATCAACGATGTCATGACCACCGAAGACGGCCGCTGGGGCGTGATCTCGAGGGAAGCGGCCTCGACCCGGAAGAACGGCATCACCATCCTCGACCTGGCCGATCCCGGCCATCCCAAGGCCGTGGCCGACTACAACGCCACCGTGAGCGGCGGCGTCCACAGCGTCTTCGTGTCCAAGGGATACGTCTATCTGACCGACGACGCCACCGGGTCGATGCGGGTGATCTCGATCGCCGACCCCTTCCATCCGAAGGAAGTGGCGCGCTGGCAGGCCACCCCGGGCGAGAACACCGGCCGGATGCTCCACGACATCGACATCCGCGACGGGCTGGCGTATCTGAGCTACTGGAACGAGGGGCTCATCATCCTCGACGTCGGGAACGGCATCAAGGGCGGAAGCCCCGAGAAACCGATCCTGGTCTCCCAGCTCAAGTATGACCTGAACGAGCTCTATCGGAAGGTGGAGGTGGCCGGCGGGCCCGGCTACATCCGCGGGACCCACACCGCCTGGCGCCACAAGAATTACGTCTTCCTGGGTGACGAGGTCTTTGCGGCCAAGCCGATCGGCGGGCTCGGACCGTTAGGCAGGGCCTGGGGCCGGCTCCACGTCGTTGACGTCTCCGACATCACCAGGCCGAAGATCGTGGCCCACTACGAGCCCGAGGATGGCGGCGTACATAACGTCTTCGTCGCCGGCGACACCCTGTACCTCGGCGATTACCAGGGCGGCCTCCGGGTGCTTGACATCTCCGGCGAACTGCGTGGCGACCTCCTCCGCCAGGGCCGCGAAGTGGCCCACGTCATGACCGGCGACGGCAAGGGCATCATCCCCAACACCGCCATGGCCTGGGGAGCGACCTACCGGAACGGCTACATCTACGTCCCGGACATGCACAGCGGACTGTGGATCGTGCGGGTCGACAACAAACGCGACCTCACGCCCTGAGCCGCCCGTGCCCCGCGGCAGGCTTCGTCAGGGAGTGGGCGGCGCCCCATCCGGCCGCCCCTCGAGCACGACCGGATCACCGACCCGGACGACCCCGGTCGCGACGACGTCCCCCTTCACCCCGACATGGCCGTCGTTGTGCTCGAAGGCGGCAGCCAGCACCGCGGGATCCGGGCCCAGGCCCGGCTGACCGAGATTGACCATCACGCAACGGATGCACCGCTTGACGATCATGGCCCGGACGGCGTCCCCGATCCGAACCACTCGCCCGACCCAGTCATTTTCGACGAACCCCCGCCCGCCGGTTTCAACCACGATGTTGGGCCGATACCGACCCGACTCGAACCGGCTGCCAGGCACCCGGGCGCCGAGTTCCGCCAGGCTCGCCGACGTGAGGAGGTGGAGGATCCCGCTGTCGAAGAACGTACCCGCCGGCATCTCGTGCTCGGTGACCTCGTCGCGATACAACCGACCTTGGTAACGGAGATTCGGCTGGTCGGGCCAATGATATTCGAACCGGGCGCCGCCCACCGGGCCCGACGTCAGGGTCACCGGCCGTCCGAACCGGGTGGAGAGTAAGTCGTCGAGGGCGGGACCGGCGGCGCTGCTCACGCTGGTGCCATCCGGACCGGTGATCAGCACCGCCGGCAGCTCGGCACGCCCGTCGAGCGGCGCGGCAAACCGGGCGCGGTAGTCCAGCAGCCCCGGCCATCGGCGCGGATTCTTGGCGCTGATCACCCGGCCGGTCTCCCGATCGACCAGCGCGTAGCCGCGGTCGCCCCGAAGTCCAGTGGCGGTGACGTCGGCGGCGGTGAGGTCTTCTCCGGCCATGGACTTGACCGGAAAGCGATGGAGGGATCTGACTCGGCCGACGACGGTGGCGTCCATCATCTTTCCTTGGGTGCTCAAACATATCAGCCTGGCGTGGTCCTCGAGGCCGCTGACAACTATCATTCGGTCCGGTTTACCGCTGGTCAGGCCGCAATCTCCAGCACGATGGGACCCATGATCCTCCGTTCGGCCGTGGCGCTCGCACTCTGCACCGGCTCGGTCTACGCCCAGTCCTCGCGCCAGCCGGACATTCCCCTTCCCGAACATCCTCGCCCCGACTTCGAACGCGCCGAGTGGACCAACCTGAACGGCCGCTGGCGGTTTGCCGTCGATTCGGCCGACCGCGGCGTCCACGCGGGATGGGCCGCGCGGCCGCTGCCCGGGAGGCGCACGATCCTGGTGCCGTTTTCGTGGGGGGCCCCGCTCTCCGGCGTGCCCGACAGCGCGGACATCGGCTGGTATTCACGTAGTATCGCCATCCCGCCAGCGTGGCGCGGGCGGCGGGTCTTCGTCGTCTTCGGCGCCGCCGACTGGCTGACCTCGGCGTGGGTCGATGGAACGCCAATCGGCGTTCACCAGGGCGGCTATACCCCGTTCTCGTTCGAGCTGACTGGCGCCGCGCGAACGGCCGGGCTCCGCCGACTCACGGTTCGGGTGGACGATTCCCCGCACCCGTTCAAGCTCGAGGGGAAGCAGGGGTACGGCAAAGCCCGCGGCATGTGGCAAACGGTGTACCTGGAAGCCCGCGGCGGCGATCCGCTGGAAGCGGTGCACTTCACGCCACGCGGCGATCTCGCCGGCGTCGGCGTGGACGTCCGGCTCCGCGATCCGGCGCCGCGTGACCTGTCGCTTCGACTGACCTTCGCCAATCGCCCGGGCCAACCGGACGTCACCAGCCGCATCGCGCGGGGCCAGTCGACGGCGCATCTCGACGTGCCGCTGCCGGGAGCGCATCTCTGGTCGCTCGACGATCCATTTCTCCACGACGTGACCGTCACCGCCGGAGCCGACGGTGTCGCCGAAGATCGGGTCAAGACGTACTTCGGCATGCGCACAGTGTCGGTGACCAATCTGCCCGGGACCGACTATCCATACGTCGCCATCAACGGCCGCCCGGTCTACCTCCAGCTGGCGCTCGACCAGGCCTATCACCCCGACGGCTACTACACCTTCCCCACTGACAGCGCCCTGCGCAACGAGATCCTCCTCGCCCGCCAGATCGGACTGACCGGCCTCCGCGAACACATCAAGATCGAAGCACCGCGAAAATTGTACTGGGCCGACCGGCTCGGAGTGCTGATCATGGCCGACGTGCCCAACTGGTGGGGGCCGCCGGATTCGGCCGCGTTCCGGGAGCACGAAACGGCGCTCAGGGGCATGGTGGACCGCGACTACAATCACCCCGCCGTCTTCTCCTATGTGATGTTCAACGAGACCTGGGGCCTGGCCACCAAAAGCGGGGCCGAGGAGCGCTACACCCTGGAGACGCAGCGCAAGGTCGCCAGCGTGTACCGGCTGGCCAAGTCGCTCGATCCGACCCGTCTCATTGAGGACAACTCGATCTGCTGCGGCACCGGCCACACCGAGACCGACCTCAACAGCTGGCACGAGTATCTCCCCGGGTGGCGCTGGGCCGAGTACGTCACCAGCCTGAGTGACAGCACGTTCGCGGGTTCACCGTTCCACTTCGAGTCCGGATGGCGCCAGGGGCGGCAGCCGATGCTCAACTCCGAGTTCGGGAACGTCTGGGGCTATACCGGCAGCACCGGTGACGTCGACTGGAGCTGGGACTACCGCCGGGCGATCGACGCCTTTCGCCGCCATCCGAAGGTGGCCGGATGGCTCTACACCGAGCACCACGACGTCATCAACGAGTGGAACGGCTACTGGCGCTTCGACCGCACCTGGAAAGACCCCGGCTTCGGCGACCTCGTCACCGGCATGACGCTGCGGGACCTCCACGCGCCCTTGTACGTCGCGGTCGGCGACTCGCTGCTGAGCCACGAGGTGAGCGCCGGCGCAACGGTCGACGTGCCGCTCTATGCGTCGTTCCTGACCGGCGCCACCTTCGGCGATTCCCTCACCCTGCGCGCCGAGCTCACCGGGTGGAACACCTTCGGCGAACGGAAGTCATACGGCAGCTACGCCAAGCGCATTCCCTATCGCCCGTGGATGTCGGCGGCCCTCCCCCCGCTCCGCCTCACCATGCCTGACGAACCGAGTGTCTCGGTCCTGGCCGTCCATCTCGAAGACGCCGGCGGGACGGTCCTCCACCGTAACTTCACGACGTTCATCGTCGGCGGCGCCGCCCCGTCGACCGGAACCCTGGCCGACGGCCGTCGGGTCCGGGCCGCCCGGGTGGGCGCGACCGATGTGCGCGACGCCAGCTGGTCGCTCAGACAGTGGAACGTGCTCGGCGACCACAAGCTGAACGGGGCCGGCAGCGGATACGTGGAGTACCGCATTCCCTGGCCCCAGGGCGTGAATCCGATGGACGTCGCGGGCGCCACATTTCTGGTGGAAGCCTCGGCCAAGCGCCTGAACGGCAAGGATCGCGATTCCACCCTGGCCGGCAACGGCGACTACATGCGCGGCGGCGGTTTGCACGACCGGAGCCAGAACCGGAACAGCTACCCGATGACCAGCACCCACCGGTTTCCCAGTGCCGTCACCGTGCGGGTGAACGGAGAATTGGCCGGACGCCAGGACCTGGCCGATGACCCCGCGGATTCGCGCGGCATCCTCAGCTGGAATGCGCAATCCTTCGACCGGACCCTCACCGAGGCGGGATCATATGGCGAGTTGGTCCGCATTCCGCTCAGCCCCGCGGCGATCGCGGAGTCGGCGAAGCGGGGCGAGTTCGTGATCCGGATGGAAGTGAGCGACGCCCTGCCGGGCGGCCTCGCCGTGTACGGGGCGAGGTTCGGGCGCTACCCGATTGACCCCACAGTATTGTTGGTGCTCCGCAACGAGTCATCGACCGGCCCGCGCCAACGGGTGGCGCGGCCGCCCGCCGCGGGATAGGTTGCCGGCGGTTCCCTGCCTCACGAGGAAGACCCATGATCCACCAGGCCCCGTCACCAGCCCGCGACCGGTCAACGTGATCCCCCGCCCGCTCGTGCCATCGTTGCTGCTCCTTGCGATCCTGCCGGCCATGGCAAACGCTCAGCCTTCGGCCGCGCGCCTCGACGCCGTCGCGAAGCGGGCGCTGGCCCAGGAACACGTCGCCGGAGCCTCGGTCATCATCCAGCACCGCGGCCGGATCCTCCTCCACCAGGGGTACGGCTGGGCCGATGTCGGCCTTGAGGCGGCGTCGCGGCCGGAGACGGTGTACCACGTCGTCGGGCCGATGCTGCCCTTCACCGGCGTGGCCGTCATGCAGCTGGTCGAGCGAGGCGAGCTCTCCCTCGACGACGACCTGGCCAAATTCATCCCGGAGTTCCCGCTCCAGGGACGGCACGTCACCATCCGGCAGCTCCTCGCCCACACCTCGGGCATCGTCGACTATCACTATCTCGGTGACCCGATCGAAGCCACCAGCCGCATCCCCAAGGGCCTGGACGAAGTGATGGCCCTCTATGCCGGCAAGACCTGGGTGAATGAACCGGGCACCAAGTGGGATTGGTCGATCTCGGGATTCCAGCTCCTCGTCACCATCGTGGAACGGGTGACCCACCAGCGCTTCGCGGACTACGTCGCCGAGCACATCTTCGCCCCGGCCGGCCTCCACGCCACGACCTACTGTGACGACTACAGTCTGGTACGGGGCCTCTCCCACGCCTATCGGCGTTTCGACGCCGGGTTCGTCCCCGCCAACGAAAACGACATGGCCTACAACGCGGACCTGCGCTTCTGCAGCACGGCCGGTGATCTGCTCAAACTGTGGAACGCGCTGCGGTCCAACCGACTTCTCAAGGCCGAGACGTTCAAGATGATGGCCACCCCGGACGGGCCCGGCGCCCACATGAACGCCCAGGATCCCAAAGCCCAGTACGGCCTGGCCCTGACGTTGAACCACGACGATAACCACCGCCGTTACGGCCAGCACGGCTCGCTCTTTGGGTACAGCGGCAGCCTCTACGAGTATCCGGACGACAGTCTCATCGTGGTCGTCCTCGCCAACACCGAGGGCCAGAGCGCGTACGCCGTCACCCGGGCGCTGGCCCGCACAGTGCTCGGCCTCCCCGCGCTGCCCGCGCCCGCACGGCCGGCGGTGGCCCCATTGGCCGAGGGTCGGGCCGCCGCGGACGAGATCGCCGCCCTCGACGGCACCTACTTGCTCACGCTGGACCAGCCGACCGGCGACCTGCACGACTCGTACGCGCAATACCGCCGCACCGTCCGGGTCTTCGGCGAGAATGGCCGCCTGTCGCTGCAGCGACTCGGCGAGGGACCCGAGCCTCTCATGAAACAGCCGGACGGGACCTTCGCGGTTCGCTCCGCCCCGCAGGCCAGGTATTCGTTCGGGATGGAGGGTGGGCGCGGAGTCCGGCTCACGATCGAGCCGCGGGGATCCGGCCTCCGGCTCTCGGGAGGTCGCGTCGGCGCCGGCGACCCCGGCACCTTTCACGCAGACCGCCGCTAGCACTGGCTCGCAAGGGCGCCGCCGGAGTCCAATGAGGTAAGATCATGATCTGCCGCGTCTGGCATGGCTGGACCACCCCCGAGAACGCCGATCAATACGAGCACCTCCTCCGTTCGGAGATCTTCCATGGCATCGCCGGCCGCAACATCGCCGGCTACCACGGCATCGAACTCCTCCGGCGCCCGACCGATGATCTGGCCGAATTCGTCACGATGATGTGGTTCGACTCGATCGGTGCGGTCCGCGCCTTCGCCGGCCCCGACTACGACCTGGCGGTAGTTCCGCCGGCCGCCCGCGCCCTGCTGGTCCGGTTCGACGAGCGGTCAGCCCACTACGAAGTCCGGCACCCCCGCGAGCTCGTCTGATGGCCACTCAGGCCGACGTCCGCCGTATCGCCCTCGCGCTTCCCGGCACCGAGGAGGGCGCCGACCGGTTCGCCTTCGGCGTCCACCTCGAAGAAGCGCGGCAAATCATGATCTCCGGCCCGCCGTCGCGTCGCGGCGGGCTGCGCGGTATCTTGGGGCCTTCGGCACAGCCCAACCCAAGACCGCGAGCCGCTTCGTGCAGCCTGCCACGATCGAACAGCTGTCACGCGCCCTTGGCGATCGCTACCAGGTCGAACGCGAAATCGGCCGCGGCGGCATGGCGACGGTCTATCTCGCCACCGACGGCAAGCACCACCGCCAGGTGGCCATCAAGGTCCTCCGGCCCGAGCTTGGCCTCGTCGGCCCCGACCGGTTCCTCCGCGAAGTCAGGATCGCCGCCCAGCTGAGCCATCCCCACATCCTGGCGCTCTACGACTCCGGTGCCGCGGACGGCCTCCTCTACTACGTCATGCCGTTCATCAAGGGCGAAACCCTCCGCCAGCGACTCGAGCGCGAGGGCCAGCTCCCGGTCGAGGCCGCCGTCGCCATCATCCGCCAGGTGGCTTTCGCCCTCGGCTACGCCCACGCCCAGGGCGTCATCCATCGCGACATCAAGCCCGAGAACATCCTCCTCCACGAAGGGGAACCGCTGGTCGCCGATTTCGGCATCGCCCTCGCCGTCTCCGCGGCGTCGGGCAACCGGCTGACGGAAACCGGCCTCGCCGTCGGCACACCCGAATACATGAGCCCCGAGCAGGCCTTCGGCGAGCACGAACTCGACGGCCGGAGCGACATCTACAGCCTGGCCGCCGTGCTCTTCGAGCTGCTCGCGGGCGAGCCGCCCTTCACCGGCCCGACCCCCATGTCAGTGCTGACCAAACGGATGGTCGATCCAGTCCCGTCGGTCCGGCGGCTCCGCGCCACGGTACCGGCCGGGATCGAGCAGGTCCTGACTCGGGCGCTGGCCCGCACCCCCGCCGACCGGTTCGCCACCGCGGCCGCCTTCGCCGAGGCCCTGTCGGCGCCGGGCGCGGCGGGGCCGACCTCACCGGTCGTCGCCGTGCTCCCGTTCGTGAATCTGAGCACCGACCCGGAGAACGAGTACTTCGCCGACGGCATGACCGAGGACGTCATCATCCACCTGTCCAAGCTCAAGACGCTGGACGTAATCGCCCGGGCTTCGGTGATGCCGTTCAAGTCTCGGACGCAGGGCATTCGTGAAATCGCCGCGGCGCTGAACGCGGGAGCCTTGCTCGACGGGAGCGTACGCCGGGCCGGCAACCGGGTCCGGATCTCGGCCCAGCTGATCGACGCCGCCACCGGGCAGCACCTCTGGGGCGAGACCTACGACCGGGACCTGACCGACATCTTCGCGATCCAGACCGACGTGGCCCTCCAGATCGCCGCGGCGCTCCAGGCCGAGCTCACGGTGGACGAGCGGAACCGGATTGAGCAGCAGCCGACCACCGACCTGCTGGCCTATCAGCTGTATGTCCAGGGCCGTCACAGTATCGCGCGGTTCACCACCGACGGAATGACCCAGGGGATCCGGCTCTTCGAAGCGGCTATCGCCCAGGATCCCCGGTTCGCCCTGGCGTATGCGAACGTCGGTCTGCTCTGGATCGAGTTGGGGGAGAGTGGCGAGACCGAGCCCGGCGCCGCCTACGCCAAGGCCCGGGTCGCGATCTCCCGGGCCCTCGAACTCGACCCGAACCTGGCCGACGGCTACTCGGCCCTCGGCTACCTCAAGACCGTCACCGACCACGACTGGGCCGGTGCGGAGCTGGCCTTCAAGCGGGCCCTCGCGCTCCAGCCCGGCAACGCCGACGCCTTCGACCATTACGGACGCCTCTGTGCTTCCATGGGCCGGTTCGACGAAGGGCTGGCGCACCTCAGGCGGGCTCAGACCCTCGATCCCCAGGTCCACCGGTCGGACCTCGCCAACGCTCTGCTGCGGGTAGGCCGGTTCGAGGAGGCGCTGGAGGCCGGTCTCCAGCTCGTCGCGGCCGACCCGCAACTTGAACGCGGGCACACCATCGTCGCCTGGGCCTGCCAGCGACTCGGCCGGCACGACGAGGCCATCGCGGCCCTCCGCCGCGCCATCGAGCTCTCGCCCGCCAAGACCATCTGGCGGGCCCAGCTCGGTGAGGCCCTTGGCCTGGCCGGCCGGACGGACGAGGCGCGCGAAGTGCTGGCCGAACTCACCGAGCTGTCAGCCACCCGCTACGTGTCGCCCTATCATTACGCCTACGTTCACACCGGGCTCGGCGAGTACGACGCCGCCATGGACTGGCTCGAGCGCGCCTACGCCGAGCGGGCCGGGGCGGTCTATGGGATCAAGGGCTCGTTCCTGTTCGCCCCGCTCCGCGATCATCCCCGGTTCCGGGCCTTGCTGGGAAAGATGGGCCTGTCGTAGGAGCCGGCGGTTGACAGAGGGCCTGGCGGACCCGATCCTTGAATCAATGTCCGCCCCCGGTGCCCGCCCTCGTATCGAAGCAATCGACGTGGTCCGTGGCATCGCCATGATCCTGATGGCGCTGGACCACACCCGCGACTTCTTCGGGATCCCCGGCCAGACCCCGACCGACCTGAGCACCGCGAGCGCCGGGCTGTTCCTCACCCGGTGGGTCACCTTCTTCTGCGCCCCGACCTTCTTCCTGCTCACCGGCACCGGCGCGGCCCTGTCCCTGGCCCGGAAATCGACGGCCGAGCTGTCGCGCTTTCTCGTCACCCGCGGCCTCTGGCTCATCGTCCTCGAAACCGTGGTGGTCCGGTCGCTCTCCTACCAGATGAACATCGACTTCCGGGTGACCTTGCTGCTGGTCCTCTGGGCGTTAGGCTGGTCGATGATCGTGCTGGCCGGGTTGGTCCGCTTCCGGCCGATCGTCGCCGCCGTGTTCGGCATCGCCCTGATCGCGGGGCACAATCTGCTCGACTATCTCCCCGGCCCCGGCCTGGCGGTGCTCCATTCGCCCGGGTTCGTGATCAACACGCCGAGGTTCACCGTGTTCGCCGCCTACCCGTTGATCCCGTGGATCGGCGTCACCGCGGCGGGCTATGCGCTCGGTTCGGTCTATCAGTGGGAGGCGGCCCGCCGCCGGGTCTTCCTGCTCCGGCTGGGGCTCGGCTTGATCGCCGCATTCCTCGTCCTCCGCGGCATCAATGGGTATGGCGATCCGTTTCAATGGGGCGCCCAGTCTCGGCCGGGGTTCGCGGTGCTCTCGTTCCTGAACGTCACCAAGTATCCGCCGTCCCTGCTCTTTCTCTGTATGACGCTCGGGCCGGCGCTGCTGCTGCTCCGCGCGATGGATCGCGGCACCCCCAGCTTCCTCCGGCCGGCGCTCACGATCGGCAAAGTGCCGCTGTTCTACTACGTCCTGCACTTCACCCTGATCCACCTCCTCGCCGCCGCTACGGGCTACTTCCGCTACGGTGCTGCTCACTGGTTCTTCGAGTCCCCGGACCTCGGTCACTACCCGTTCTCGCCCCCCCCGGGCTGGGGGTACGGGCTGCCGACAGTCTACGCTCTCTGGTTCGCGGTGGTGGTGACGATGTACCCGCTCTGCCGCTGGTTTGCGGCGCAGAAGCAGCAGCGGCGGAATCCGTGGCTCAGCTATCTGTGACCACCGGACCAGGCGAGACGGTGCCGCCCGCCGGGCGGCCTTCCGATATACCTTCTCCGCCAATCAATCCGCGGGATGAATCCCGCGCCCCACCTTGCCCAAAGGCAGGACCATGAACCGGCTCCGTCTGTTGCGACCGTTCGGAGGACTCTTGCTCGCCAGTGGCTGCGCCACGCCGGGGTTCGACGCCGCCAGGGAATCCACCGCGCTCCTGGCCCGCGACGCGGAATGGGCCGGGGTCGCGTCGGAAGGAAAGGACATCGACCGGATTGTGTCCTACTGGACTGACGACGCGGTGATCGTTCCCCAGGGTCAGCCGACGGCGGAGGGGAAACCGGCGATCCGGAGTTTTGTCGCCGCGAGCCTTCAGGTCCCCGGCTTCAAGATCCACTGGGTCTCCGACCAGGTCACCTTCTCGCCCGACGGGAAGCTTGCTTACCTCAGAGGCACCAACGAAACCACCGTCACCGGCCCGAACGGCACCCCGATCAAAATGCCAGGACGCGCGGTGACCATCTGGCGGAAGGACGCGGACGGCGTGTGGCGCTGCGTCGTGGACATTTTCAATGACCCACCGGCGCCGGCCCTCGCGCCCCCGCCTGCCGCCACGAAGTAGGAACCGGCGTCGATGACCAGCCGGGCGAGTACGTCGGTGCCCAGGGCACTTGGTGGGCGTCCGGTAGCCCTCACGACCCAGGTAGCGCCCCTGAGCTTGCTCCCTTAGCGGCTCCGGCGCTCGGCCGACCGCAGAAACTCCCGCACCGCGGCGAGCATGAACTCGGGATTGTCGTTCTGCGAAAGGTGCCCGCTGCCCGGAATCATCGTGAACCGGGCATGCGGGACCAGCTTCGAGAACCGCTCCGTGGACCCCGGCGTGGCTTCGTCAAACTCTCCCGCCATGAACAGGGTCGGCACCGTGATTCCCTTGAGCCACTCGGTCCCGTCGAAGGCCTTGAGCGTGCCGGTCGAAGTGAATTCGCTCGGTCCCCACATGTAGCTGTAGACCAGTTCGCCGTGGGCGGCGGTGTCGGCGCCGGCGATATGCATCGGCTTGCGGAACACGAAGTGCTGGTAGTACTCCTGCGTGGCCGCCTGATAGGCGGGGGAGTCGGTGGTGTGATTGGCCTCATTGGTCTTGATGGCCTGCTGAACGGAATCAGGGAGGGTCTTGATCAGGGAATCGGCATCCTGCACCCACTGCGCGGTGGTGACCAGCGGACTCAGGAAGATCGCGCTTTTCACACCCGATGGGTGCGACCCCATGTACGCCTCCAGCAGCATCCCGCCCCACGACTGGCCCAGAAGATGGACTTCGGTCAAGCCGAGGCAGTCGCGGAGCGCCTGCAGCTCCTTGACGGCGCGGTCTACCGTGAAGAGCGTCGTGTCGCTGGGGTGGTCCGCCTTTCCAGCGCCGAGCTGGTCGTAACGAATCACGGGGCGGTCGTCGCCCAGTGCTCCAAACGGCTTGTAGGCGTAGCTCCCCGATCCCGGGCCACCGTGGATCACGATCAGCGGCGTACCGGGGCCGTTGCCCATCCGGGCGTAGTAGATCCTGCCGCCCGGGACGCTGATGTAGCCCTCGGTTGGCGGGGCGGGCTTGGCGCACGAAACCAGGGCGGCGAGCGCCGCGAGGGTCAGGAGGCGGAGGCGTGACATGAAGGTTCCGGTCGGGGTTCCGGTAAAGGTAGCGAACATCCAGGCGGAGCATCCGGAACGATGGCCGATCGTTGGGCCTGCCGCCTGCGCCCCCGCCTGGCTAACATCCCCGCCGGCGCCGGATCTCTGGGCGCTTCCTCCATTGGAGATCCCATGAGCGCTTATGTCGTCGGCCGGGTCGAAGTCAGCAACTGGGATGCCTACCGCGAGTACATGCGGCACACGCCGCGCCTGATCCATCAGTTCGGCGGCCGCTTCATCGCCCGCGGAGGCGAGATGGTGACCCTGGAGGGGCAGGATGATACCGGGCGCATCGTCCTGATCGAGTTCCCCTCCCTGGAGAAGGCCCAAGCGTTCTACCACTCCTCCGAGTACGTCAAGGCCCGGAAACTCCGCGAAGGCGCGGGCACCATCCAGCTGATCGCGATCGACGGCTATCCGACCGAGGCCTGGAACGTGGCGGTGAAGGAAAGCTCCACCTTCTCGCTCGACTGACCCGGAGGCTCAATGCGACGGCTCAAGATCGGACTCGGCGTGATCGCCGCTGCGGTCATCGCCACGCTTGCCTTCCTCCACCTGGCGCCCGAGAAGGTGCTCGGCCTGGCCATCGGGCTCGAACGAAGCCGCTCCGGCCTCACTGCCCACGCCATCGACCTCCCGGACGGCCTCCACTACGCCTATCTCGAAGGCGGTCAGGGCGAACCACTCATCCTCCTCCACGGCTTCGGCGCCGACAAGGACAACTTCACCAGGGTGGCTCGCTTCCTCACCAGGCACTGGCACGTCATCATCCCCGATCACATCGGCTTCGGCGAATCGTCCCACCCGCCCGAGGCCGACTACGCCCCGCCCGCCCAGGTCGATCGCCTCCGCGCCCTGGCTCACGCCCTGGGACTGGGGCCTGTCCATCTGGGCGGCAGTTCGATGGGCGGCCAGATCGCCATGACCTGGGCGGCGCTCCACCGCGACGAAGTGGCGAGCCTCTGGCTCATTGATCCCGCCGGCGTGTGGTCCGCCCCCGAGAGCGAGCTTCAGAAAGTGATGCGGGAGACCGGCCGGAACCCGCTCATGGCCTCGACCGTGGGCGAGTACGAACAGGTCTTCGCGTTCGTGATGACGGACCCGCCCGTGGTCCCCCACCCCCTGCTGGCCGTGAAAGCCCAGGAGCGGATCCGGAACCAGGCCTTGGAGCAGCGGATCTTCCAACAGATCCGGGCCGACTCGACCGAAGTCCGGATCGCCGGACTCGCCACGCCGTCCCTGATCGTCTGGGGCGCCCAGGATCGGGCCATCAACGTCGCCACGGCCGAGG
>JANXXJ010000266.1 GCA_025350665.1 Gemmatimonadota bacterium | reverse complement strand
CCTGGCCCAGCCGGTCGATTTCGGCATCGAGGCGGGCCGACTCCTTGGCCACGTCGACCAGATCGCCTAACGGTACCGTCACGCTGGTCCCGTCGGTCAGCACGGCGGTGGCGGCCGGGCCGTCGTGGCCGGCCCCGATGGCGAGCTGGCTCAATTTGGCCAGCCGCTGCACGATCGGGCCGACGGCGGCCAGCGCGGCGGTGACCACGGGGCCGGCGTTCCCGACCGTCACGCTCACCGCCTGGCCGGGCTGGACGTTGTACTCCGCCCGGATCGAACGGATCGCGCCGATCAGGTCCTGGGCCGCGCCGAACT
This sequence comes from Gemmatimonadota bacterium, assembly GCA_025350665.1. Lineage (GTDB taxonomy): Bacteria > Gemmatimonadota > Gemmatimonadetes > Gemmatimonadales > GWC2-71-9 > SHZU01. Next base: position 4,772 of record JANXXJ010000266.1, on the reverse strand, counting down.
CAGCCAGGGCCGGGGCATCGGTGGCGGCGGCATCGGGCGTGGGCCAGGGGGCCAGCATGATGGTGTCGTCCGGGGTCCGGCCCGGCAGCCGGCGCCACAGGGTTTCGGTGATGAAGGGCATCACCGGGTGGATCAGCCGGAGGGCGAGGTCGAAGGTATGGACCGCCACGGCGCGGGCCACGTCGCCGCCGGGCTGGTCGCCGTAGAGGCGGGGCTTGATGGCCTCGAGATACCAGTCGGCGAGATCGTTCCAGATGAATCGATAGGCCGCGTTGGCGGCGTCGTTCAACCGGAGCCGTTCGAAGGCTTCGGTCGCTTCGGTGACGGTGGCGTTGGCCCGGGCGAGAATCCAGCGGTCCACCAGGGTCAGCTCGTCGCGCCGGACCGCGTCAGGCGCGGTGCCGCCGAGCGGCCGGACCGGGCCGTCCAGATTGGCGAGCAGGAACCGGCCGACGTTCCAGAGCTTGTTGGCGAAATTCCGCCCGGTGGAGAAACTGGCCTCGAGGTCGGCCGGGTCGAGGATGACGTCGGTCCCCACCGCCAGGCCGCCGATTACGGTGTAGCGGAGGGCGTCGGCGCCATATTTGTCCACCACGTCGAGTGGGTCGATCCCGTTGCCGAGTGACTTCGACATCTTCCGGTGCAGGGTGTCCCGTACCGTGCCGTGGAGATAGATCGAGGTGAACGGCACCTCGCCCATGAATTCCAGGCCGGACATGATCATCCGCGACACCCAGAAGAACAGAATCTCGGGGGCCGTGACCAGGGTGTGGCCGGGATAGAAACGGGCCAGGGCCTCGGTCCGGTCCGGCCAGCCTAACGCGCTGAACGGCACCAGCTGGGACGAGAACCAGGTGTCGAGCACGTCGTCGTCCTGCCGGACGGCGCCGCCGCAGGAGGGGCACTGGGTCAGATCGGTCCGGCTGGCGGTGGTGGCGCCGCAGGCGGAAGCCTCGCAGTACCACACCGGAATCCGGTGGCCCCACCAGATCTGCCGGGAGATGCACCAGTCCCGGATCCCTTCCATCCAGATGGCGTATTCGGTGCCGCGGCGTTCGGGCACGAACTGGAGCGTTCCGTTCCGATAGGCCTCGAGGGCCGGGGCCGCCAGCGGCGCCATCTTGACGAACCACTGGTCGGACAGGCGGGGCTCCACCACGGTGTCGCAGCGGTAACAATGCCCCACCGCGTGACGGTGGTTGTCGACCTGCACCAGCCGGCCGGCCGCCTCAAACTCGGCCACCACTCGTTGGCGGGCCTCGAACCGGTCGAGGCCGCGAAACCGTTCGGGCGCGGCGTCGGAGATCCGGGCCTCCGGCGTCATGACGTCTATGAATGCGAGCCCGTGCCGGCGGGCGATCTCGAAGTCGAGCGGGTCGTGCGCCGGCGTGAGTTTGACCGCCCCGGTGCCGAAGTCCTTGTCGACCGCGGCGTCCGCCACGATCGGGACCAGGCGGTCCACCACCGGCAGGCGGACCATGGTGCCGATCAGGCCGGCGTAGCGCTCGTCGTCGGGATGAACCGCGACGCCGGTGTCGCCCAGCATCGTCTCGGGCCGCGTGGTGGCGACAATGATGTCGCCGGCGCCGCTGGCCAGGGGATAGCGGAGCCGCCAGATCCGGCCGTCGGTCTCTTCCTTCTCGGCCTCTTCGTTGGAGAGGGCCGTGAGACAGCGGGGGCACCAGTTGATGATGTACTTGCCCCGGTAGATCAGGCCCTTTTCATAGAGCACCACGAACACTTCGCGAACCGCGCGGGACAGCGCGTCGGAGAAGGTGTAGAAGGTCAGGTCCCAGTCACAGCTGGCGCCGAGGCTCCGGATCTGGTCAAGAATGGTGGAGCCGGTCTGAGCCACGAAGGCGCGGACCCGCTCGATGAAGGCCTCGCGCCCGACGTCGAACCGGGTTTTGCCCTCCTTCGCGAGTAGCTTTTCCACCACGTTCTGGGTCGCGATGCCGGCGTGATCGGTGCCGGGCACCCAGAGGGCGTCGCGGCCCCGCATCCGTTCGAAGCGGACCAGCACGTCCTGCACGCTCAGGTTGAGCCCGTGGCCCATGTGGAGCTGCGCCGTCGCGTTAGGCGGCGGCATGATGATCACGTACGGCGACCGGGCCCCGCCCCGGGGCGCGAAGCAGTCGTGGTCTTTCCACCACTGGTACAGCGGACCTTCGACCGCTTTGGGATCGTACTGGGGTGCGAGCGGTTCGGTCATGCGGATTCGAGCTCGTCCGGGATCGGCGGGTCGGCGGTCGGGAGATCGTCCTCCCCCAACACGAGGAGGCAATCCACCAGGCGGAGCGAGGAGCCGATCGTGGCGGTGGCGGCCCGCATGGCCCGGGACCGAGCGGCCCGCGACGGCACCCAGCCGTGCAGTTCGATGCCCTGCCGGCCCACCGACACCAGTTCCAGGCCCGCCCCGTCGGGACCGAGGGCGGTGGCCAGCGCGGCGTGCAGCCGGTCGGTCAGTTCGGACGGCTGGGGCGGGGCGGCGGGGCGTTTTCGCCAGGGATTCAGCCGGCCGGCGAGGGTTTTTCGGTCCTGACCGCCGAGCCATTCGCCGAGGACCAGGCCGGCGGCGAGACCCAGACCTAAACCGAGGAGCACGGTGGGCCAGAGGCCGGACCGATGCCGGGAGCGTATGCGTCGATGCTGCATATGGTTAAGTTAATAGCGAACAGAGCCTTCACGAAGCGGTGAGGTCATGACAAAACGTCCCATATTCCGGCTCGCCCTCCTGGCGCTTATCGTCCTGATCGGTCTCGCCCTTTTCTTCAAGCTGGCGCCGAAGGCCCCGGTCGTGGTGCATCCCGTCGGCGTGGGCGCCAATCCTTAAGCGGCGGTACTTCTTGGTATGACTCCGATTCGTCTGACACTTCCCGACGGCAGCGTGCGCGAGATGCCGGCCGGCTCGACCGGGCTCGATCTGGCCAAACAGATCGGCCCGGGATTGGCCCGCGCCGCGCTGGCGATCCGGGTCGACGGCCAAATCCGTGATCTCGGCCGTCCGATCGATCACGACGCCACCATCTCGATCCTCACCGATCGCGATCCCGACGCGCTCGAACTCCTGCGCCACTCCGCGGCCCATATCCTGGCCACCGCGGTCCGCCAGATCTTCCCGACCGCCGGAATCGGCTTTGGCCCGCCGATCGAGGACGGGTTCTACTACGATTTCGAGGTCCCGCGCCCGTTCACGCCCGAGGACCTCGAGAAGATCGAGGGCGTGATGCGCGAGGTGGCCGGCGCCGACCACTCGTTCGTCCGGGAAGTGGTGGACCGCGCCGAAGCCAACCGGCGGTTTGCCGACGACAAGCTCAAGCTGGAACGGATCTCCGAGCTCAAGGACGACGAGACCATCACCATCTATACCGATGGGCCGTTCGTCGACCTCTGCCGCGGGCCCCACATCCCCGGTACCAGCCGGCTCAAGCACTTCAAGCTGCTCTCCACCGCCGGCGCCTACTGGCGCGGGGACGAGAAGCGCCAGATGCTCCAGCGGATCTACGGGACCGCGTGGCACAAGAAGGAAGACCTCGAGGCCTATCTCCACCGGATCGAGGAGGCGAAGAAGCGGGACCATCGCCGGGTCGGCAAGGAACTGGATCTGTTCATGTTCCACCAGTTCGCGCCGGGGGCTGCCTTCTGGACTGAGCGCGGCACCACGATGATCAACGTGCTGAACGAGTATCTCCGCGAGCTCCAACGGGACGGGTATCAGGAGATCAAGACCCCGCTCCTCTACAACAAGGGGCTTTGGGAGATCTCGGGGCACTGGGGCAAGTACAAGGAGAACATGTTCCTGGTCCTCGACAACGAGACCGGCGAGCACGACTTCTCCTTGAAGCCGATGAACTGCCCGTCGCACTACCTGATGTACTCGGCCAAGAAGCATTCGTACCGGGAGCTGCCGTTCCGGTACTGCACCTACGACGTGCTCCACCGGAACGAGATTTCAGGCGCGCTCTCGGGGTTGACGCGCGTGCGGCAGTTCCAGCAGGACGACTGTCACATCTTCCTGATGGAGTCGCAGATCGCCGAGGAAGTGCAGCGGCTCACCAAGCTGATTCTCGGCTACTACGAGACTTTCGGACTCACGGCCCAGCTCAAATTCGCCACTCGGCCGGACCAGCGGATCGGGAGCGACGAGATGTGGGACCGGGCCGAAGCCGGGCTCAAGGCCGCGCTCGAGACCACTGGTTATCCCTATCAGACCATGCCGGGCGACGGCGCCTTCTACGGACCGAAGATCGACTTCCATGTCGAGGACTCGATCGGCCGGACCTGGCAGCTCGGCACTATCCAGCTCGACTACGCGGCGCCGGAGCGTTTCGACCTGAGCTACACCGGCGACGACAATCACGCCCACCGGCCCGTGGTCATCCACCGGGCCGTGAGCGGGTCGTTCGAGCGGTTCATGGGGATTCTGATCGAACATTACGCCGGGGCGTTCCCGCTCTGGCTGGCGCCCGAGCAGGTCCGGGTGGTTCCGATTTCCGATGCCCAGAGGGCCGCGGCCGAGAAGGTCACGGCGGATCTGCGCGCCGCCGGCATCCGCGCCACTCTCGACGCGGGCCACGAGACCTTGAACTACCGGATCCGCCAGGGCGAGATCATGAAGGTGCCGTATCTGGCGGTGATCGGGCAGCGGGAGGCGGACACCGACGCCGTGGCGGTCCGGACCCGGGGCGCGGGGTCCAAGCAGGAAGTGATCCCTGCGGCAGACTTCAAGGCCCGGCTTGTCGACGATATCAAGACCCGGGCGAAGACGCCCG
>JANXXJ010000225.1 GCA_025350665.1 Gemmatimonadota bacterium | reverse complement strand
GTCGCCGGCGGCCGTGAGCCCGGCGGCGAACAGCAGGGGGTGGGCGGCGAGATCGAGGGCGTGGATCCCGTCGCGGACCCGTTCGGGCCACCGCTCCCGGAGGGCCTGCGCCACTTTGGTGAGCCGCGGATCGGTTGTGGGCTCGATCCCGCCGGGTCCGAAGATCGTCACCGCGCCAAGTCCCTGCTGGGCGATCGCCGCGGCGGCGGCTTCGACCGAGCCGTCACCCTGGCCGATCAGGCCGATCCGGGCGGAGCGACGCCGCGCCTGCTCGATCACGGATTCCAGAGCGATCATCGGCCGAACCTCGCGTGAAGGGCGCTGGCGACGCCGGGCGGGACCATCGAACGGACGTCCCCGCCCAGCTTCGCGATCTCGCGTACCAGGGTCGAACTCAGGTGGCCCAGCCCCGGCGAGGGGGCCAGGAACACCGTATCGAGCCCGGGATAGAGCTGCCGGTTCATCTGCGCCATCTGCTGTTCGGATTCGAAATCGCCGACCGACCGGACGCCGCGAACCACCATGCTCGCGTCGATGGCCCGGGCGTATTCGACCACCAGGCCCTCGAACCGGTTGATGGTCACGTTAGGCAGGTCGCCGACCGCCTCGGTCAGCAGACCGACCCGCTCGGCCGCCGAGAACAGCGGCTGCTTGTTGGGATTCACCACCACGGCCACCACCAGCCGGTCGGCCAGCGCGGCCGCCCGCCGGATCAGATCTTCATGGCCCCTGGTGGGCGGGTCGAACGACCCCGGATAGAGTGCGGTCCGGATCATGACGGCTCGAGAAAGGTCACCGCGGTATCCCCATAGGTTCGGGTGTCGCCGAACGAAAGCGTCTCGGACGCTCGATGCTCGATGCCCAGAATCCGGGCGAAGGGATGGTCCCGGAACGCCAGGGCCAGCCGCTCCGCCAGTCCGAGCCCATACGGGGGATCGGCGAATCCCACGTCGTAGGCGTCGGGCGGCATCCCGGTTACATACCGCACGGCATCCTGCCGGATCACCGTGACCCGGTCCCCCGCGCCCAGCGCCTCGACATTGGCGCGGATCGCGGCGAGCGACGGCGGGTTGATCTCCACCAGCGTCGCATGACGGGCCCCCCGGGACAAGGCCTCGAGGCCTAACGCTCCGCTCCCGGCAAACAGATCGATCACCGCGGCCCCTTCGAGCGCCGGTCCCATGATGCTCATCCAGGCTTCGCGAACCCGGTCCGCCGTCGGCCGGACCCGGGCGTCCCCGGGCACCACCAGCCGCCGCCCCCCCCACTCTCCCGCGACGATCCGGGTCACGCCGCCTTGGAGCCCGCGTTCCGGCTGCTGCCCTGCTCGGCCGGGGCCAGTCCCACCAGCCGTGCTTGAAGGTAATTCTGTCCCCGGAACTCGTGGCGCTCGAGCCGGAACGCCGCGTCGATCGGATCCTTCCCGAGCCAGGTCACCCGGTCGGCGAACTGGAAGCCGATCGCCGCGACACCGCCGCCTTCCCCCTTGAGGAAGCCGCGCAGGTGTTCCGCCTTCTGGCCGACGTAACTCCAGTTGACCAGCCGCGCGTCTCGGGCCAGGAACACCGGTCCGGGGTTGCCCATCCCGCACGGTTCGAGGTGACGGATCAGCCGTTCGAGGTCGTCGGTGGCGTCCTTCAAGTCGAGTTCGATGTCGACCCGCTGTTCCGGCCCGAGGTCCGACGGGTCGATGACCCGGGCACACGCTTCGGCAAACCGGACCCGGAACTCGTCGACCCGGTCACGCCGAACGGTAAGGCCGGCCGCCATCTTGTGCCCGCCGTACTTCTCGAGCAGGTCGGCGCAGTCGCCGAGCACCTGGTGGAGGTCGAGCCGGGAGATGCTTCGTCCCGATCCCTTGCCGACGTCGCCGGAGAAACCAATCAGGAAGGTTGGCCGTCCGAAACGCTCGACCACCCGGGACGCCACGATCCCGACCACCCCGGGATGCCACTGGTCCGACGCCAGCACCAGTCCCGCGGTCCGATCGAGATCGACCGTGGTCTCGATGTATTCGATGGCTTCGGCCAGAATTCGCTGGTCGATGTCCTGGCGCTCGGCGTTCAGCTGTTCGAGCCGCTGCGCCAGGGTCATCGCCTCGTCCATCGAATCCGTGAGCAGAAGGCGGAGCCCGTCTTTGGCATCACCAATCCGGCCGGCCGCATTCAGGCGCGGCCCGAGAATGAAACCGACCTGCGAGGCGCGAATCTCGGTCTGGTGAATCCCGGCCACCGCGGCGAGGGCCCGGAGCCCCGGCCACCGAGACCGGGCCAGCACCTTGAGTCCGTGCCGGACGAGGATCCGGTTCTCGCCGACCAGCGGCACGACGTCAGCCACGGTCGCCACGGCGGCGAGATCGAGAAAATGGAGCGGCAACGCCGGCGGCAACCCGAGGGGTCCGACCAGGGCCTGCACCAGTTTGAACGCGATGCCGGTGCCGCACAGGGCGCCGAGCCCCGAGGTGTCGTCGGGCCGCTGGGGATCGACCAGCGCCGTGGCCGGGGGGACTTCGGGACCGAGCAGGTGGTGATCCGTCACCACGACATCCATCCCCGCCTCCCGGGCTCGGCGCACGGTGTCAACCGCGGTGATGCCGCAGTCGCAGGTGATGACCAGCCGGGCCCCGATCTCGATCGCCCGGGCCAGTCCGGCCGGCCCGAAGTCGTACCCATCGGTCATCCGGTGGGGCACGAACCCCTCGACCCTGGCGCCGGCGATCCGGAGGGCCCGGGTCAGCAGCGCGGTCGCGCATTGCCCGTCCACGTCGTAATCGCCGTGCACCAGGATCTGGTGCCCGGCCTTCACCGCCTTGACGATCGTCTCCACTGCCTCGGCCATCCCGGCGAGGGTCAGCGGGTCGGACAGACTTTCGAGTTCGGGCCGGAGAAACTGCTTGGCGAGCGCGGCGTCGCCGTAGCCCCGCTGCACCAGCAGGGCCGCGAGCGCCGGCGGCACGCCGATCGTCTGCGCCAGCGCATCCACCGTCGCCCGATCAGGCTGCGGCGCGATGACCCAGCGAGGCGGGAGCTGCCTCACCCGAGCGACTCCTCCGCGTAGAGAATGACCCCGCAGGCTTCGCAGTTGTCGAACACCAGGCCGGCCCGGATCTGGGTCCGGCGGTTCCGCGGCACGGCCGTGAAGCAGGCGCCGCAGGCGTCCCCCCGAAGCGAGACCACCACCGCCACCGACCGGGCTGACCGGAGCCGGTCGTATCGCGCCTTGAGGGTCTTCTCGATCTGGGTGGCGCTGGCGTCACGCGTCGCTTTCGCGGCCTGCCGCTCGGTCTCGATCGCGGCCTGTTCGGCCTCGATCCGCTCGCGCTCAGCCGTCTGCGACTCCTGGAGGGCCGCCGCCCGATCCTCGGCCGCCTTGAGCCCGCGTTCCAGGTCGTGAACCGCCTCCGATACCTTGACCCACTCGCCCTCTTCCTTGGCCAGCACCTGACGAGCCATGTCGACTTCGGTCATCACGGCCTGGGCCTCGCGGGCGCCGCGGGCGACCTCGAGCCGGGACCGCCGCTTCTCCTGGATGGTCCGGTAGCTGTCGATCTTGACCTCGACATCCTCCCGCTTCTTGACGCCGTCTTCGAGCCGATTCTGGGCCACCTGCGCCTCGCGGCGGGCTGCTTCCAGGTCGGTGTCGAGCCGGGCCTTCTCGTCGAGGGTGGCCTTGAGGCGGACGTCGGCCTCGAGGAGGATGAGATCCTTGGATTGGAGATCGAGCAGTTTGGCCAGTTCAGCTAGCATGAGTCGGGTCATCCTTCACGGCGAGCGTCCGGGGTACGGGAGCGTGGTTGCGTCTTGTGCTTCTCCCAACCGAGTCGCGCTTTGGCGGTCGGGGGAAGCTGCTGTTTGGAATCCTGGCGAGCGGCGATGTCGGCCTGGGGCGGAAGCGCTTCGACCATCGCGCGCTCCTCGAGCCGGCTGACCGACGCCGCATAGAGTTCGTCTTCCTTGACACCATCGAGATCCGCGGCCCGTTCCTGCAGCCGTTGCCAGGCGGATCGGCCCGCCGGCGACAGTTGTTCGGCCAGATCGGCGACCGGCGCCCCGGCCGGGAACGCCAGGAGCGCCTCGAAGATCTCCCTGAAGGTGCCCACTTCGAAACGGGCGACCGGCACTTCGGTCCTGGCCCGGTCGAGCCATTCGGAGCCCTTGAGGAGGAGCGCCAGCAGGTCGGCCTCGGTCCGCTGGCCCACGCGCCGGGGCTGGGCCCGGACCGGCCGGTGATCCGGCTGCGGCATCCCCTGCCTTGGCGGCGGCGCCGGTTCATGGCGCGGCTTGGCGGCCAGTTCCTGTTCCAGCACCGCCCGCGACAGCCCGATCTTTTCGGCCACCCGGCCGAGATAGAGATCCTTCGCGATCGGATCGCTGGCGGCGCGGATGGTGGGGATCAGCCGGTCGAGCGCCTCGCGGCGCCGTTCAACCCCCACGAACCATCCCTTCCGCTCGAGCAGCTGGATCTTCCGCTCCACCAGGTCCACCGCGTCATCGAGGATCGCGTTCACCGCCTTGGCCCCGCCCTTCCGGGCCAGACTGTCGGGATCCTCCCCGTCGGGGAGCGTGGCCACCCGGACCCGGAGCCCGTGGCGGAGGGCCTCGTCACCGGCTCGGAACGTGGCCTTGAGGCCGGCCGAGTCCGAGTCGTACATCAGCACCACGGTCGGAGCGAGCCGCTTGATCAGGGCGGCCTGCTCGGACGTCATGGCCGTGCCTAACGGAGCGACCACGTGCTCGACCCCGGCCACCACCAGGCGGAACACGTCGAAGTAGCCCTCGACCAGGATGGCGTACCCTTCCTTGCGGATGGCGTGCTTGGACTGGTGCAAGTTGTACAGGGTGCTGCCCTTGTGGAAGATCGGCGACTCGGGCGAGTTCAGGTACTTGGGTTCACCCGAGCCCAGAATCCGGCCCCCGAACGCCACCGTCCGCCCCCGCTGGTCCTTGATCGGAAAGAGCAGCCGGCCCCGAAAGCGCGGATTGACGGTGCCGTCCTCCCGTTTCACCAGCAGGCCGGCCTCGAGCAGGATCCCCTCATCGAGGCCGAGCTGCTTCATCGCCGCCGGGAAGGACCGGTCTGACGGGGCGAACCCCAGCGCCCACTCCGCCGCCACCGGCATCGGCACATCGCGGGACTCGAGGTAGGTCCGGGCCGCCTCGGCGTCCTTCCCCTCCCGGAGCCGGGCGGCGAACCACTCTTCGGCCACGGCCATCGCGGAGAAGAGCGGCTCCCGCGGGTCGGGACCTTCGCGGCTGGGCCGATCGGGAATCACGATGCCGGCCCGGCGGGCCACGTCCCGGACGGCGGTGGGGTAGTCCATCCCGAACCGCTTCATCAGGTAGGTGAAGACGTCACCGGCGGCGTGGCAGACGTAGCAGTAGTAGAGTCCCTTTTTCGGCACCACGGCGAAGTTCCGGTGGGTCCCCCCGTGGAATGGACAGGGCCCCCGCCAGTCGGTGCCGGTGCGCTTGAGCGTGACCGATTCGCTGACGAGCTCCACCAGATCGGCGGCGTCGCGCACCTGCTCGATCACCTCGTCGGGGATCATCATCGAGCCGAGAACTCCGCGATCGTCACGCCGGACCCGCCCTGGCTTGGCGGCGCATGTTCAAAGCGGGCGACGCGGCGGTCGGCCGCCAGCACCTGGCGAACCCGGTCGCGAACCACACCGGTCCCCATGCCATGGATGATTCGCAGGTAGGGATTCTCGGCCAGGATGGCCGCGTCGAGGGCGGCCGTCACCATCGTCACCGCTTCATCGCCCCGGAACCCGCGCAGGTCGATCTCGAACGGCGCCGCCGGGGCCGAGTATTCCTTGCGGGGCGGTTCGCGCTCGGACCTGGGCGCCGGTCCCGCCAGCGGCGTCACCTCGGCCGCCGGGACCACGACCTTGATGCTGCCTAACGTCACGACCAGCTTGCCGTCGCCGCGGACCTCCCGGACCACCCCGCTGCCGCCCGACGGCAAGCTGGTCGTGACGTTAGGCAGCATCAAGGTCGTGGTCCCGGCGGCCGAGGTGACGCCGCTGGCGGGACCGGCGCCCAGGTCCGAGCGCGAACCGCCCCGCAAGGA
>JANXXJ010000191.1 GCA_025350665.1 Gemmatimonadota bacterium | reverse complement strand
CGGTACTCAACCTGATCGTCGGTGCCCCGCACCCGCGCCCCGTCCCGGTCGATGACCGGGCTGATCAGGCGGGGGCATTCAGGGACCGGGCTTCCCGTGAAATTGGACGTGATCCACAGGACGTCAAGCAGGTCGCCCCTGTCGATCCTCGCATACGTTACGCCGCTGGGTGACGTGACTCGAGGCAACCGCAGGAAATCCACCGGACGGGCAAGGACGGCGACGGCGCCAAGCCCGGCCCAGTGTAGTCCATGTCCCGCCGGGTAGGAAATCAGGCCAACGTCGATCATGTTGGGGACGGTTGGATTGTCCGCATCCGAAGGGCCGCTGAACTCAAAATCAGCGCCCGACAGGTCAATCCCGTCCGGGACGATCGCCGAGTGGTCGATCGCGTCGGTTGCGACGGTTACGGTGGCGCCGGGCGCCACCGGATACTGCCGACCCGAGCCCGGAAACTTCTGGGCGAGCCGACTGTAAACCCCGCGGGGGTCGTCCGTAAACACCAGATTGTCGGTACAGCGGTTGACCGGGTAGTCGTAGTCGACGGCGAAACCCTCCGCAACGACCATCCCATCGAGAAAGATCGTGCTATCGGCGTCGTTGTGGATCTCGAGAAACCCGCCATCGAAGTAGCCTCCAATACCGGGCGCCGCCTTGTAGTTGAAGGCCCACTCGCTGATCAGCAAGGGCTTGCGTCGACTCGCCTGCAAGGCAACTGTCACCGCCCCGGTCGACGCCTGGACACGGATCCCGAGCCGGCTCACGAACCCGACCGCCGCGTCGCCTGCGGGGAGTAGCGGGCTCTCGGCGGGAGTGAGCCAGCGCTGCGCCTCGACGAGGTAGTCACCCGGCCGGATATCCGTCAGGGTGACAGTCCCCTCCGCCGTGGCCCGAAAGGATTGGGGCGGCCCACTGGAGTCGCTTGGCGTCAGGACGAAGTCGACGTTGGGGATGTGAGTCGACCACCCGAGGGCGGCAGCCGTGCTGCGACCGGACGTGTCGGGAGCGAACGTCACCACGAACCCGGACGGTGGGGGAGGGGGTGGAGCAACAACGTTCGTCCCGCCGCCGCATCCCACAAGAGCCACCAGCAGCGCGGAACCCGCGTGAAAGGGTGGGCGACTGTGCGACATGGGAAATCCTCAGTCAGCGGTTCACGACTACCCCAGTCGAAGATGGTGATGAACTCGGCCTCCACCAAGCGCCCGGCAGTCTGCGAAACGGCCGGGGCGTTCCTCTCATGGCCTGTTGTGCCGCCACACTCCGGACGATATCCTTGGGCGGTTCCCCATCAAGCGAGTCCATGATGTCCCAAGTCCGAATCACGCTCCTCGCGGGAGCCATTCTGGCATGCACCGAGGCCGCGTCGGCGCAATCAGGCCCGTTCGACGGCCTCCACTTCCGCAACATCGGCCCCGCCACCTCGAGCGGCCGGATCGATGATTTCGCGGTGCTAGCCCGCGACCCTCGTGTGTTCTACGTGGCGGCCGCGACCGGCGGTCTCTGGAAGACCACCAACGGCGGCATCACCGTGACGCCGGTGTTCGATGACGCCGGCACCTCGGCCTCGATCGGCGCCGTGGCGATTGCTCCCAATGACGCCAACCTGGTCTGGGTCGGCACCGGCGAGAATAACAACCGGCAGAGTTCCTCCTGGGGCGACGGGATCTACAAGTCGGCCGACGGGGGCAAGACCTGGAAGAACATGGGGCTCTCGGGCTCGAAACAGATCGCCCGGATCGTCGTCGACCCGGTGGATCCCGATGTCGTCTATGCGGCGGCCCTCGGTGATCTCTGGAAGTCCGGTGGCGAGCGCGGGATCTACAAGACCAGCGACGGCGGCCTTTCCTGGACCAAGGTCCTCGACACCGGCCTCGACGCCGGCGGGACCGAGCTCGTCATGGATCCGACCAACAACAAGGTCCTTTACGCCGCGACCTACCAGCGGCGCCGGACCACCTGGGGCATGAACGGCGGCGGCCCGAGCAGCGGGCTCTGGAAGTCCACCGATGCCGGCCGGTCGTGGACCCGACTGAGCAAGGGCCTGCCCGAAGGCTCGCTGGGGCGGATCGGCATCGCGGTCTACCTCGCCAATCCAAGCATCGTCTACGCCCGGGTCGAGCACGACAAGGAAGGCGGCGTCTACCGGAGCGACGATGCCGGGGCCACGTGGAAGAAGATGGGTTCCACCAATCCGCGCCCGATGTACTTCGGGATCATCCGGGTCGACCCGAAGAACGATCTCCGGGTCTACGTGATCGGGCTCAACGTGCTGGTGTCGGACGACGGCGGGAAGACCTTTCATACCATCGATGAGAAGATTCACGTGGACTATCACGCCATGTGGGTCAACCCCGCCAACCCCGACCATCTGATGATCGGCGGCGACGGCGGGGTCGGGATCAGCTACGACAAGGGCGCCAAGTGGATGTGGCTCCCGCACATTCCGGTGGGCCAGTTCTACCACGTCGGCTACGACATGCAGACGCCGTTCAACGTCTGCGGCGGGCTCCAGGACAACAACACCTGGTGCGGACCGAGTGCGGTGCGCTCGAAGGACGGGATCGCCAACGACGACTGGTTCGTGGCGCAGGGCGGCGACGGGTTCGTCGGCCTGATCGATCCGACCAATCACCGGGTGATCTACGCCGAATCGCAGGACGGGAACATCTCGCGGGTGGACCGGGTCACCAACGAGCGGAAGAGCATCCGGCCCGAAGCCGCGAGCGACGAGAAGCCGCTCCGGTGGAACTGGGACACGCCGTTCACGCTCTCGCCCCACGATGCGAACACGATCTACGCCGGCGCCAACAAGCTCTACAAGTCGACCGATCAGGGCCGCTCGTGGAAGGCCGTGAGCCCCGACCTGACGCTGGGCCTTGACCGGGACTCGGTCGAGATCTTCGGCATCAAGGGGAAGGACTTCAAGATCGCCAAGAACGACGGCGTGGGAGCCTACGGCACGCTGTTTACGGTGGCGGAATCGAAGCTCAAGCCGGGCCTGTTCTACACCGGGTCGGATGACGGGCAGGCCCAGGTATCTCGCGACGACGGCGCCACGTGGACCAACATGACGCCCAAGATGGCGAACGCGCCTAAGTGGGCTTACGTGTCCAAGGTCGAGCCGTCCAAGTTTGCCGAGGCCACCGTCTATGTGACGTTCGACGGCCACCGGATGGGCGACTACGGGACCTACATCTATGCCAGCCTCGACTACGGGGCGTCGTTCCGGTCGATTGCCGGGAATCTTCCGGCGGGTCAGGTGGTGCGGTCGATTGCCGAGGACACGAAGAACGCGGACGTGCTTTACGTGGGGACCGAGACCGGGTTATACGTGTCGACCGATCGCGGTAAATCATGGGTCCGGGTCAAGGCGAACCTGCCCACGGTGCCGGTCTACGAGATGACGATTCATCCGCGCGACAACGCGCTGATTCTGGCCACCCACGGCCGAGCCCTCTGGGTGCTCGATGATCTGACGCCGATCCAGCAGTACGTCCTGGCGCAGAGCCACGACGCTCATCTGTTTGCCCTGACTCCGGTGATCGACCGAGTGCCCGCCGAGGATCGGATGCGTGAGTTCGAGGGCGACATGCGATTCCTGGGCGAAAATCCCCCGGCCGGCACCCGGGTGAGCTATCACCTCAAGGCCAAGGCTGACAGTGCTCGGCTGATCGTGAAAGACGCCTCTGGCGCCACGATCCGCGAACTCAAGGGCGACGCCTTCAAGGACAAGCTCGGCGCCGGGGTGAACTCCGTGGTCTGGGATCTCCGGGTCGAGCCGCTGCCGGCGTCGAAGCGGCCCGGGACGGGGGGCTTCGGCGGCGGGTTCTTCGGTGGCGGCGGTCGGGACGGTCCAGTGGTGTTGCCGGGCACCTACGGGCTCACCCTGAGCGTCAACGGCAAGGATGCGGCGACGGGCAGTGTTGAGGTCCGGGTCGATCCCGACGTCACGGTGTCCGCGGCCGATCTCAAGGAACGGTTCGATGCGCTCACAGAACTGCACGCGCTGAACGGCCGAGTAACGGCCGCGAGTGACGCGATCCGCGACGCCGACGATCAGTTCGGCACGATCCGGAAGGCGCTGCCAGACTCTTCCAAGACGCCGGCTCCGATCCGGGCCGCGATGGACTCGCTCAAGAAGGATCTCGATGCCAGCAAAAAGAAACTCGGCATCCGGACCCCGGGCGAGGACATCTTCAGCCTCGATTTCAGCGAACTCCGCCGTGCGCTGCCGTTCAAGATCAGCGGCACCGCGGGAGACGTTGGTGGATCCCACACAGCGCCCAGCGAAGTGAACCGCCGGACGCTGGGCGAGGTCCGGACGATGGTTCCAGGCGTCGTGGCCGAGGTGAATGCGCTGCTGCCGCGGCTCCAGGCGTTCTATCGTCAGGTGGCGGATGCGGGGCTCTATCCGAAGGCGCCCGATCCGGTGAAGTGATCGCCGGTCAGGTGGTGCCGGGTTCTGCCGCGAGCGCGATGGCCTCGCGGCGGATGCCCTTCAGCATGCCGGAAAAAACGACATGATGAAGCGGGACGACTGAGTACCAATAGGCGAGCCCCAGCAGGCCCCTTGGCTTGAAGAGGGCCGTCTGAGTCAGGAGGCACGAGGATAGACCCGCGGGTTCGATTCGGAATTCGAGCAGCGCCTCCCCAGGCAGCTTCATCTCGGCCCGGAGTGACAGAAGCCCGTCTCGTTCGATCCCGGTAACCCGCCAGAAATCCAGGGCTTCGCCGAATGCGATGGACTCGGGGTCCCGTCGCCCCCGCCGCAATCCCGGCCCGCCAAAGAGCCGGTCGATGGCCCCGCGGATTTTCCAGAGCCAGTCTGCCGTGTACCAGCCATGCCCGCCACCCACCCGACAGACCGCGCGAAACACCACGCCGGCCGGTGCCGGGATGGTGGCAGACCGGATGTCTCGAAAAACCTTGCCCCCAGCCCAGTCGGGATCCCCGGGAATCGGTCCGGCCATCGACCAGGAGGTTTCGACCTGCCGGTCCGCGACTTGTCCCAGGGCCGCGCGGATCGATTCCCGGACGGTGAGCAGCGTCTGCGGGATCAGGGTGGTGATGCGGGTTTCCCGGCACACGACCGGATTCCGGAGTCCTTCGGCCAGCGGCTTGGCGATATCGTGGCCCAGCGGCGTCACCAGGTGGATCCAGTAGGAGCTCAGTTTCGGGGTGAGAACGGGGACCGGAATGATCCAGCGGTGCCGGAGGCCCAGCTCCTGTGCCATGATCTGCATGATGTCCCGGTAACACATCACGTCCGGGCCGCCGATGTCGAAGACTCCGCCCTCGGTCTCGGGGACCGCAAGGCAGCCCACCAAATAACCGATGACGTTGCGAACCGCGATCGGCTGGCAACGGGTGCTGACCCACCTGGGTGTGATCATGACCGGCAGGCGCTCGACCAGGTACCGAAGGATCTCGAACGAGGCGGATCCGGATCCGATGATCATCGCGGCTCGGAGCACGGTGACGGGAATCCCGGAGGAGGCAAGCGCCCGCTCGACTTCGCGCCGGGATGCCAGGTGAGTGCTGAGCCCCGGCCCGGTTTCGCCCAGCCCGCCCAGGTAGATGATCCGCCTGAGGCCCGCTCGGACTGCGGCCGCGGCGAAGTTCAGGGCCAGCTGGCGGTCGTGGTCCGCGTAGGCGGCCCCGGCCGACACCATTGAGTGCACCAGATAGAAGGCGGTATGGCACCCCGCCAACTCGGTGGCGAGGCCTTCCACGTCTTCAAGGTCGGTGGGCCTCACGTCGACGGCGGGGTCACGAATCCAGGGCCGGTCCTGAAGTTTGGCCGGCGTCCGGACCAGGCAACGGACCTGAAAGCACGATTCGAGGAGCCTGGGCACCAGCCGCCCGCCGATGTAGCCGGTGGCGCCGGTGACGGCGACGGGTCCGGCGGGCGTGCCGTCGCGGGTCCCTGAATCCGTATTTGCCGGCGGTACCGTCATGGCCCCAAGATAGCCCTGGCGATCCTCGGTCCCGGAGGATGCGGCCACCGGCCGGCCGCGGTACTTTTGTCGTCAATCCCGATCAATCCGGAGCAGCGATGCGGTACTCAGGCAGCAGTCTGCTGGTGATCACCGTTGCCACCCTGGCGGCCCCGTCAGCATCAGCCCAGGCCAAGCGGCCGATGACGCCGCTCGACATGCAGTTGATGAGGCAGACCGGGTCTCCGGCGGTGAGCCCCGACGGCAAGTGGGTGCTCTACACGCTGTCGGTGCCGGACTGGAAGGAGGCCAAACGCTATACGGACATCTGGATCGTGTCTGCCTCCCAGGGCGTTGCGTCGGCGCGGCAGTTGACGTTCACCAAAGACAAGAACGAGACCACGCCGCGCTGGGCGATGGACGGGTCGTTCTTCGTCTTCAGCTCGGCCCGCGACGCCGCGGGCGCCACGCCGGCGAGTCAGCTCTACCTGATGCGGCCCGACGGTGGTGAGGCCCGGAAGATCACCGAGGCCAAGGACGGCGTCAGCCAATTCGAATTCTCGCGCGACGGGCAGTGGCTGGTCTACGGCGCCGGGAAGCCGGAAGACCAGCAGCTCTGGGCGCTGGCGGTGTCCGCACTAGCCGCCGGGGGCGATGTCGCGCCGGTTCAGATCTCCAAGCACGCGACACCGGTCGCGTCATGGCAGCTCTCCCACGACGGGAAGCAGGCGTTCTTCCTGGCCGTCGATTCAGTCGACAAGGACAACAAGACCAGGGTGGAGAAGAAGTTCGACGTCAAGATCCGGAACGAGAACCCGCCGATCCAGCATCTCTGGGTGCTCGATCTGGCGTCGAAGCAGGAGAAACGGCTCACCAGCGGGACCGACTACAGCGTCGCGAATCCGGTGATCTCGGATGACGGGGCCTGGGTCGGGTTCGACGGCTCGCCCAACGATCGCTACAAGCGGACCGTCACCGAATCATCGGACTACGACGACCTCTACCTCCTGAACGTCGCCTCAGGCAAGGTCGAACGCCTGACCACCAACGCCGAGATCGGCGAGGGCAATCTGACCTTCTCGCCCGATGGGAAGTGGGTGGCCTACTCGGCCGCCAATGATTTCGTCTACTCCCGCGACCCCAAGATCTCCCTGCGGGAAACGGCCGCCGCCGGCAGTGCGTGGAAGAAGCTGGGCGAAGGGTATGACGGCGGCCTGTCCATTTCGTGGTGGTCGAAGGATGGCCGGACGCTGTACTTCAATGACGGTGTGAAGGCCACCGAGCAGGTGCTGGCGCTCGACATCGCCACGAACGCGGTCAGGCAGGTTACGACCGAGAAGGCCGTGGTCTTCGCCACTCGCGACGACCCGACCGGCGCCATCCTGATCACCTACTCGGATCCGGCGACCCCGCCCTCGCTGTATCTGGCGAGGTCGGAGGCGGACCTGGGTAATCGCTCGTCGTGGGTCCGTCTCACCAATCCCAACCCGCAGGTAGCGGACCTGGCCCTTGGCACGGCCGAAGAAATCACCTGGAAGTCCAAGGACGGCCACATGGTGGGCGGGGTGCTGCTCAAGCCGGTGGGCTTCACGGCTGGGCGCCGCTATCCGCTGATCGTCCAGATTCACGGCGGCCCCGCCGGCGCCGACTTGCTGAGCTTCAACGACGGGTACGGATCGCAGCTCTATGCCGGCCATGGGTATGTGGTGCTGATGCCGAACTATCGGGGCTCCTCCAATTACGGTGAGCACCACCGGATGGAAACCGCGGGGGTCGGGAAGTACTTCGAGCGCGGGTTCGAGGACATCATGAGCGGGGTCGACTACCTGATCGCCCAGGGGATGGTGCATCCCGACAGCATGGGGGCCATGGGCTGGAGCGCCGGCGGGCACTACTCGAACTGGATTCTGACCCACACCGACCGGTTCAAGGCGATCTCGAGCGGCGCCGGCACCATGAACTGGATCTCGATGTACGCCCAAAGCGACATCCAGCGGAACCGGCAGTGGTACATGGGCGGCTCGCTGCCCTACGACGACTTCGATGCCTACTGGCGGGTGTCGCCGATGAAGTACATCAAGAACGCCAGGACGCCGACCCTGATCCATGTGGTGGACGGCGACCCCCGGGTGCCGCGCCCCCAGTCCGAGGAACTCCACATGGCGTTGAAGAAGCTGGGAGTGCCGACCGAGTTCTTCGTCTATCCCGGCACCACCCACGGCATTCCGGACCCGCGGAACCAGCTCACCAAGGCAACGGTGGAGTTCAACTGGTTCGAGAAGTGGATCCGCGGGAAGCCGGCCTGGTTCACCTGGGGCGAGATCCTGAAGACGCTACCCGATTCCACCACCGCGACTGCGAAGGTTCCATGACCCGACGTCTCATTCTCGTCCTGGCCGTCGTGGCCGGCCTGGCCACTGGATCCACCCTGTGGGCCGGCCCCGCGCCCAAGGGCCCCGCCTTGCCGAGCTGGTCGAAACAGATCGCGATCCGGGAAGGCTGGCTCCGGCTTCGGCATGAGCTGATCCTCCCGATGATGCGCCGGCACGATGTGGCGATGTGGATCGTGGTCAACGAGGAATTCCACAACGACCCGATCGTTCATACGATCGCGCCGGCCCGGCCCTATACCGGGAACCGCGACATCTTCGTGTTCGTGGACGATGGCAAGGCCCTGCACAAATTCTCGATTACCGGGTACCCCGAGGAGAACACCAAAGCGTTCTTCGAGCCGATGGCCGAGGGCCGGAATCCGGGCAAGATGCTGACGGAGCTGTTCCGGCGGTTTCAGCCCAAGACCATCGCGCTGGCGATGGACGGAAGCCGGGGCGTCACCCGGGGGCTGACCGTGGCGTCGCATGATCTGATCCGGCAGGCGATCGACAGCACGGCGGAGTGTCGCGTCATCGTGACGCAGTGCCGCGTGGTGCCGGCCGAGCCGCTGCTCGACGAGTATCTCGACACCCGGATTCCTGCCGAGAAGGAGTACTACACGCTCCTGGTACGGATCACCGACGCCATCGCGAAGAAGGCCCTGTCGAACGAAGTCATTACCCCGGGCCGGACCACCGTGGGCGACGTTCGGCGGTTCTTCTTCGACGAATACGCCCGCTACGGCGCCACGACTTGGTTCCAGCCCGACGTCCGGGTCCAGCGGAAAGGCGGGGGTGATTTCGAAGTCGGCAAACACGCGGCGACACCCAGCGCGCCGGGGCCCGCGCTCGAAGGCACGGTCATTCTGCCCGGGGACGTGCTCCATGTGGACATGGGCATCACCGCGATGGGCTTTGACACCGACTGGCAGAAGATGGCCTACGTCCTGGGCCCGGGCGAGACCGACGTGCCGACCGGCCTGGTGAAAGCCATGGCCAACACCAATGCCCTTCAGGACGCCGTGATGCTGACGTGCTCCCGGCCCGGCAAACTCAACACCGATGTCTTCG
Organism: Gemmatimonadota bacterium; assembly: GCA_025350665.1. GTDB lineage: Bacteria > Gemmatimonadota > Gemmatimonadetes > Gemmatimonadales > GWC2-71-9 > SHZU01. Next base: position 66 of record JANXXJ010000191.1, on the reverse strand, counting down.
ACTGCGCCATGGCGGAAATGGTACGGCTGGGGATCAGTGCCCAGATCTACTCGCACCCGATCGGGA
>JANXXJ010000174.1 GCA_025350665.1 Gemmatimonadota bacterium | reverse complement strand
TCGCCAAGCCGTTTTCGAATCAGGAACTCAAGGAGGCGATCGCCTCCCTGGGCTAGCCGTCGAAACGAAACAGAAAAGGCCCCTTGCCAGAAACTGGCGACGGGCCTTTTTGCAAGCACTCCCGAGACAGGACTCGAACCTGTGACCCGCTGATTAACAGTCAGCTGCTCTACCAACTGAGCTACTCGGGACCGAAGAATTCGGCGGGCCGTAAGGTATGCGCGAGGTTCCCCGAGAGCAATATCCAACCCTCATCGGGGGCACCAAGCCCCGACACCGACCGAGCAATGCGATAACCCGTCATCGAGGCTATCGGACCGATTTTCAGCCATGACGCCCAAGGCTCGACGAAGCAACGAGATAACCGAAAATAGATAGTAGTTGCTCGCACGATACACATAAGGGTCAACACTTACACTTATTTCAACGCCATTCACGTTCCCGGTTTCGAACAATCAAAGTGAGGTATGTCACACTAATACGTTGAAAAACAACAACTTACAGGTCAGTACCCACTACAATTCCTGCCGTCAGCCGCTTACATTCCACGCCATGAAAACGATCCCGGTCATCGGACACGAGACCGTCCGACGTGACCTCAGCCGAGCGCTCCGATCGGGACGCCTTCCCCAAGTTCTGCTCGTCACGGGGGACCAGGGAGTTGGAAAACAGACCCTTGGCCGGTGGCTGGCCCAAGCGGCCCTCTGCTCCAACCCACCCGAAGCCCCGTGTGGCACCTGCCAGAACTGCCGTCTCGTCGCCGGGTTGACCCACCCGGACTTCCACTGGTTGATCCCGATCGCCCGGCCCAAAGCCACTGAAGGGGACAAGCAGATCGAGGAAGCCGCCGACTCAATCGCCACGGCGATCGCGGCTCGCCGAGCCAACCCGGTCTACCCGGCCGCCACCGGCCTCGAAAACCACGGGGTGGCCTCCGCCCGCCTGCTCCTCAAGACCGGCTCGATGACGACCGTCATGGGGGGTCGCCGGATCTACCTGGTGGGTGAGGCGGACCGTCTGGTCCCCCAGGAAGCCAATCCGGAGGCGGCCAACGCCCTGCTCAAATTCCTGGAAGAGCCCCCGGCCAGCACCACCGTCATCCTCACCACGACGGACGTGAGCCGAGTCCTCCCGACGATCCGGTCCCGGGCGGTGCCGATCCGGCTGGGCCGCCTGAGCGACGAACAGATCGACGCCGGCCTGGTCTCCCTGGCCCCGACCATCGATGCCGCCGAGCGCCAGCGGCGGACACTGGGAGCCGAGGGGTCCCTGGGCCGCGCCTTGCACCACAAGGCGTCGGCCACGACTGACGCGAACGTCGAACAGCTTCTCGCCACGATCAAGCAGGGCGGCGCGGGCCAATACGAGCGGATCCTGTCCCAGGCGACCTTCGCGGCCCGCGGCGATTTCGCCGAGCTGCTCGACGGCCTCACGGCCACATTGTCCTCGGCCGCCCGCGCCGATCTCGGCGGTGCCGGGCGCGCCGTACCGGCCGTGCTTCGTGATGTCACACCCCCGTCCCGTTTTCTCGATGCCCTCGACCGCGTCACCGCGGCCCGGGAGGCGGCGCAAGGCAACGTCAACCCGCAACTGGTCCTCGCCGCGGTCACGGCGGAACTCGCGGAGGCGCTATGGCACTGAGTCACGTCGACAGCTCGGGACGGGCCACCATGGTCGACGTGTCCTCGAAAACGGAAACCGATCGGATCGCTGTTGCCGATGGCTTCGTCTCGATGACACTGGACGCCTTGGCACTGGTCCGCGCCAATGGCGTGGCCAAAGGCGACGTGCTGGCCACGGCCCGCCTTGCCGGCATCATGGGCGGCAAACGCACGGCCGAATTGATCCCACTCTGCCACCCTCTGCCCCTCGATCAGATTCACGTCGACGCGGTGGTCGATGACGCCCGCTCCGGCATCTACGTCACGGCCACCGCCCGCACCCGAGCGGCGACCGGCGTTGAAATGGAGTCGCTGACGGCCGTCAGTGTCGCCTGTCTCACGATTTATGACATGGTGAAGGGCGTGGATCGGACCATGGCGATCGGCCCGATTCGCTTGCTCGAAAAGCGCGGGGGCAAGAGTGGCGACTACCGAAGAAAGGACTGAACGATGAAAGGTTCGACCTTGCTGCGGGGCCTGATCCACGGCAGCCTGTTGCTCGCCGGCGGGTTGCTGGTGGGAATCGGCCAAAGCGTCTCCGACCGGCTCGCCGCAGACCGGGCCAGCGCCCGTCCGAGCGTGGAAGCCAATCTCGAGATCGGCCGGCTCAATTCACGGATCGATGAGTTGCGGGGCCGGCTGGTCGTGTCCGACCTCAAGATCGAGCGAATGAACGCCGTGGCGCAGTACTCCGCCGCCTACCGGATCCCTGCCGATCTCTCGGCGTCCATTTACGATGCCGCCCTGGCGGAAGGCCTGCACCCGTCTCTGGGATATCAGCTGGTCAAGGTCGAGAGTGGCTTCCGCAGCAAGGCCCGTTCCTCGCGGGACGCCCTGGGCCTGACCCAGGTCCGGATCGCGACCGCACGCGAAGTGGAGCCCGCCGTGACCGAACGGCAGCTCCTCCTCACCGACACCAACCTGCGAATTGGATTTCGCGTGCTGCACCGACGGATGGGACAGTTCAACCACGATCTCGAACTGGCGCTCCGGGCCTACAATCTCGGACCGACCGGCGCCCTGGCCTCGCTGATCGACACCACCAGTACCCAGGGTGCCGACTACGCCGGCCGGATCATCGACGGCGTGAAGGCGAAGGGCGCCCGACGGCGCACCGGGGGGCTTTAGGCCGGGATCGTGATCCGGCGACCGGTCTTGAGGCCCTGTCCGGCCCGGAGGCCGTTGGCCGCCATGAGCGCCTTGACCGTCACGCCGTAACGCCGCGCTACGGAGGTCAGCGTGTCACCCGGGCGCACCACGTGGGTGGCCTTCGCGGATTGGACGCGGCTCCGGCCTCGGCCCTCGCGGATCGGACTCACTCGCAGAAACTGCCCGGCCCGAATGGTTCCCTTCCGGCCAAGATGATTCCAGGCCTTGAGCTGGCTCTCGCTCACGCCAAACCGCTCGGCCAGCGAAATCAAAGACTCGCCTTTTCGCACCCGGTGCCGGCCCCCTGAAGCGGCCCGGGCCCGGCGACCCGCCGTTTCCCGAGCGTCGTCCGCGAGGAATCCGCGGATCCGGGCGAGGCCCGGAACCTTGAGCTCCGTTCCGGCCTTGACCCCGGCCTTCGGATTGATCGACGGATTGAAATCCACCAACTCCGCCACCGACAGCCCATAGCGTTTGCCGATCGCCTTGAGCGTCTCTTTCTTCGAGACGACGTGGACGAAACCCGGGATTCGTTCGTCCGGCGTCAGCTCCGCCAGGACCTGGGCGGCACGGGCGCCCTCACCCGGGGGTACCCTGACCCACCACTGGCCCGCGTCGGGCGGCGTAATGCCGCGCAGATACTGCGGGTTGAGCGCTTCGATCGCGCCACGATCCAGGCCGCTCCGCCGAGCCAGAACGTCGAGACTGGTCGGGCCCGGAACCGGGATCGAATCAACCGTGAACGGCGAGACTTTGGGGATCGGCTGGAACCCGTACTTCTCCGGCTGCTTCGCGATCATCGCCGCGGCAATCAGCTTGGGAACGTAGTCCTTGGTTTCCTTCCGGAGGTAGCGGGTGTCCGACAGGTTGAAGAATCGATCGTCGCCATTGGCGTCCCCGACCTGATCGGCCGACTCGTCATCCTCCTCGTAGTCGCCCGCAGCGCCGGTACCGAGCCGCTTGAGCCCGCGGGAAACCTTGCCGGCCCCGGCGTTGTACGCGGCCGCCGCGAGGTAGTACGACCCATTGAACGTTCTGGTGAGATCGGCCAGATGACGGGCGGCCGCCTGGGTCGCCTTGACGACGTCACGCCGGTCATCGACCCAACGATCAGCCCGAAGGCCATAGTCGTGCCCGGTCGCCTTCATGAACTGCCACATCCCGACCGCCTTGGACCGGCTCACGGCCGTACTGGAATACCCGGACTCGATCAGCGCCAGGTAAACCAGGTCGCCTGGAAGTCCGTTGGCCGCGAGCGCCGCCCGAATCATCGGTTCGTAGACCGGAAGCCGGGTCAGCCAGATGGCCATCCGGTCCCGGGCCGGGCCCTGGAAGAAATCGAGGTAGTAACGAACCCGGCCGTGCTCGGCGTAGCGGGCCACGTTGATGTCGAACATTTCGGCGAGGTCGGTCCCGACCGTGAGCGCCTCGCTGTCGGACGCCGGCGCCGCGTTGCGAAGGCGCTCGAGGATGTCCATGTCCTTCCGATCGCTGAGCGAATCGGACGCCAGTCGCCGGAGGAACAACGTGTCGGCGAGCGCCCGGTCGACGCCCAAGTCGGGGGCCGGCGGCAGCGGCCGATCGGCCGGCCGTTCGGATCGCGGCTCCGAGCGCGGCTCTGGCGCAGGCGCAACGCGCGGCCCTTGGGAGGCGCAGCCCCCAAGCCCGATCGTCACCAACGCCGTCCAGATCCTTCGCGTCATGCCCAACCTCTGATCGATTCTCGGTATTGGAAAGTAGGCCCGATGAAGCGGGTGGGGCAACGTCCCGCCCGGCATCGTTAGGATACCCGAACGACGCAAACGGTTGCTTCGCTTCGAGTTGGAACTAACGGATGGGGTCGACGGTGCCGGTCAGGAGGCGGTTGGACGCATTCAGGACGGCGAGTGCCGCGCCGCGGGGCGAATCGTCCTGGACCAGGGAAGATCCAACGATCCGGGGACCGTCGAGCCGCCCCTGCGTGGCCAGCGAGGCGATGACCACCGTCGCATCGAAGGCCCGGACCGCCTTCACGCCGACCAGTTCGAACGCGGTCTCCGGATGCGCCAGCGCGATCGCCGCGAGACAGGCCAGCGCGGCACAGCGCATTTCCCCGGCCTGGGATGAGAGTCCGGTGGTTTCGCCGACGAATGGCCGCTGGTCCGGCCAGGCCAGGACAACCCGGGCCCGGCACTCGCCCGTGGGTAGCCGCTCGAGGTCGAAAGCCTCGAACCGGAGCCGGCCCCGAAGATCGCTCACGCTATTCGGGCCGGGAATCGAGTCCGACTTCGAGCTGGCGGGAGAACTCATCCATGGGAGTCGCGATATCGACCGAAAGGTGATGCTGCCGGCCGGCCTCGTCGAGTTCGATCCCGATGACCACGATTCGGCCATCGGCCAGTTCGACCTTGAGTTGGCGGAGGTCAGACCGCAGCACGCAGTCGGCGATCTGATGCCCGCGGAGCTGCTGAAGGGAGGCCGCAACCCGGCGGAGGTCCTGGACGGAAATCTGCGTCATGATGGGATCAGCGTTTCGCCAGGTGTTCGTTCAGCATGTTGATGAGTTCCCGGTCGGACAGTTTCTCGGCCAACGAATAGAGGCTCGCCTTCGAGGTCGACTGCATCGGCGTCGTGGCCCAGAACCGCCGAGGGGGCGTTCCGCCGGAACGGAACGACAGCACGAGGCCCCATTGATCCGAGTGAGCCGCTCGTTCCGCCGCGACCGACACATTCCACCGTTCGTCGCTGACTTCAATCGTTCGCCACGCCACGACCGCTCCGCTGGCAGGGATAGACCAATATAAGACGGATCCGCCGCCGCGCTTCAGTTGCCCCGGGTCAGCGTCCGGAAACGGCCCATGAGGTCCTTCGTGACGGGGCCGGGCTTGCCGGTCCCGATCGGTCGGCCGTCGAAGACCCGAACCGGCGCAACTTCCGCCCCGGTGCCGCAGAGAAACATCTCATCGGCCGTGTAGAGGTCGTATCGGTTGAGCATCTCTTCTCGAGCGTCGAGCCCCGCAGCGGCAGCCAATTCGAAGATCACTCCGCGGGTGACACCGAGGAGGATCCCCGCGTAGGCCGGCGGGGTCTTGAGGACGCCGTTTTTCACGATCCAGACGTTCATGCCCGTGGCTTCGCAAACGTGACCGGACGGGTCGAGCATGATGGCATCGTCGGCACCCGCGTTGTTCGCTTCGATCTTCGCCAGTGCGTGGGGCAGGTAGTTGAGCGATTTGATCCGGGGGCAGAGGGCCTCCCGATGCGGGATCGGGGTCCCGGCCGTGACCATGGCCAGCCCGTTTTCATAGCGATCCTGGGCCCACATCTTGATCGAGTCGACGATGATGCAGACCGTCGGCGTGGCACACTTGCGGGGGTCGATGCCCATGTCGCCGATGCCGCGAGTCACGAGGGGACGGATGTACGCTTCGGCGAGACCAGACTTCCCGACACCCTCCTCGATCAGCGCCGCCATCCGCTCCCTGGGGATCGGAATCTCGAGCGCAATCGAGCGGGCCGAGTCGTACAGGCGGTCCAGGTGTTCGGAAAGGCGGAAGACTCGGCCACTGTAGGCCCGGATCCCCTCAAAAACGCCGTCGCCGTAGAGCAGCCCATGATCGTAGACGGAGATCTTCGCGGTGTTCTTGTCGCCCCAGACGCCATCCAGCCAGATGACCGCCATCGTCGAGCCTCGAGTGGGACAGGTGGAAGGACCAACGACGCAAAATACCCCTGGCCCGACCTCAGCGCACCGACGCGGCCGGCAGATCGGGCGCGAGGTGCTGCCGCCGGACAATCAGGTGGTGACGGTTGAGCCAGTTCAAGGCCCGCATGCGGGTCGTAGTGTCGGTTTCGCTCGGATCGAAGGGAAACCCGTAGAACGTGAGCCCGTTCAGGCGGTAACTCCACATGACATTCCGGGCCCGCTCGAATCGGTCGCCCTCGACCGCCACCGCGGTCCAGTCAATCGACTTGTTGCACCAGTTGACCCGCTGATGGGCCATTGCGCTCGACATTGATTCGACTCCTTCTTGAGTCTTGGCCGGGGTTCTCCCCGGATCGCATCCCGCCTTCGAGTTTCGGCCGAGGCGGACGAAACTGAAGCCCCGACCGGCAATCGGTACCGGATTCCGGATCTAACAGCGGCGCCTGACCCGGAAATTCGGGAAAAGCCTGCCGCTGAGGCTCAAGAGGGGCAAGCGATGGGCCAGGAAGCACGAAGGGCGAGCCGTCGCTCGCCCTTCGTGGTCGCGAACAGCCCAGGCGCTCTACATCCGCCAGCCGAGCAGATTCCACGTGTACATCGACCAGAAGAACGCGAGCGCGATCACAACGGCCCCGCTGTGCCGAAGCCGCATCCAGATCGTCCCATCCGCCGCCTGCCACTGCCGGACCGCGGCCCATCCAGCGCCAAGCGTGAGGAGCAGACTCAACACCGGAAGCGCCAGTGCGAGCTTGAGCGAGGCGGGGGTGTCCCCGAACAGGACCTGGGGCGTGGACGCGAGCGAGACGATGGCGAGTACGAAAACGACGATCGCCAGCGCGGCCCACGTCAGGAAGCGGCGGCCGGACGCCACAGACGCCGGGACCACCGGACGGCCCGGCGTATTCCGGATGAAGAAACGGATGATGGCCGTCAGGATGAGAGCCAGGAACGTCACCAGCCCCAGGATGAGGATGTTCCGGTGCATGGTCGGCGACTGCGATGGCGAGACCTTGTCCATCACCATCATCGGCGCCGCGTCGAGAAACCCGTGGGTGATATTGCCGGCTTCGTCCGCCCGGAACGCCACCAGAGAACCGCTGTTGACATCACGGAACAGCAGGGAGTCCACCGACACCAGGCGGAGCCCGCCGAACGGTGTGGCGACCAGGAGCGAGCCGTCAGCATTGGCGGTAACGGGAATCGGCGAAAAGAGGCTCAGAATCTTCTGATACGTCGTGAAGCTCATCCGGTTGAAGAGATACTCTCCGGCGTAGCGCCTGGCACCGGCCTTGGCGCCTTCGGTCGGTTTGATGACCGGGACCGGCTCCGGATAGTAGTGATCCAGGAACGCCGTCAGAAACGGCAGGAAGCTGATCGCCGAGCCCTGGTCGGTATTGGTCGACATGAAAACACCGACCTTCTCGCTCGGAATCAGCGCCAGGTCCGAATGGAAATACTGGGTGTCGCCGCCGTGGCCGAAGATCCGGAGTCCATGGCTCGACTGTTCATAGAAGCCATGGGCGAACCCGGGAATCCGCGGATCGTGACCCTGGATCCGGGTGTGCATCAACTCGGCCTGCTTCTCGCCGAGGATTCGGACATCGCCGTAGGCGCCGTTGTTCAAGTGGGCGATCATGAACCTCGCCATGTCGGTCGCCGAGGCGCCGATCGATCCCGCCGGCGGCGCGCCGGTGATATTCTCGAACTTGTGAGGGACGAACTGGCCATCCTTCCAGGCGTACCCGACCGACATGTCGTCGGCGAACTTGGCCGGCAGGGGCTGCCGCGTGGTCGTGTGGGTCATGCCAAGCGGGTCGATGATTTTCTTTTCGATGTAGTCGTCCCAGGTCTTCTCCCCGCCCACCCGCTCGACGATGTAGCCCGCCGTGGCCGTCGCCCAATTGGAATACGACGAAAACGTCCCGGGCGGCCTCACCCGGGCCGGCATATGGGCCGGAAGCCATTTGCTCATCGGAGTGATGTGGGCCGAGTCTTCGGTAAAGAGGTCGCGGCCGTCCTCTTCGAGGCCGGGCGTGTGGGTCATCACGTCCTTCAAGGTGATCGGCTGCGGATAGGTGGCCGGGATCTTGAAGTCGAGGTAGTCGTTGATGTCCTTCGACAAATCGAGCTTGCCCTGCTCGTTCAACTGCATCACCGACGTCCAGGTGAACAGCTTGGAGATCGATCCGATCCGGAACATGGTTTTGTCGGGATCGACGGGTTTCCGCTTCTCGACGTCGGCGTAACCGTACCCCTTGGCGAAGAAGAGGCTCCCGTCGCGGACGATCGAGACCGTGACGCCCGCAATGTGTTTGTCCCGCATCCAGGCGGTCATGAGCCCGTCGAAGAAGGCTTCCGTCTCGACCTTGTCCCGCGGACCGCGAACCGCGGCCACGGTCGTATCCGCGGCTCGGCCAGGGAACGGGGCGGAGCCATGAAGCACAGCAAGCGCGATCAACGAGGCAACGAGCACACGTCCTCCGGATTCAGATTTGTATACAATTGGGAGCAGGCCCCTACGTTCGCTCCAACTCCCAGGTTTCGCAACATCAGCGGTTCACGATCCGCCGGCCCCGGACCCGGCGCCAGCCGATGGCGACGGCCGTCGCCGACACCAGCAGACCCCCGAGCGACCCGAGAACGACCACCAGGTCCCAGAGCGGCCGGCGCTGGTACAGTCCCGGAAAGTCGAGGCTGTGGAGGCCGTGGTAGAGCCACCGTTCAGCCCGGCTCCGCGCGGTATGGTGCAGGACGGGGGCGCCAGTCCGGGGGTCGAGATAGAGCCAGGTTCCGTCCTCGAACGTCGTCCGCAGAACCGGCAGGCTCAGACCACCGAGGTGTCCCGGGTAGTAGTACCGATCGAACTGGTTGAGCCACGTCGACTCCCGGACCGCGTGGCCGGGCATCGCCGCACGGGCAGCCATTTCCAAATCGCCGCGCCCGAAGCCGGCCCGCGGGCGCTCGCCGCCGCGGTCTGCCGGCAGGACGAGGGAGCGCCACGTGGGGGCTCCGTCGAGATAGGCGGGGAGGTCGGTGTTCGCCCACTGACCCGGTGGTTCGGCCGCCGGTGGCTGGATCCACCGGAAATACGGGCGGCCCATGAACGGGAAGATCTCCAGTTCCTTGAGCTGGCCCTCGCCGCCGAGTGTTCGGGCTGCCTCCGAGAGGCCGATGGTAACCCGGGACAAGTCGAGGTCCCCTCCGGCCACCGCCCTGACATCGGAATCGGTCGGCGTGGAACCCGGGCTCCAGTCCCAGGGAGACATCGACAGCATTCCGGAAAAAACCCAGGTGAAAGTCACCAGGCCGAAGATCAGCCCCGCGAAGTGGTGCCATCGAAGCCAGCCATGATGCGGCGACAGCCGCCCGCCCCGGTATCGACGCCGAATCCTGAGGCGGTAGACGCCGACCACCAGACCCGAGAGGCACAGCACGCCGCCAACCAGCGATCCGTAGATGACCAGGGCGCTCCAGAGTGAGGTTCGCATCCGGAGCGGCGTGAAGAACAGCCAATGGACCACCGCCCCGCTGTAGCCCCACCATCGGCTCCATCGATCGGTCCGCATGACCGCCTCGCCGGTGGATCGGGTGACGTAGAGCGAGGTACCCCTGCCATCGTCAACAGTGAGACGGTGGAGCGGCCCCTGACGGCGGAGCACCGTGCTGAGGGTCCATTGATCGGGCTCAGCGGCAAGATCCCGGTACCGAACGGTGGCCCTCGGCGCGAGGGCACCGCCCACGGCCAGCGCCACGACTGAGTCCACCGCGCCGACCGGGGAGCCGTCGTCGGCGTAGGCGGCGACCCAGGTGCCGTGATCGAGGAACCGATAGACCGGGCGGGCGAGCAGCATGGCGATGCGAACCCGGGACGGCCACCCTCGTCCGACTCCGCGCCAGGCCGCGGCCGGGGGCACCCGGATCCGATCCGTCGCGAGGGGCGTCAATGCGGCGAGGCGCTCGGCGGTTCCAAGACTTGGCATCCGGCGGTAGACCAGCACGATGCCGCTCGCAAACCAGAGGACGAACAGGGCGCAAAACCCGACCCCGAGATACCGATGGGCCCGAATCAGCCAACCCCACAACCGGCCTCGTGTGATCTCCGCCATGCTCCATATTACCACTCGAACGGACCCGCCATTAGCTTGCCTTCACTCCCTCAACGCCGGAGCCCAGCACGATTGCGCATCGCCGTGGTGTTCGACACCCCGTACGCGAAGTGGACTCCGGAGCAGCATCGTCAACAGATGGAAGACGAGCTGGCCGGGAAGACCGGTCAGGAGGCCGAGCTCGAATATCAGGTCGGGCAAGCCCTCATCGAAAACCGCCATGAGATTCTGCTGGTCGGCGTGAAGGACGACGCCCGGGTCGTGCTCGATCACTGTGTCGACTGGAAACCGGACCTCGTCGTGAACTGCGCCGAAGGCATCAGCGGCGCTCCGTACGATTATCTCTTTCCGGGCCTGTTGGAGAGCGCTGGCATCCACTACACCGGCTCGCCCCCGCTGGGCCTGCTGGTGTCGCGCGACAAGGCGATGAGCAAGAAGATCCTCGCCTACCACGGCATCCAGGTTCCCGGCTTCGCCACCTGGGCCCCCAACGAGGTGATCACCAAGGCGCCGCCCCTCCGATTCCCCCTCATCGTCAAGCCGTTGGCCTCCGACGCGTCGGAGGGGATCGCCCAGGCCTCGGTGGTGGGCGACCTCGCCGAACTGAAGGAGCGGGTGGAGTTCGTCCAGCAGCGATTCGCCCAGTCGGCGATCGCCGAGGAGTTCATCGAAGGCCGGGAGCTCTATGCCAGCGTGATCGGCAACGAGGCGACGCTCGAGGTCCTCCCCCTCACCGAACTGGTGTTCGACAAGGACAAGAACGCCCCCGAGGAACGGATCGCGACCCAGTCGACCAAGTGGCAGGAACCCTATCGCCGTCGCAAGGGAATCCGGTATCAGTTCGCCCGTCCGGTCTCGGCCGGGGCCAAGGAACGGATCGAGGCCATCTGCCGGACCGCCTGCCAGGCACTCTGGCTCCGGGACTACGCCCGGATCGACGTCCGGCTGGCCGACAACGACGAGGTCTGGGTGATCGAGGCCAACGCGAATCCGTATATCGCCCGGGGCCACGAAGTGGCCAACGCCGCCGACAAGGCCGGCATGCCCTACGACAAATTCATCCAGCGTATCGTCAACGAAGCGGTGGCCCGACATGAGCGCGCCTAACCGTCGGGCGGCACCGCCGAGCGACGATCCGCGGTGCAAGTGCGGCTCCCCGCTGCAGCGGTACTGGCCGTACTGTCCGGATTGCGGCCGGACTCAGCGCTGGGGCGACCGGGTCGACGTGGCGGGCGACCAGTGCCCGAATTGCGGCTGGAGCATCAGCCCCAAGTTCCTCTACTGCCCCTGGTGCGCCACGATGGTCTACGACGAGAAGCGTTCGTCGAGGGAGCCCCTCAAGGCGCCCAAGGGTTTCCGGATGGATGCCAAGTGCGACTGGGGCTGCGGCGGAGGCGTCCAGTATCCGATGCCGCATTGCCCATGGTGCGGTCGTGAGCAGCATTGGAACGAGGACGACCGGTTCGAAGGCGAGTGTGCCCATTGCGCCCGGGGCGCCAATGACTGGATGGATTTCTGCCCGTGGTGCGGGGAGGACGCGACCGGCTGCGACCTGATCCCGAAAGCGCTGGCCCAGGTTCGCCAGCTGCTCCGGGTGGCCGGGATCGCGGACTGGGGCTACCGGATCCTCCTCCGGCCGGGCGTCTCGGGCGTCGACCCGGACTACCCGAAGATCGTCGAGATCGAACATCGCTATGTGATTGGCGCCCGGCGCCGGGACGAGATCCCGTGGCCGATGCTGATCGGGCTGATCAGCCACGAGCTCGGTCACAGTTTTCTCTTTCACCACTGGAACTGGACCCGGTCGGATGCCTTCCGGCGGACGTTCGGTGAGGCGAACAAGACCTACCGCGTCGATGACGATGCGTGGGTCGACTTTCAGCGTCGCCGAGTCGCCATCAGTCCGGTGAACCACGTCAGCGGCTATGCCGCGCGCCATCCGCAGGAGGACTTCGCCGAAACCTTCCGGTTCTACCTGACCCGGCGGGGCCGGCTCCGCGAGCTCTTTTCGGAATTCGGCCAGAAACGGAAGGGTGTACCGGTATACGAAAAGTTCCTGATCCTGCACGACTACTTGCGGTCGCTCAAAAGCTGGCGGTAAGGCCCGGCGACCAATGGGTGGGAATGAGGGCGGTGGGGCACGATCCCACAACCTACGGATTAAAAGTCCGTTGCTCTACCAGTTGAGCTACGCCCCCGAAGCGGCTGTTAAGATAATTCGCACCCCACTTCCCCGCCGCGACCGGGCCCGGGTCGCATGGGGGTACCGTTCCGATGTAGAATTCGGGAACCCAGGAGGATGCCATGCCCAAACGCGAAGACGCCATGATCGCCAAGCTGGTCAAACAGGCCGCGGCCAAAGTCGCCGCCCCAAAGGATCGGTCACGGCAATACGACGACACCCTGAAGATCCGCGCCTCTGACGAGGACCCGCAGACCAAGAAGATGTTCAAGGAAATGCGCCGCCGGGAGTTCTGACCCGGGCCGGTCCCGCCCCGCCTCACGCAGACCCGCCGATCCCATGGCGGGTTGCAATTGCGGCCCTATTCATTAACTAGAAATTAATCAGTTGGCTCCGCCAGATCGATTTTGAGTCATGTCTTAAGTTTAATAGTTACAATTGCTTACCAGCCAACTGCACCATACGTCACCAGTGTGTAGATCCCACCGTTCTTAATCGTCTCTAGCCCAGTTGTTGCTCCGTAGTTCTACCGTACCGTTCCGAAACCAGGATTTCGATGGTTGCTGGAGTCCACCAGGCCTTGGCGGCGTCCATGAGACGTCTCGGACGGGAGTTCGTCCGGGGGACTGGGCTCGTCCTGCTGTTTGCCACCGCCGGTGCCCCGAGCGCCGTGGCCCAGCAGAAGGACAGCAACCCCCACGGCAAGATCGAAGTTCCCTGCGCCACCTGCCATACCGCCGACGGGTGGAAACCGGTCAAGATCCAGAAGTCGTTCAATCACGGGAGCTACGGCTTCGGGCTCGACGGCGGACACGCCGCCGTCACCTGCGGCTCGTGCCACAGGTCGCTGGTCTTCAGCCAGGCGACCAAGACCTGCGCCAGCTGCCACCAGGACATCCATAAAGGCGAACTTGGCGTCCAGTGCGCCGATTGCCACAACACCCGTTCCTTTACCGACCGGTCAACGCAGGTCGCGGCCCATGCGCTGACCCGATTCCCCCTCGACGGCGCCCACCGCACGGTGGATTGCCGCAACTGTCACACATCGCGGTCCGAAGGCAATCTGGTCTTCCGGGGCACCCCGACCGACTGCATCTCCTGCCATCAGCGGGACTTCGATCAGACCTCGAGCCCGAACCATCCGGCCGCCGGATTCAAGAAGGACTGCACCGCATGCCACAGCATCGTTGCCTGGCAGGGTGGCCGGTTCGACCACCAGACCACGCAGTTCCCTCTGGCCGGCGCGCACCTGTCCGCGACCTGCGACAATTGCCACGCCGACCGGATCTACCGAAACAAGCCGACCACCTGCGTGTCGTGCCACCTTCCAGCCTACACGCAGTCGAAGCTGCCGCCGCATGACGCGGCCCGGTTCCCGACCGACTGCGCCAGTTGCCACTCGACCACCAAATGGCAGGGCGCGCCGTACGATCACAACCTGACGAAGTTCCCGCTGACCGGGGCGCACGTCCCACTTACCTGTCAGGCGTGCCACGCCGACCAGGTCTTCGTCGGGAAGGCCACCACCTGCGTGTCGTGCCATCAGCCGGACTGGGCCGGCACCAAGGCGCCGCCCCACCAGGCCGCCGGCTTCCCGACCGACTGCGCCACCTGTCATACGACAACGAAGTGGCCCGGGGCCGTTTTCGATCACAACAAGAGTCAGTTCCCGCTGACCGGGGCCCACGTCGCCACGACCTGCATGCAGTGTCATGCGGACGGGGTCTACAAGGGGAAGCCCACCACCTGCGTCTCGTGCCACCAGTCGGACTACACCAAGACCAGCCAGCCTCCGCACCAGGCCGCCGGCTTCCCGACTGACTGCGCGACATGCCATACGACGACCAAATGGCCCGGGGCCGTCTTCGATCACAACAAAACCCAGTTCCCGCTGACCGGTGCTCACGTCGCCACGGCCTGCATGCAGTGCCACGCGGACGGGGTGTACAAGGGGAAGCCCACGACCTGCGTCTCGTGCCACCAGCCCGACTACGCCAAGACCAGCCAGCCTCCGCACCAGGCGGCCGGCTTCCCGACCGACTGCGCCACCTGTCATACGACAACGAAGTGGCCCGGGGCCGTTTTCGATCACAACAAGAGTCAGTTCCCGCTGACCGGGGCCCACGTCGCCACGACCTGCAT
>JANXXJ010000151.1 GCA_025350665.1 Gemmatimonadota bacterium | reverse complement strand
CACCGGTCTGGTGACCGGCAACGCCGACGATGTCGCCAGCCTGTCGGGCACGGTGGCCGGCGACCTGTTCTTGTTCGGCGATATCAGGGATGTGGTGCGCGAAGGCAAGCACCTTGCGATGGGCGAGGACGCGGATCGGCTGGTAGGAGCGTTGGACAGGGTTATTGGTAGGGAGTAGGGAGTAGGGAGTAGGCCTACTTGCTACTTACTCCTTGCCACGTTCAATCCCTGCCAGCTTCCGGGCCAGGGATTTCTTGTGGTCCAGATCGGCGCCGCGCTCGATCTGGATCCGCTGGGCCTGGGGCGATCCGGCGCCGTGCATGGATTCGGTCAGGTAGCCGACGGCGTTCCGGCCCATGGTCATGTTCTCGATCAACCGGAGCAGCCGGACCCGATCCTCCGTCGATACCGCCGGATTCCCTTGCAAATACTTTCTGAGCTTCGGACCGACTTCGGGATGGGCGAAATCCCGAGCCGAGGGCAGCGTGACGACCAGGCCGCCGGCCAGATCCTGGGCGAGGCGGCCCAGCACGTACGGCACGCTGGTGACGTGGTGTTTGCAGACGTTGGCCAGCATGTCGTCGGGCAAGACGGCGCCGGACGCGGTGGGCGTGGCAAGCTGGCTTGCGGCCATGCCGGTGCCGAACACGGTTTCGTTCAGGTACGTCATCTCGACCAGCTTGTCGCGCACATGGGAGGCGGTGGCGATGCCGTTCGCCTCAGCGATCGCGGCCGCCGCGCCGATCAGGACGTCGCCCACGCCGGTCTTGCAGACGTAGCTCCGCCGGTGGTAACAGGTGAACCGCTCCACCAGCATCGCGGCGAACTCCACCTCGCCGTCCATGAAGATCCGTTCGGCGGGAATGAAGACGTCGTCGAACATGATCAGCGCCTCCTGTCCGGCGAACCGCGCGTTACCCTGATCGAGGTCGTCGGGTTCGGCGCTCCGGGTGTCGCAGGATTGGCGGCCGTACACGTAGGTCAGGCCGGGTGCGTCGACCGGGATCGCGCCGACGATGGCGTAGTCGCGATCTTTGGGACCGAGCCGGATGGTCGGCATCACGACCAGCCAGTGGGAATTGAGGCACCCGGTTTGATGGGCCTTGGCGCCGGTCACCCACACGCCGGCATCGGACCGGCGGACGATCCGCAGGTACATATCGGGATCGGCCTGCTCGTGCGGAGCCCGGCTGCGGTCGCCTTTGACGTCCGTCATGGCGCCACCGACCACCAGATTCATCCGCTGCACCTGGGTCAGGAATTCAATCAGGCGGCGGTGGTAGGGCGTCCCGTGACGGGCGTCGATCTCGTGGGTCACCGAATGCAGGGCGTTGAACGCGTCCATCCCGACGCAGCGCTGAAAACAGGTGCCGGTGAGCTGGCCCAGGCGGCGCTGCATCCGGTTCTGCATCACCAGATCGTTGGCCGACGTGGCGACATGGAGGAACCGGTTGACGCGGGTCCCGGTATAGGGGGAGACGGCCGTGGCCAGATCGGGATCGGCGGCCGCAAGATCGTAGGTCTCAGCCACCGCGTTGATCGATGGACGGATGATCGGGTGATCGACCGGCTCGGCCACGCGTTGCCCAAACAGATAGACGACGAGGCCGCGGTTTCGGAGGCTCTCGATATACTCCTGGCCGTTGGTGATCGGGGTCATGGGATCGGGCATGGGCGGCTCGGGGCGATGGGGTGATCGTGGCAATCTATATTGTTTCCAAGGGGAGGGAGTCATGGCTTCGGACCAAAGCTTTGCCGACTACGCCACCGACCAGATCAAGGGCGCCGGGCGGGTCAGCTCAAGGAAGATGTTCGGTGAGTACGCCATCTACTGCGATGAGAAAGTGGTGGCGCTGCTCTGCGACAATCAGCTGTACATGAGGCCGACTACCGGTGGTCGGGCCTTCATCGGCAGGGTGACCGAAGGGTCACCTTTCCCGGGCGCCAAGGCGCACTTCCTGGTGACAGACCAGCTCGACGACCGGGAGTGGCTGACCGAACTCGTAGTGATCACGGCGCGGGAGCTGCCGGTCCCCAAGCCGAAGAAACCCAAAGAGCCGACCAGGCCCGCGAAGCCCGCGAAATCAAAGAGGGCGACCAGACCGAACAAGAAGGCCTGATGGCCCGGATCCGGTGGGGCCCGATGCCGAGGGGATGGGACGCCGTGTGGCAGCACACCTCACCCGAAAAGGAGTAGCTTTCATCATGACCGATTCATCCAAGAAACAGCCCGAAGATGCCAACCTGGCCGGCTTCCGCGCCCTTCTCGCCAAGAAGAAGGCGGCCCGGGCGGCCTCGACCGGCCCAGCCCGTTCCGACAACAAGACCGAACAGCAGAAGCCCCGGCCGAAGGAACGGATGCGTCGGCGACCCTAGCCGGACCCTCGAGCGTCGAGAGCGAACCATGCGTCGTGGTCTCTTTGTCCCAATCCTTGCGGCGCTCTCGAGCCCGCTCTCCGCGCAGACCAGCATCGCGGTGTCCTCCTGGATCCGCCTCGATGCCCCCCCGGGGAATGAGGCAACCACCGCCGCGACCCTGATGCGGGCGCTGCCGGGCTGGCGCACGGACCAGTGGGGCAACCTGGTCAGGACGGTCGGCACCGGGACGCCCAGGCGGGTAGTGGCGTGCGGCCTGGACTACTCCGCCTTCGTGGTCTCCCGGATCACGGAGACCGGCTACCTCCGGCTCCGGCGGACCGGCGTGCCCAGCCATCCGCTCTGGAACCAGTTCCAGGAGGCGCAGCGGGTCGCGATCCGCACGGCGACCGGCCGGGTCATCGGTGTCGTCGCGGTGCCTAACGGTCATTTTGCGACGCTCCATGTGGCCGACTCTCTCGCCCTGACGGCGGATCAGCTGTGGGTGGACGTCGGCGCCTCATCCGGGGCGGACGTCGCCGGACTGGGCATCGCGCTACTCGATCCGGTGTTCCCGGACCGTCCCCAGTGGGACTTCGGCGCCTATGCGACAGGACCCGCCGCCGGGGCTCGGGCCTCGTGCGCCGCCGTGGCCGCGGCCGCGGCAGGAACGCCATCCAGCGGTGAAACGACATTCGTTCTCTCGACCCAGTCCGTGTTCAACTGGGTGGGCCTCAGCGCGGTGCTGGCCCGGATCGGCCCGGTCGACCGGGTGGCGCTCGCGGGTGCCGGCCAGGCCTCCCGAACGGTGAGCCAACTCGTGCGCCCCGCGGCGCCGCCAGGCCAAGCCCCGGCCGGACCATTTCCCTCAGCCACGGTGGTATTCAGGCCGGCGGTGCGGTGGGCCGGGAGTACAGTGGAGTCGATCGACTCCACCGAGGCCGTGGCCCTGCGGGACTGGGTGGCCGACGCGGCGGGCTTAAGCCAGGGACTGCCCTTGATCGCAATCCCGGTGGACACGGCGCGCCGTCTTCCCGCCCGGGCCGATGGATTCGGTCCGCTCGAAAGGCAGTTCTTTGCGCTGGCAGACCTTGCCGCCGTGTCGGGCCACGAACGGCCGGTGCGCGACGCCGTGCTCGCCGCGCTGCCGCGATGGGCTCGGGAACGGGCCCAGATCGATTCGACCGGCAACGTGATTGTCGCGGCCGGGCCCGACCGGGACCCAATGGCGGTGATCGCCCACATGGACGAGGTCGGCTGGGAGATCGAGCGGATCCTGCCTGACGGCCAAGTCACGCTCAAGCCTCGTGGTGGTCCGGTCACACCGTCATGGGAGGGGGTGCCCGCCCTGCTCCATTTCGATGAAACCGGCCGGGCGCCCCTCCGCGGGGTGTTCGTGCCGCGTGACTCCGGGCGCATCAAGCTTCGCACCGGTCTCCAAGCCTGGTTCGGAATGGACTCGGCCCAATTGGTGAGCCGAGGGGTAAGGCCGGGCATGAGCCTGACGGCGTACAAGCGGACCGAGCGACTGGCCGGCACCAGAGTCACCGCACGAGGCAGTGACGACCGGACCGGGAGCACGGCGCTCCTCGCGGCCATCGCCGCCGTGGATCCCGGCCGGCTTCCGCGGCGGGTGTACTTCGTGTGGTCGGTCGAGGAGGAGAGCGGGCTCAGCGGAGCGCGGGCGTTCGGCGATCGGGTGGGCCGGACGCTCGATCGGGTCTACTCGATTGACACATTCGTGAGTTCGGATACGCCGCTCGAGTCGCCGCACTTCGCGTTGGCGCCCCTCGGTGCCGGCGCGGTGCTCCGCGGGCTGGACGACGGATCGTTGCCGCCGCGGGCGGAGCGGGACCGGATTGTCCGGGTGGCGCGCGCCAACCGAATTCCGCTCCAGATCGGAACCACGCGCGGGGGGACGGACGGGTCGGCGATTTCGGGATGGGGCCCGCCCAACACCGGGCTGTCATGGCCGGGCCGGTATTCGCATGGGCCGGCGGAGGTGCTCGATCTCAAGGACGTTGAGGCGCTGAGCCGCCTGGTGGCCGCTCTGGCCATGACTCCATCGGTGGCCCGACAGGATTGACCAGCCGGGCCGTGGTTGTCGGTGCCGGAATCAACGGACTGGTAGCCGCCCACTACCTACGGCGGGCCGGTCACACCGTCACGATGCTCGACCGGGCCGACCGCCCGGGCGGAGCCTGCATCTCGGCCGAGGCGACGGTCGACGGACGGACCCAGGCCTACTCGTTAGGCGCCTCCGTCCTCGGCCTGATGCCCGATTTCATTTTCCGGGAGACGGGACTGGCCGACCGCCTCGAGACCTATGTGCCGACCTCGGCCAAGCGGGTCTACTTCCCCACCCCGACTGCGAACGCCTGGATTCACCGCGATCCGGTTGCGCTGGACCAGGAATTCCGGACCCGGTGGGGCGAGACCGGCGACGCCGCCGGGTTCCGCGCTGACGAAGCCAGGGTGGCGGCGTTCCTGCAGGAGGGCTACCGCACGGCCACCCCGCCCGACCTGGACCGGGCGCGCCACGCCCTCGGTGACACGCTGACCCGCCTCTGGATCACGGGCAGTGCCGCCGATCTCCTCGATCACTACTTCACCGCCGATCGCACGAAGATCTACATGGCGATGACCGTGACCGAGAGCGGGCCCATTTCGCTCACGGAACCGGCCTCGGCGTTCACGTTGCCGCTGATGGATTCGGGGTCGGTGTTCGAGGGATACTACGGGTTCGTCAAGCCGGGACTCTGGCGACTGACCGAGGAACTCGCTCTGATCAATCGCGAGATCGGCGTCGACCTCCGGCTCGGGGCGCGGGTCGAACGGGTGGATCCGGATCGGGGAACCGTTCGCTACTGGGCCGAGGGACGATCGATCGAGCAGCCGTTCGATCACCTGCTGATGGCGACGGATCCGCTGACGGCTGCGCGCCTGGTCGGCGACACCGAGACGGTCGCACGAATCGAGGGGAAGCGCTTCCTCGGCACGAGCGGCAAGCTCACGCTCTTCTTCCGCAAGCCAGTCCGGTGGAAGGACGCGCCCGAGGCCGATGCCGCGTTCCGATTCATTTTCTCGATGGAAACGCTATCCGAATTCGAACGGGCGACGACAACCGTGCGCGCCGCTGGGGCCGACTACGAACCAGGATACATCCAGATCTACTGCGAGGGGGCGGCGATGCGGCGACTCGGGCTGGTCGAGCCCTATGACCGCCTCACGCTGTTCTTCAAGAATCTGGGGCTCGGCGCCAGGGGCGAAGGGCTCGACCACATCAAGGAGCAGGTGAAGGCGCAAATGCTCAGCTACATCGCCAACCCCGAGGATTGCGTCTGGGGCCGGCTGGTGTCGCCCAGGGATCTGCAGGAGCTGTTTCTGTTTCCGGGCGGAAACATCGACCACACCGAACTCACCGTGGGCCAGACCTTCGCGGACCGGCAGTTCTCGGCTGACATGAGGGCCCGGTTCTACCAATTCGGGCCCTGGGACAACCTGAGCTACTGCGGGGCGGGTGCGTACCCGTGCGGATCGATCGCGGGAACGCCGGGCTACATGGCCGTCAAAGAACTGCTCGGGATCCTGGGCTGACCCTGATTCCGGAGCCTAGCGCCGAGGCACCGGCTCGAGCCGCACAACGGCGGTCGGCTTGTCTTCACCATCGAATGCCACGTACACGTAGCCATCGGGTCCCTCCCGCACCGCCCGCACCCGCCCCTGCCGCCGGAACAGGATCTCGGCAAACTCCGCGTTCTTCCCGTTCACGGTGAGTCGCACCAGCTGCTGGCCCGACAGCCCACCGGCCAAGGCGCTCCCCTTCCAGTTGGGGAACTTGTTGCCGTTGTAGATGGCGAGCCCCGACGTGCCGATCGAGGGAACCCAGACATGCACCGGCTGCTCCATGCCGGCCTTGATGGTGCCGGCATGGATCGCGGAGCCGGTTCCGTAGTTCACGCCGAAACCGATCACCGGCCAGCCGTAATTCAGACCGCGCCGGATGTTGTTGAGTTCGTCCCCACCCTGGGGGCCGTGCTCGGTCTCCCAGATCTCGCCGGTCGCCGGGTCGATCGCGAGGCCCTGCGGGTTCCGGTGACCATAGCTCCAGATCTCGGGCCTGGCGCCGGCCTTGCCGACAAACGGGTTGTCCGGGGGAACTCGCCCATCGTCGAACAGGCGAATGATCTTGCCGTGGTGGTTGCTGAGATCCTGGGCCGGATGGGCGGAGAGGTCGCCGGTCGAGGGAACCATTCGTTCGCCGACCGTGATGAAGAGGTAGCCGTCCTTGTCGAAGGCGAGCCGGGAGCCGAAGTGGCCAGGGGCACCCTTGGTGAGGGCGACGAAGATGTCCTCGACTCCGCTGAGCTTGCCGCCTTCGAAGCGGCCCCGGGCCACCGCCGTGGTGGCGGCCAGGCTGTCGCCGCCGGTGGGCTTGGCGTAGCTCAGGTAGATCAGGTGGTTGGTGGCAAACTTCGGGTGGAGCACGACGTCCAGAAGGCCACCCTGCCCCTTGGCCAGGACCTGGGGCACACCGGCCACCGGCGCCGGGAGCAGCTTCCCGTTACGGACCAGGCGCAGCCGGCCGGCGCGCTCGGTGATGAGCATGTCGCCTCCGGGCAGGAAGGCCATCGACCAGGGGTGATCGAGACCGTCGGCCACGGTCACCATCCGGAAATCGTGCTGGGCCGATTTGAAAACGGGAGGCTGTGCGGCGAGAGGACCTGCACACACCATCAGGGCGATCATCGCCGCCATTTCCTGCCGCATCATCCACTCCTGTGAAAGAACCATCACCGACGAATCGGGCCTCGCTGTTTCAGCGATTCTCGTAGACCAGGCTGGTGAGGTACTGAATCGTAGTTCGCTGATCGTCGACCTGGTAGGCCAGTAGATCGCCGATCGTCACGATGCCCGAGAGGCCGCCGCTGCCCAGGACCGGAAGGTGCCGGACCCGCTTGGCCGTCATCACCGCAGCGCACTCTTCAAGGGTGGTCTCCGGCACGCAGGCCAGAATCTCACCCGTCATCACCTCGGCGACCAGCGTCGTGGCCGGATCCCGGCCCTGGCCCACGACCCGGCGGAGGACATCGCGCTCGGTGAACATCCCCACGACCCTTCCCTGGTCGTCCGTGACGACCAGTCCGCCGACGCCGTGCTGATTCATGAGACCGGCCGCGTCAACGACCCGGTCGGCGCGCGAAATGGTGTGGACCTGGTGACCCTTGCGGTGGAGCAGATCGAGGACGGTGGCCATGAACTCTCCGGGAATGGGGTCTTCCATAGATAGGAAACTCCCGGTGCCGGCGCCAGAACTTCGATCTGGTGGCCCGGATTTGAATCTCATTCGGGCCCGGGCGTCATGATGCTCGGCGCTTCATTTCGGGCGGGCCCGGGTCGAGTCGAGGAGCGTCATCCAGTCGAGGATCATCTCCGCCTGCGGGCCGTTAGCCCCCGCCATCAGGATCAGGAACCGGTCGGGATCGGGCGTCACCATGAACGGGGTGGAGGGCAACTGGAATTCCGCGGCGCTGAAGAAATGGAGATCTCGTTCCGTGATCAGGAGTTTACGCTCCGGCCGACCAATGTTGAGCCGGTCACCGCTGGGGACGGCCACTCGCATGATCTGCCCGTCGGGCGTGATGTAGAGCAGCCAGCGGCCGTTCCATGACCACCGGGGGTTGGCACCACCGGCGGCGGAGACCCGCTGGCTCGGGCCAGGCCGCAGAAACGGCCGGATGAAGACCTGCAACCCGCCCGTCTCGTCCGACACGTACGCCAGCCAGCGCCCGTCGGGCGACACCCGGCCGGCCGAGACACTGGCAGCCGGGCTCGAGTACTCGGGCGTGAAGGTCCGATCGGCCTGGCTCCAGCGCCAGATCTCGGAACGCGGCTTCGCGGGGTCGGGTTGCCGGGTGAGGACAAGGTGCCTGCCGTCCCGGGTCCAATCCGAGGGGAAGAAGCAGCCCTTGGTCGAGTCGGAGACGTTGATATTGTGTTCCCGCAGCAGATCAACCAGGACGAGTGAGCATCTCAAGCCGGGCGAGGCTTGCCACACTGCGATCGTGGTATCACCCGGCCCCCACACCGGAAACATCGTCGCCGAGTCGCTGATTCGGCGGGGCGTTTCGCGCACGCGATCGTAGATCCAGAGCCCATATCCGCCGTAGGCCACGAGGCGGCCGTCGTGGGCCAGGTCGAGCGTCCAAACGGCGGCCCCGGGATCGAGCACTTTGGTCACGCCTGTCGTCGTCATCTCGCGGGCCGATAGGCCCACCGGGCTCAGATAAAGCACGGCCCGACCGGAAGCGGCGAAGGCGTAGAATCCATTGAAATTCCGGGCGGCGCCGAGCGGCAGCGCCGAGCCGACGAATTCGAGACGTTCCGGGTCGAACCGCTGGGCCAGCAACTGATCGGAGCCGAGAGTTGCGTAGACTAGGACGTCGGGCGCCACGATCTGACCCGCGGTAATCCCGGGAAAGCCGGGCGCCAGACCAGGCCGGTCGACCCGCCCGATCAACGCCCCGCGCAAGGTCGAGTCCGTCGGGTCCCGATCTGTCGCCACGAGAAACCGGCGTCCATCCGGAAAGAAGCTGACCGTCCAGGCGATACCGTTCGGCAGGCTGTCGCCGGGGCGAGGCGAGCACCCAGTGCCATCTGCCCGGCCCAGCCGAACCGTCCGACTGGACAGCACCACGATATCGCCGAGACTTCCCCAGGCCGCCGACCGGGCGAGGGGAGCGTCGCAGATTGGACGGGGCGAGGTCCCATCGAGGTCCAGGCGCCACACCTTGGCCTGCGCCAGATAGCCCACCGAACGGCCGTCCGGAGCCCAGAACGGCGCCTCGGCGCCGGTGGTGTTCGGCAACGAGTCCGCCGCCGGAGCCGCGAGATCGCGGAGCCAGAGCTGGCGGTCTCCCGATGGCGTCGTCGAGATGAAGGCGAACCGGCGGCCGTCGGGCGACAGTGCGCCGAACGAATTCTGAATCGCGAACTGGCGGCCCGGCGGGGGCATCAGGGCGCCGAAGGTCGGCGTGGCCGGCACCGCGCGTCCTGGTCGCATCCAGCCGACAGCAGCGGCGATCAGCGCCGCGACCGCGACGAGCGCCAGAACCGGCTCCGTCCACCGCCGGCGGGACTCAGCCGGCCGCGGCCCCGGGTGGCTCCCTGCCGGCGCGCCAAGGGCCGAGGCGAAGTCGGCCGCCGAGGCGAACCGGTCTCCGGGCAGCCGGCCCAGGGCGCGGAGCACCGCTGCCTCGACCTCGGCCGGGATGGTGTCGCGGAGGGCCGAGGGCGACACGGGTCGCTCCGTCATCATCTTGGCGACGACGATCTGCACCGTGGCCCCGGTGAAGGGGGGCTCCCCGACCAGCATCTCGTAAGTCACGGCGCCGAGGGCATAGATGTCGGCCCGGTGGTCCACCGTCCGCTCGCCCATGGCCTGCTCGGGGGCCATGTACTGGGGCGTGCCTAACGACAATTCGGTCTGGGTCATCCTGCTGCCGCCGGCCTGCTGGACCGCGAGGGCGATCCCGAAGTCCGCCACCAGCGCGTGGCCGCCCTGGAGCAGGATGTTCTCGGGCTTGATGTCTCGGTGGACGATGCCGAGGAGGTGGGCGGCACCGAGGGCGTCGGCCACCTCGCGGGCGATCTGGATCGCATCCTCGAGCTGGAGCGGCCCGTGGCGGCCGAGCCGCTCGCGGAGCGACTCGCCGGCCACGAACGGCGTGACATAGTAGAGGTTGTTGCCGGCCTGGCCGCTATCGAGCAGCGGGAGGATGTGGCGGTGTTGGAGCCGGGCGGTGGTGCGGACCTCGGCCAGGAATCGTTCCGGGCCAAGGACGGCCCCGAGGTCCTCGCGGAGGACCTTGATGGCGACCTGCCGGTCGTGGCGGAGGTCCTGAGCCAGATACACGGTGGCCATGCCGCCCCGGCCGAGCTCGCGCTCGATCAGGTAGCGATCGCTGAGGGCAAAAACCAGCGGGGCGGGTACGGTCAGGGGGCCTTTGGTTGGGCGGCGAGGGCGCTGCCGACGCCTAGCGGGGCTGCGCTCGCGGCCACGTCATCACGGCGAATATCAAGCCGGTTCATCCAGGTCCCGCCGGGTCCGGCGTAACTCGTCCCTTCGCCCCAGATCGCGAACGTGAAGCCCTGGCTCGTCACGGCGAGGCCGCCGTAGTCACCATAGGGATGAGCAAAACCGGCCGGGGTCTTATAGGGTGCGCCCCGTCCGGCATTGGAAAGCCGGGACTCGGACGACCAGGTCCGCCCGCCATCGTCTGAGCGACGGAACCAGACATTCCAGGCATCGGACCCGTTCCGGTCATCCATGTACCAGGCCCGAAAGTCTCCGCCGGCGCCTCCCACCACGGCTGGAAAGGCACCGTTGGCGGAATGGGGCGCGTCGGAGAGTTCCGTGCGCGCACCCCAGTTCGCCCCGCCGTCGTTCGACCGGCGAACGAAGATCCGCTGGGGCTGCTGGGGGGCGACGGCGCCGTTGTACACGAGGATCAGGTTGCTCGATCCAGAGCCGGCCACGCCGACGGACGGGCCGAGGAAGTCCGGCGGACAGCCGTCGCTGGTGCAGGCGGGCTGTTCGGCAACCACATCGACGAGCGCGGTGCGCCATGAGCGACCGCCATCTCCGGACTGCATGGCATGAATGAAGACCGGCCCGGTGCTCTCCTGGGTATAGCTGGCCTCGGAGAAGGTCACGACGCCGTTCGGCGCGACGTAGCCGCCGTCGGCAAAATAGTAGCGCCCGTCGTTGTTGGTGCGCACCGGATCGGAGAACGTGGCGCCGCGGTCGTGGGAGGCGACCATGTAGCTGTCGCTGGCATTGAAAGCGATGTAGACGTCGCGGCCGCTCGGCGAGATCACGAGAATCGGTTTGTCCGAAAACTCGAGAACGCCCATGACTGCCCTCGGGCGAGTCCAGGTACGCCCGCGATCCGATGACCGGGAAAAGACGACACCAGGCACGAAGCCATTGAGCCAGGCCGCGTACACGGTCCCGTCCCGGGCGACGGCCACCTGCGGATCGTTCTGACCGTCAATGCCCCGGCAGACACACAGGTAGCGTTCCGAACCGAACGTGGCACCGCCATCGCTCGACACCGAGAAGACGAGGGCGGGATCGGGACACCGATGGGCGCAGGCCGGCGCCCCATAGCGGGTCGTGACGAGATAGACGTAGGGACCGACGGGGTCCGTGGCAACGGTTGGCTCCCAGTCGTTGGTGCCGTCGCTGAAGAGCCGCTCCACCGGGCGGGGAGCGGCAAGAACCGCCGCGGCAACGTCGTCCGGGCGGACCGCGGGAACGCCGACCGGGTCATCCCCGCTGCAGGCGGTGGCGAGGACCAGGAACAGGGCGGCGGGAGCGAGGGGAGCGCGCATCGCGGGGCTCGGGGGCTTTGAAGATCCCGAGGGCGGGGCGCCCACCCGGGTCTGGTCTATAATGCAGCGGGCGGCGCGAATGTCAAATCTCGCGCCGCCTGCTGGTCCTCGACGTACCTGCCGCGTGTCGCCAATCGACGATCAGAACACCACCCAGCTCATCAGGTACAGGGTGTTGTTGTCCTTGGCGTTCCGTCCGGCGCCGTCGTAATTGGTCTTGGCGCCGTTGAACTTGTTGTACATCACGTACTGAAGCTCGAACCGGGTATTGAGCCACGGCAGGGCGGACAACTCGAAGATGAGGCCGTTGCTGTTCGGGCTGCCGGTGAGGCTGCCCCCCATGGCCTCTTCCGGATAGCGGAGCGCATCGGTGGTGCCCGAGGTCGAGAAGTAGCCGAGGGTCAGGCCCATCCGTTTGGCCGTGTAGACGGACCCGTCGATCCGGAAGGTATTGAGTTTATTGGTCTGATTGGCCGCCGCGTCCGCGGCATAGTCGGCAGCCAGTTTCTGCGTTTCGTGGAGATAGATGGCGTGGGCGGTGATGCCACCTTTCCCTTCGCCAACCGGCAGTTCATACTGGGCGTCGAATCCCACATCCGTATACCGGTTCCGAACTCCAATCACCCCGGACGGGAACACCGATGTGCTCATCCCCAGGGCGCCGATCATCAACTCCTGCCGCCCCATCTGCTGGTGCCAGAACGCGCGCCAATAGGGGCCGACGCCGTGGATCGTATTGCTGGAGGTGGAGTCGGGAAGCTGTCCCCCGCCCTGGACCGACGACCGATACAGGCTGACCTCGCCATACAGGTGGTTGTCCCAGAAGGCGTACGCCCCGAGACCGGCGGAGCTTTGACCGAACTGGCCGTCGAGAATGACCGATGCCGCCGGTGATGGGGCGGTTGACGACGCCGCGTACGGGAAGCCCCAGGCCGGCACGGTGTTCCAGACATCCTGCACGGTCGGATTGTTGTTCAGGGTCACGCCGTAGATCAGGGACTTGGCGCCCATGCTGGTCCGGTTGGCGAACCGGATATCGGCGTTGTCCACCCCGATGCTCCCGGCGGCCGGGTCGTAGGTGACCTGGAGGAAGGTGCCGATCCGCGGCGTGATGGCCTCCCCGAAGAAGACGCTCAGTTGCTGGGGAAACTGAACGTTGCCGTTCTGGGTGCCCGGCTGGGTCTTGGCCGTCTGGGTGAACGAGGACATCACCATGGCCGACACCGGTGGAATCAGATCGAGCTTGAGCGACTCGCGCTTGCCGCTGTCCCCGGCCCTCACCGTCTGGAGTGACGTCATGGTGTACCCGTTCAGCTTGAAGAGCCGGCCGAACTGGGTCAGGTGCGGGAAGGCGGTGTGACAGGCGCTGCAGGCCAGGCCGGTCTGGCGGGAGAAGCTCGGGATCCGGGCGTGGGCCGCGGCCATGGCGTAGTCGCGGGCGTAACGTCGGGCGGCGTCATCGAGACCTTCAGCCCGCACGACCGGAACCAGCAACAGCGCAGGGAGAGCGAGACCAAGGAGATGGATCTTGGCTTTCATCGGAACCTCTGGGACCGTGGGCACCGGTCGTAAAGTGGAACTTCGTGAGCATCGGCTTAATGGCTATGAATAGGGCCCTCCGGGCGTGAAGGAATCGGGAAGAACGGGTGAGATGGCTCCGGAACGTTGGGGACGGCCGGCGCCGCGTTAGGCCGTCGGCGGCAGGCCGGCCGGATGATCGACGCCGTACAGCAGGCCAATCAGGCCCCCGAAGACACCGTGTCCGATCAGGCTCCCGGCGAGGAGCGGCACGTCCCCACGGGAAAACACACCGGCGCCAACCAGTGGCATGAACGTGACTTGGGCGAAAAGGAACACCCCGCAACCGTAGAAGATTCCCTGCATGATCGGGCCACCCGGAAGACGCCCGACGACCCATTTGGCGTAGACCAGTGCCAGAGCGATGCCAACCAGCAGATGCACCAGCCATCCCACGACCGGCCAGATCGGAAGGTAGGCCGTCGCGACCGCAAGGAAGCTGCTCAACATGCTGCCGACCGCGAGGCGCGGCAGGCCGAGGACCGGTTCCACCAGCCAGAGGGCGGTGGCCGCTCCGGTGGCGACGAGGCCGGCGATGGCGGCGCGACGGGCATTCATGAAGCCTCCTGGTACGAGAACGCGGTGCGGTGGGGCCGGGCTGATTCACTCAAGTCTACCGCCAACGCCGTCAATAGCGAGGATCGACGCGCCGGTGGATCGGGAGGTACATTCCATCCCCGCGCCCACCCCGTCGGATTCACGCGCGTCTGTTC
Organism: Gemmatimonadota bacterium; assembly: GCA_025350665.1. Taxonomy (GTDB): domain Bacteria; phylum Gemmatimonadota; class Gemmatimonadetes; order Gemmatimonadales; family GWC2-71-9; genus SHZU01. The sequence continues at coordinate 361 of JANXXJ010000151.1, read as the reverse complement.
CTCAACGGCCTGGAGGCCAGGATGATGGATCGCTCGACTACACGGACCTGCTCCCGGATCCAGCGGGCGGCCGCCGTCCTGATCCTCGCCTCAGCGCTCCGGGCCGGGAACCTCGCGGCCCAGCAGCCGGACGCCGCCAAGGCGCTGCAGGACAGTGTGGCCGCGCGGCAGAAGCTGATCGAGGCCGGACGGCACGTCTTCCACGGGGAAGGAACCTGCTTCGGCTGCCATGGACCGAATCTCGAAGGCACCGCCATCGCGCCGACGCTGCGGGCCCACAAATGGCGGAACGGCGACGGGAGCCTCGAGATGATCGCGAGGGTCATCCGGAACGGCGTGCCTAACACCGCCATGATCAGCC
>JANXXJ010000049.1 GCA_025350665.1 Gemmatimonadota bacterium | reverse complement strand
ATCCGGCCGAGGAACTCGATGTTGCCGTCGCTGAGGTATCGGGCCAGGTCGCCGGTCCGATAGAGTCGACCACCGTCGGCGAAGGGGTCGGGAACGAATTTCTCGGCGGTAAGTTCTGGGCGGTTGTGGTAGCCCATACCCACCTGAATTCCGCCAAGGTACAGCTCACCAGGGACCCCGATGGGTACCGGTCCGCCGATGGCGTCCAGTACATAGGTCGTCGTGTTGGCGATCGGTCGCCCGATCGGAACCACATGCCCGGGATATGTCCGGTCGCAGGTCCAGCACGTCACGTCGACCGCGGCTTCCGTCGGTCCGTACAAATTGGTGAGCCGGGCAGGTAGCTGGTCCTGACACTGCCGCATGAGACCGTACGACAGCGCTTCGCCGCTGCAGATGATCTCGCGGATGCCTTGACACCGCGCGGCCGTTGGCTCGGCCAGAAACGCCCGCAGCATCGATGGCACGAAGTGGAGGACGGTAACGTGCTCGGCCTCGATCAGATTGGCGAGATAGCCGGGATCCCGGTGACCGCCCGGCGCGGCCACCACCAGTCGGGCTCCGGTCATCAACGGCAGGAAAAATTCCCAGACCGACACGTCGAAGCTGTACGGTGTCTTCTGCAGAACGGTATCGCCGGAGCCGAGCTGAAAGTGTTCCTGCATCCACAGCAGCCGATTGGCAATGCCGGCGTGGCAGTTCAAGGCGCCCTTGGGACGTCCGGTGGAGCCCGAGGTGTAGATCATGTAGGCCACATCCCCCGGTCCGGCCAGCGGCACCGGGGGCACTGGGGGCAGACCCTCGATTCGTTCCCAGTCGGTGTCGAGCTGGATCGTGTGCCCACCGTGGGCGGGAAGGCGCGAGTGGAGGTGGCTTTGCGTCAACAGGACCGGCGCGGCCGCATCCTCGATCATGAAGGCGAGCCGCTCTGTCGGGTAGTCGGGGTCGAGCGGGACGTAGCCACCTCCCGCCTTCAGGATGCCAAGCAGGCCCACGACGAGTTCGATCGATCGTTCGACACAAAGACCGACGAGCACCCCCGGGCCGACGCCGATGCCGCGCAGATGCTGGGCCAACCGATTGGCTCGACCGTGGAGTTTCGCAAAGGTAAGGGTCGAGCCACCGAACCAGACCGCGACACCGTCCGGCGTCGCCTGGTTCTGCCGTTCGAGGAGCGCGGTCAGCGTGAGGTCCCCCGGGTAAGGGGCTGAGGTCGAATTCCAGTCGACCAGCAGGTGCCGGCGTTCCGCGGCGGTCAGCATTGGAATGGCGGTGATCGGGAGGTCGGAATCGGCCGTCGCGCCACGCAGCAACATCTCGAAGTGCCCGGCCATCCGGTCGATCGTAGCCGCATCGAACAGGTCGGTGTTGTACTCGATCGCGATTGCGAGGCCTTCCGGAGTTTCCCGGGTCGACAAGGTAATGTCAAATTTGGAGGTTCGAAAGTCGGTCGGCACGAGCTCGACGGATGCACCGTCAAATGTCAGAGGCACCGCGTCGCGATCGAGGTTGAGGAAGAGAACCCGGAACAGCGGGTCGAATCCCTGGGATCGGGCCTTCTTCAACTCGAGGGCCAGCATTTCGAGCGGTACGCTCTGATGGGCGTAGCCGTCGAGGCAGGTCTCCCGAACCCGGCCGACGGCTGTCGCGAACGTCGGCTCGCCACTGAGGTCCGTACGGAGGACGAGCACGTTTGGAAAGTAGCCAATCAGGCCCTCGAGCTCCGGGTGGCTCCGGGACGAAATCGGCGACCCGACTGCGACGTCGGACTGACTGGCGTACCGCATCAGCATGATCTTGAACACCGTCAGGTACATCATGAACGGCGTGACGCCCAGACGAGCGGCCAGGGGACCGATGGCGTCGATCGCGTCGCGGTCGAGGTGGTAGCGACGCCGGGCACCGGCCAACGAAGGCGCCACCGGCCGTGGCCGGTCGGTCGGAAGGTCGAGTGAAGGCAGGTCACGCAGGCGGTTGCGCCAGTAGGCGATCTGGGGATCGAGCCCCGCGCCGCTCATGCCGGCGCGCTGCCACTCCGCGTAGTCTCCATATTGAACCGGTAAATCGGGGAGGCTCACGTCCTGGCCGCCGCAGAGTCCGTTGTAGATGCTGCTCAAGTCCCGGAAGAGCACGTCGCGTGACCATTCATCGCACACGATGTGATGCGACAGAAGTAGCACCACCCGATCGGCCTCGCTGAGTCGAAAGATCGTCACTCGGAGGAGTTCGCCGCGCGTCAAGTCGAAGATGAATCGGCTGGCCTCAGCCAATAGCGCTGGCAACGCGGCTTCCTGCTCGGCGGGCCCGCCCGGGACGACCACCGTCTCGAATGGGGCCGGGCGGGCCGGCAAGATCTCCTGGCGAGGTCCTGCGTTCGTTGCCGTAAAGGCCGTGCGCAACGTCTCGTGACGCTCGATCAACACGGCGATGGCACGCTGCAAATGGTCGAGGTCGAGCAGGCCCCGGACCCGGAAGGCCCGCGGGACGTTGTAGGCGGGCACCCCGGGCATCGCCTGGTCGACCGCCCACAGCAGTTCCTGATTGTAGGTCAGGGGAGCGGACGCGCGATTCGTTCGCCTGGGAACCGTGGTCGCGGTATCCGTTGAGGCGAGCTGCTGAGCGAGCAACGCCCGTTGCGATGGCGTCAACTTGGCAAGCCGTTCACGCAATGCGTTCGTCGAATAGGGCGTCGTCATTGACGTGGACCCGGGTCAGTGTGTTCGGCGAGCAGCTCGGCCGCCGTGGCCTGGTCGAGCTGCCGAAGGTCTGCAAGGAGCGTGGCGAGCTCGTCGGAGGCGGCCGGCGGATGCGCCTGGCCGGCCACGATCGGGGCCAGTGTACGCGGCGTCGGCGCATCGAACAAGGTCCGGAGCGCGAGGCGCACGCCGAAGGTTTTGCTGATCCGGCC
>JANXXJ010000085.1 GCA_025350665.1 Gemmatimonadota bacterium | reverse complement strand
AGAAGGAACACCTCGGCGCCGGTGGTGAGCCCGGTCTGCACCAAGGCGATGTCTCCGCCGGCCGAGACGTCGAAGGTGCGGATGGTGCCGCCGAGATGGCTGATCCGTGTGGCCACGCCCCCCGCCACCGGCACCGACCACAGGTTCATGATCCCGCGTTCGAGATAGGGAAAGACCAGTGACGTTCCCGACCAGCGGACCCGCTGGCTGTGAAGCCAGTCTGAGCCGTAGACCTGCATCGCCACCGCCCGTTCGGCCCCGGTCCCCGCGTCCACTACATATAGGTCAGCCAGATCCTCGTACCAGTAGCCCCGCTTCGAGGTGCCGAGCAGCGCGATCGCGCGGCCGTCGGGGGACCAGGTCGGCGCGGTGGACGCCATGAAACCGAGGGAAAGTTGCCGCGGGACGCGGGTCTCGACGTCGATGGTCCAGAGATCGTCGGACCAGTAGTCGCCGCGGTTCGAGATGTAGGCAATCCGCTTCCCGTCGGGGGACCAGGCCGGGAGGAACCGGGGATCGTCCACCGCGGTGGCCGAATCGGTGAGCCGGCGGGCCTCGCCTCCCGCCGCGGAGACGAGCCAGATGTCCTGATATCCGCTCCGGCTCGAATAGAACGCGATCCATTTTCCATCCGGCGACACCTGGGGGGCCCGTTCGTCCCCCGGATCGGTGGTGAGCCGGGTGGCGGTGGCGGCGCCGATCGTGAACGACCAGAGATCGTTGTCGCGGCTGAACACGATCCGCCGGCTGTCGGGAAACCAGGCCGGGGCCCCGCCCCTGGTCAGGAGTTTCTCAGGGGCCGAGCCGTCGACCGGCACGAGATGAATGCCCGGACCTTGGGCGCCCGCCCCCGTGGCCAGGATCCACCGGCCGTCCGGCGACAGAACAACCTCGGATGCGCCGCGATTCCGGGTCTGGATGTTCTCGATCGTGAGGGGAACCGGGGTTTGTGCGGCCAGCGAGGACGCCAACCATTGGGCAGCGGCCAGCCACCGGAGAGAGCGCATGGTCATGGCATAGTGTATCCCCTGCGCTGGTGGCTGGCCAGTCGGGAGTGGTTGGGACTGGAGGGTGGCCGCAGGGCCGCGCTGGAACGACCCGAGGAGGGGCAAGGCGGCAGGCATCGCACCAATGTCGCCCGTCTCGCCCACGCGTCTTGCGGTCCGCGACCATCGATGGTAACTACGCTGCACGAGCCATTGGCTCGCCATACGTCCGGCCCGGCCGGGGGAGCGGCAAGATGAAGGTGGCGCCTCGTTTTGGCTGGAAGCTGCGGTTGACCCTGGCTCTCTCCGAGTGGCTCACGCGAGTCGGGATCATGCCGACCGTCCCGGCGATCATCCGGTGGCCGGTGGCCCGGCGCAAATCGATCAAGCCGGCCGGCTGGATGACCTATCCGCCGCCGGCGTCGGTACTGACGGCCCGCGAATCAATTGCCACGGCGGCGGGGCCGATGGACCTCAAGTGGTTTCGTACCAGTGCGGCGCAAGCGCCGTCGATCCTCTTCATCCACGGCGGCGGCTGGGCCAACGGCGGGGTCGATTCGCTTGACTACCTGTGTGCCAACCTCTGCGATCGCCTCGGCGTCGGCGTCGTGGCCGTCGACTACCGGTTGGCACCGGAACACCCCTTTCCCGCCGGGCTGGAGGACTGCTACGCCGCGCTGGTATGGGTGACAGCTCGCGCCAAGGGCCCCGTGGTTGTCGTCGGCGACAGTGCGGGCGGCAACCTCGCGGGCGCGTTGTGTCTGCTGGCCCAACAGCGCAACGGGCCGTCCATCGCGCAGCAAACGCTGATCTATCCCAGCCTCGACGCGACGCTCGCCTCGCCATCGATGGCCGAACTGCATCCCGGCCCGAGTCGCGCTGATTTTGCCGTGATCCTGCAGTGCTACCTCGGAGATCATGACCGTCGCGATCCCCTGGTCTCGCCGATCCATGCCCAGAGCCACCATGGCCTCCCGCCTGCGTTCATCGCCACGGCCCAATGGGACCTGCTCCGCGACGACGGCGCCCGCTACGCGGACATTCTCCGGGCGGCCGGCGTGGCCGTTCAGTACGTGAATTACCCCGACATGCCCCACGGTTTTCTCTCGACGCCGAAGTTGTCTCTGGACGCGCCGGGGGCGCTCGCCGACATCGTCGCGGCCATCCGACCTCACCTCCAGGGGGCGTCCACCACCCCCGTGGCCATCACCGGACGCCTCACCGCGACCCTCGCCGGCCAGTGAACTCACGACGCGAAGCCCTCCGTACTCTCAGCGCGCTGTTTGCGGTGCCGCTGGTCCGCTGGCCCCGGCGCCTGGCCGATCCGCTCGCCGGCTCCATCCTCGAGTACCAGGCCGGTCGCCTCCGCGGCGACTGGACCGCCGCGGAAATCACCGCGCAAGCCCTCGCCCGGAGCAAGGCCTGGAACGCCGCCTTGCGCGCCAACGAGGTACTGTCCGACACCGCCGTCTCCGAGGCGCGGGCGTCGGATGCGCGGGCCCGGCGGGGCGCGCTCCGGGGCCCGCTCGACGGTGTGCCGGTGTTCGCCAAGGCGATCTACGACATGGGCGGCCTCCCGACCACCGGCTCCAGCGCCGAGTGGGTCAGGCTCTTTCCGCGTTCGGTCACCCACGACGCGATCGAGGTCGCCCGGATGCGGGCCGCCGGCGCCATCGTACTCGGCAAGACCGTGGCCGACGATTTCGCGTACGAGGGCAACGGCACCAGCTCGCTGTCCGGTCAGGTGGTGAATCCCTACGACCGGGCCGGAGCGAAAACACCGGGCGGTTCGAGCGCGGGCTCCGCGGTGTCGGTCGCCTGCGGGATGGCGTTCGCGGCCGTCGGGACCGACGATGGCGGGTCCAATCGAATCCCGGCGCAGTTCACGGGCGTGGTGGGCATGAAGCCCACGTTCGGGCTGGTCCCGCGGACCGGCGTGATCCCGACCTGGCCCTACCTCGACACCCACGGTCCCCTCGCCCGCAACGTGGCGGACGCAGCGCTCTTGCTCGACGCGATCGCCGGCCCCGATCCCTCCGACGGTCTGGCCCTCACCGCGCCGCGCCCGCGAGGGGCGCTCACCACCTTGCGGACCGACGCGCTCTCGGGCGCCCGACTCGGTCTGGTCGAGGCCCACGTGCCGCGCGACCAAATGACGGCCGAGTCGGTGGCGACGTTCGACCGCGCGGTGGCCGATCTCGCGGCGGCCGGCGCGATCATCGAGCCGTTCGCGCCGGCCGTGACCATCGCCACCTTCCGCGGCCTCTTCGCCGAGACGGCCAAGGCCCGGGGCGACGTGCCACCCGATGACCGATCACCGGCCGCGACCGCCAACGCGCTGCTCCGCTACTTCGAGACCCACGGCGGCGACGCCCGCCGCGCCGTGGAACGCGGGTTGGCGGCCTACCGGAAGTTCTACGACGTGCTGCCGACGGCGTGGGAAGAGATGGCGCGGATCATGGTGCAGCCGTACGAGCAGGATCCGGCGGGCGTCTCGTTCGCGCGGTCACGCGCCGAGTTGGTGGCCCGGCTCGCGGCCACGTTCGCCGCTCAACACCTCGATGCGATGATCTACCCCACGATGCCGTTCCCGGCCC